>NZ_JADBEC010000001.1:1840000-2140000 GCF_014873945.1 Rhizobium viscosum | reverse complement strand
ACATCTTCCTGGCTTCGTCGGCCCTGCAGTTCGCAATCTCCGTGATTGGCGTGCTGATCTTCGCGGGCCTCACCGCCTACGATACCCAGCGGATCAAGGAAATGTATTATGAAGCAGACGGTTATGACGTCGCTGGCCGCAAGGCCATCATGGGCGCTCTGACACTCTATCTCGACTTCATCAACCTCTTCATGTTCCTGCTGCAGTTCATGGGCAACCGTAAGTAAGCAGGCTGGACTGAAAACGAAAAGGCGGCTTCGGCCGCCTTTTTTGTTGCGGGCAGTTCGCTGGAGTGCTTCAACGTAAGCCGTCATCCAACCGTGCCGATCGATCCGAAATGCTCCCTCTCCTGCGCGACGCCCTTCCTTCCGATCTTCCCGCCATTACTGAAATCTACCGCGAAGCTGTGCTGAGCGGCACATCGAGTTACGAGATCGTGCCGCCGGCCGAGACGGAAATGACGGCCCGCTACTCCGCTATTCGCGAGCAGGGCTATCCTTATATCGCCGCAACAGCCGAGGACGGAACCCTGCTCGGCTATGCCTATGCCTCGGCCTTCCGCACCCGCCCGGCCTATCGCTGGCTGGTCGAGGATTCGATTTATCTAGGCACGGAGGCGCGCGGCAAGGGCATCGGCAAACTGCTTCTTGGAGAGCTGATTTCGCGCTGCACCGTCTCTGGCTTCCGCCAGATGACCGCTGTCATCGGTGGTGCAAGCCCGGCTTCTATCGCGCTTCATCGTTCGCTGGGTTTCGAAGAGATCGGCCTGATGAAAGGTGCCGGATACAAGCATGGCCGCTGGCTCGATACGATGCTAATGCAGCGCAGACTGGGCGAAGGAACAGAAACCCATCCCGACCCTGAAACCTATCCGGGCACGTTGTTCAAGGGGTGATATCGCTTACTTGTCGACGAGCTTCAGCGACTTGTCGAAAACCTTCAGGACTGGCCCAAGCTCATGGCCGCGCTTCAGGATCATGCCGTTGATGTTCACGACCGAAAAGGCGCCCTGCTTGGCAGCAAGCTTCGGATTCTTCTCGATGCGGAAGAGCGGCATTTCGCCCGAACGCTTGAAGACGGAGAACACCGCCTTCTCCCCAGTGTGGTCGATGGCGTAGTCTTTCCACTCGCCTTCGCCCACCATTCGACCATAGATCCACAGAATCTGGTCGAGCTCCCGCCGGTGAAACGTCACTGGCATCGGATCTTTGTTCTGTCTGTATTCCTTGAGATCAACGACGGTTGAAGAGCTATTGTCGACGGAGCGGCTTTCGCCGTATCGCAAATCCGGCGTATCTGTCATCAGACTCCCAAGACCTCCACGTGTGACAGGAGAGTGACAGTTTGCCCGAGCCGCAGCAAATTGCAAGGGCACCGACTGTCACACTGGGGACGAAACCTGCTTTCTGCGGAGTGCCGCATTTCAGTCAAAACAGCGCCTCATTTCCAAGAGAACTATAGGTTCCAGTTTGGCGCCAGCGCGCCAAAGGGCCCGGCGGAGCGTATCGACCTTAACCCCAGCCCCGAATACGCTTGGCCGGGCCGCCTGACATTCACCCGCAAGTGAATGAAATTCTTAGATATTTTTTCCTGCCATGACGACTGTCGCGCCGAGGATCGCTCCTGGATCGCCGTTGTCAGTCACAGACTGCAAGAGAATCGCCGACCCCTCGAGATCCGGTTTTTCCATCACGCTCGCCGGCAGAGTGAGCGTCGTAGCCTTGCCATCCCACATGCCGACGGTCTCCACATCAGTCACACTGTGGAGGTAAGAAATCTTCTTGCCGCTGTTTTCGCCCTTCTCGACCTCGATCGTTTTTTCCTTGTCGAAATAGACGATCACCACATTGGCCTTGCCCTGGCCGGCGCCAAGCTTGATCTCCAACTCATCGCCGCTCATGTGAGCGCTGACAGGCACGGTCAAGCCTTTGCCCTCGTTGGCATAGCTGTTTATCTTGCCGTTGATACCGGCAAGATCGGCGCCTGCGAGATGGTCACGGCCATTGACGATTACCTGCGGCGTATAGACGTTGCTGCGGCCCATCATGCGGGCATAGCCGTACTGCCGCTCGGTATTTTCCTTCGAGCTCAGCGTGTCGGCCCAGCCGAGATAATTCCAATAGTCGACGTGATAGGCGAGCGCGATGACATTGCCCTGGCTAACGAGCTTGCGGAATGCGGCATCGGCCGGCGGACAGGAGGCGCAGCCCTGCGCCGTGAACAGCTCAACGACGCCTTTCGGCGTGCCATCTTCGGCCAGGAGAGGACCTGCAAAAGCAAGCCCGGCGATCAACGGGATCATAAAACGCGGGGACATTCACCAGCACCTCTTTTCCAGGGCCGGCAGCGGTCCTGAACCGCCGGCTCTGAGATATGAACGTACGAATAATCCTTCCCAGTCCAAACGGAAAGTCACGAACGGGTGAGACGGAGCCCCAGGCGGATGGCGGCCGAAACACATCACCGTGAGCAATGAAACAGCCTCGCTTTCCGCAAAGAAAAACCGCCGGAAATTGCTCTCCGGCGGTCATTATCAGGCAAGTATCTTAACAATCAGGCAGCGAGATCACGCAGAACCGTCTGCAGGATGCCGCCATTGTTGAGGTAGACGACCTCGTCCAGCGTATCGACGCGCGACACCAGCGGAACGTCCTTCACGGTGCCATCGGCATAAGTGATCTTGGCGATCTTCTTTTCGCGCGGCTTGATGTTTTCGAGGCCCTCGATGGTAACGAGTTCGTCGCCCTTCAGGTTGAGGCTCTGCCATGTCGTGCCCTCTTCGAAGACGAAGGGGATGACACCCATGCCGACCAGGTTCGAACGATGGATACGCTCGAAGCTCTGGGCAATGACGGCCTTTACGCCGAGCAGGTTCGTGCCCTTTGCGGCCCAGTCACGCGAAGAGCCATTGCCATATTCCACGCCGGCGAAGATGACGAGCGGAACGCCTTCGGCCTTGTACTGCATGGCCGCATCGTAGATCGAGGTCTCTTCCTTGGACGGATAGTGGATGGTGTAGCCACCTTCCTTGCCGTTCGCACCGAGCATGAAGTTGCGGATACGGATGTTGGCGAAGGTGCCGCGCATCATGACTTCATGGTTGCCGCGACGCGTGCCGTACTGGTTGAAGTCGGCGACTGCGACGTCGTGGCCAAGCAGGTAGGCGCCGGCCGGCGAAGCAGCCTTGATCGAACCGGCCGGAGAAATGTGGTCGGTGGTGATCTTGTCGCCGAAGAGGCCGAGGACACGTGCGCCCTTGATGTCGGACGTGCCCGTGCCCTTCTTACCCATGCCGACAAAATACGGTGGGTTCTGAACATAGGTCGAATCGTCGTCCCAGGCATAGGTCTGGCCCGGGGGAACCTGAACGGCCTGCCAATTTTCGTCACCCTTGAAGACGTCTGCATACTTCGTCTCGTAGAGTTCGCGGGTGACGTACTTCTGGATGAAGTCCTGCACTTCATGCGAGGTCGGCCAGATGTCCTTGAGATAGACAGGGTTGCCGTTCTGATCTTCGCCGATCGGCTCCTTGGTCAGATCCTTCTGAACCGTGCCGGCGAGTGCGTAGGCGACGACGAGCGGCGGCGAAGCGAGGTAGTTCGCCTGAACGTCCGGCGAGATACGGCCTTCGAAGTTGCGGTTGCCCGAGAGCACGCCGGAAACGATCAGGCCCTTATCGTTGATCGTCTTGGAGATCGGCGCCGGCAACGGGCCGGAATTGCCGATGCAGGTCGTGCAGCCGAAGCCGACGAGGTTGAAGCCGAGCTTGTCGAGATCGGCCTGCAGGCCGGACTTGGCAAGATATTCACCGACGACCTGCGATCCCGGAGCAAGCGAGGTCTTGACCCATGGCTTGGTCTTCAGACCCTTGGCAACAGCATTGCGGGCGAGAAGGCCGGCAGCGATCAGCACCGACGGGTTCGACGTGTTGGTGCAGGAGGTGATGGCGGCAATCGCAACGTCACCATGGCCGAGATCGAAATCCGTGCCTTCGACCGCATAGCGGTTGTTGAGCTGGCCGGGCTTCTTGTAGTCGGTATCCATCGAGCCGGCGAAACCGGAGGCGATGTTTTCGAGAGCGATGCGGCCTTCCGGACGCTTCGGGCCAGCCATCGACGGCACGACGTCGCCAAGGTCGAGTTCCAGTGTGTCAGTGAAGACGAGATCGGAACCATCACCTTCGCGCCACATGCCCTGAGCCTTCGAATAGGCTTCGACGAGCGCGATCCGGTCATGCGTGCGGCCGGACATGGTGAGGTAGTTGATGGTTTCGCCGTCGACCGGGAAGAAGCCGCAGGTCGCGCCGTATTCCGGACCCATGTTGCCGATCGTTGCACGGTCGGCGAGCGGCATATTGTCCATGCCCGGACCGAAGAATTCGACGAACTTGGAAACGACGCCCTTCTTGCGCAGCATCTGCACGACGGTCAGAACGAGGTCGGTCGCGGTGACGCCTTCCTTGAGCTTGCCAGTCAGCTTGAAGCCGATGACTTCGGGCAGAAGCATCGAAACCGGCTGACCGAGCATGGCGGCTTCAGCTTCGATACCACCCACACCCCAGCCGAGAACGCCGAGACCGTTGATCATCGTCGTATGCGAGTCGGTGCCGACGCAGGTATCCGGATAAGCGATCGTTTCGCCATCCTCTTCCTTCGTCCAGACAGTCTGGCCGAGATATTCGAGATTGACCTGGTGACAGATGCCGGTGCCCGGAGGAACGACGCGGAAATTCTTGAATGCCTGCTGGCCCCACTTCAGGAAGCGGTAGCGCTCGCCGTTGCGCTGGTATTCCAGTTCGACGTTCTTGGCGAAAGCCTGCGGCGTGCCGAATTCGTCGACGATGACGGAGTGGTCGATGACGAGGTCGACGGGAACGAGCGGGTTGATCTTTTCCGGATCGCCGCCCAGGGAGACCATGGCGTCGCGCATTGCGGCGAGGTCGACGACAGCCGGAACGCCGGTGAAGTCCTGCATCAGCACGCGGGCCGGACGGTAGGCGATTTCGTTCTCGACAGCGCCCTTATTGTTCAGCCATTCGGCGACGGCAAGGATGTGCTCCTTGGTGACCGACTGACCGTCTTCGAAGCGCAGCAGATTTTCCAGCAGCACCTTCATCGAATAGGGGAGCTTCGATACGCCGGGGAGACCGTTTGCCTCAGCCTTCGGCAGGCTGTAGTAGACATAGTCCTTTCCACCAACGGAAAGCGTGGACCGACAATTGAAACTGTCAAGAGATTTAGACACGAGAGACCCCGTTTCTGATAGCCAACACAGTCGTGCGAACGCCTATGCACTTAATGCACATCAGGATGCGGGTACGGCCATTTCCGCTGTCCGCACGTGAGGAAAGCCCTCAAGTTCGGCGCAAGGATGAAATTCACGCCGACCGCTGGCGTGGTTGCAGGTCTTATAGATAATTTCGTAAAGACTTGCCATACCGACAAAGGTCAAAATTGGACATTTTTTGAGCTTGCCGACAGCGCCAACGAAGAAAGAGCCGATGCATGCATCTTACCGCTGAAAATCTGGCAGCCCGGCGCGGTGAGGATCTCATTTTCGTTAACGTTTCCTTTCACTTGCAGCCCGGCGAGGCACTTATTCTGACGGGTAAAAACGGATCGGGAAAGTCCACTTTATTGCGCGTCATCGCCGGTCTTTTGAGGCCGGAAAAGGGCTCTGTCACGGCCTCTGATTCGGTCAGTGCCGGGAGGCGTCCGGCAGCCGAAGCCAGCCACTACCTTGGCCATCGTAACGCCATGAAGACTGAACTTACGGTTGCAGAGAATCTGGATTTCTGGAGATCCTTCCTTGAACCTCGCAAAGCTGCCGGTCTGAGCACCGAAGAAGCCGCCGAAGCTGTCGGCCTGCCCGGCATCACCCACCTCCCCTTCGGCTACCTCTCGGCCGGCCAGCAGCGCCGCTTCGCTTTCGCCAAGCTTCTGGTCGCGTATCGTCCGGTCTGGCTTCTGGACGAGCCGACTGCAGCGCTGGATACCAGTGCAGACAGGTTGTTTACGGAATTGATTGAAGCGCATCGCAGGAAAGGCGGGATTGTCGTCGCCGCGACGCATCAGCCTCTTGGGCTGGAAGGGACCAGGGAACTGAAAATGACTGGTTTTGCCGGGGTGGATCAGGGAGTGTGGGGATGACCGCCCTTTTCCTGCGTGACCTGAGGCTCTCCATCCGCGCCGGCGGTGGCGCCCTGATCGGCATCCTCTTCTTCCTGACCGTCGTCGCCGTCATCCCCTTCGGCGTCGGGCCTGATCTTGCGCTTCTCTCGCGCATCGGTCCAGCCATCGTCTGGATCGGCGCGCTGCTCGCTGCCCTTCTCGGGCTCGATCGGCTGTTCCAGGCGGAGCGTGACGACGGTTCACTCGATTTGATGCTGATGCAGGAAACGCCATTGGTGCTGACAGTGTTCATCAAATGCGCCGCCCACTGGACCGCAACCAGCCTGCCGCTCGTCATCGCCTCCCCATTGCTCGGCCTCTTCATGAACATGAACGAGACGGCGATCGGTGCGACCATGCTCACGCTCTTCGTCGGCTCTCCGGCGATCACCTTCATCGGCGCTGTCGGTGCAGCCGTTGCCATAGCACTGCCGCGTGGCGGCCTGCTGGTCTCGGTACTCATCCTGCCGCTGACGATCCCGGTGCTGATCTTCGGCGTCAGCGCCAGCTATGCAGCGGTCGTGGGACCGGCGCCCTTCCTGCCGCCATTCCTGATCCTTATCGCCCTGACGCTCTTCTTTGCCGTCATCGGTCCGGCGGCCGCAGCCCTTGCGCTCAGAAACACAGCGGATTGATCGGCGCTTCGATTGCGGCTCCGGGCGGATCAAGGTAAGGAAACGGATATGAGCGAAACGAGCCTTGCCATCAGCAAATTCAGCGATCTTGCCAACCCGACGCGGTTTCTGGCGCTGGCATCGCGCATCATTCCATGGCTGGCCGGCATCACGGCCCTCTGTTTTATCATCGGGCTCTATCTGAGCTTCTCGACCGAGGGCGACTATCAGCAGGGCGAGACGGTGCGCATCATGTATGTGCATGTGCCCGCCGCCTGGCTTTCCATGATGTGCTATACGATCATGAGCATTTCGGCGATCGGCACACTCGTCTGGCGCCATCCGCTGGCGGATGTTTCGGCCAAGGCCGCAGCTCCGCTCGGGGCCGCCTTCACTCTGCTTGCACTCGTCACCGGCTCGCTCTGGGGCAAGCCCATGTGGGGCACATGGTGGGTCTGGGATGCGCGGCTCACCTCCGTCTTCATTCTCTTCCTGATGTATCTCGGCCTGATTGCACTGAACCGCGCCATGGATGAACCGTCCAAGGCAGCGCGCGTCACCGCCATCCTCATTCTCGTCGGCTTCGTCAACATTCCGATCATCAAGTTTTCGGTCGACTGGTGGAACACGCTGCATCAATCGGCAAGCGTCCTGCGCCTCGATGGGCCGGCGATCGATCCGGAATTCCTGCACCCGCTGCTGATCATGGCGATCGCCTTCACCCTGCTCTTCTTCACGCTGCATCTGATGGCGATGAGAAATGAGATCTGGCGCCGCCGCATCGCCTCTCAGCGCCGCATGGCCGCCCGCATGGCAAGCCGGGAGGAATAGCGATGAGCTCCTACGCTTTCTACGTCTATGGCTCCTATGGCTTTGCCGCCGTTGTGACGATCGCGGTAACGCTCTGGACCTGGACTGACGGGCGCGCACGCCAGAAGGAACTGGCAGCGCTTGAAGCCGCCGGTATCCGCCGCCGGTCCGCCCGACCGAAGGACGAGGAATGACCGAGGCTCCGCAAGAAAATAGGCCGAAAAGCCGCGGCGCCAGCCGCTATGTGCTTGCCCTGATTCCGCTGCTCGTCTTTGGCGGCATCGCGGCAACGGCAGCGAAAATGCTCTACGATCAGGATTTCCATGGCAAGAATATCGCCGAAATCCCCTCAGCTTTGATCGGCACCAAAGCGCCGTCGCTGAACCTGCCGCCGCTCGAAGGTTCCAATCTGCCGGCGCTGACGGATGAGGCAATCAAGGGCAAGCTTACCCTCGTCAACGTCTTCGCCTCCTGGTGCATTCCCTGCCGCGATGAACATCCCCTTCTCAAGCAGCTTGCCGAGGATGGGCGGCTGAACATCGTCGCGATCAACTACAAGGACAAGAACGAGAACGCCTTGCGCTTCCTCGGCGAACTCGGCAATCCCTATCACGCCATCGGCGTCGACCCGAACGGCAAGGCGGCAATCGACTGGGGCGTCTACGGCATTCCGGAAAGCTATCTCGTCGCGCCAGATGGCACGATCATCTACAAGCGTGTCGGCCCCTTTGACGATATCAGCCTGAAGGAAGGTCTTTTTCCAGCAATGGAAAAGGCGCTGGGCAAGCCGGTTTCCTAAGCCCCGCCCTGCCAGACCTTGATCGCTTCGACAGGCCAGATCAGCATCAGCACATTCAGCGTCAGATTATCCCGGATCACGTAACCGGTGAAAATCTCGAAGAAGATGGCAATGGCAACAGTCAGCGCCACAGGCGCTCTCGAGGCGAAGAAGAAGCCGACGGCCATGAAGATCGTGTCCATGGCCGAATTGATGATGCTATCGCCGTAATAGTCGAGCGAGATTGTCGCCGTGCGGTAGCGATCGATAATCAAAGGCGAATTTTCCAGAAGCTCCCAGCCGGATTCGATGAGAACAGCCAGGAGCAGGCGCGCCGCAAACGGCTTGCCGCGAAGCACGAGATGCGCCAGCCCGTAGAACAGGAAGCCGTGAATGATATGCGACGGTGTGTACCAGTCGGACAGATGCTGGGAATTGCCGCTGGAATTGACCGTGCCTTCCCACAGCTTGACGTAGCCGCAAGTGCAGATCGGCACCCGGCCCACCAGATATTCGGCAACTATCTGGGCGATCAGAACTGCAAGGCAGGCGGAAAACCAGAAGATCTGATGCCGTGACCGGTCGGCGCCGTTGATAACAGTCACTTCTCGCTTTCAGCCTCGGTGGAAATGCTGTGCTTCAGCACCAGCGGCATCTGCGCCATGGTGAAGATGATGGTGATCGGCATCGTGCCCCAGACCTTGAAGGCAATCCAGAAATTATCCGAGAAATTACGCCAGACGACTTCGTTCAGCACCGCAAGAAACAGGAAGAAGATGCCCCAGCGGATCGTCAGCTTGCGCCAGCCTTCGGCATCGAGCTGGAAGGCGGCGTTGAAGACATAGCCGAGCAGCGATTTGCCGAAGGCGAGGCCGCCAAGCAGGGCAAAACCGAAAAGCGCATTGACGATCGTCGGCTTCATCTTGATGAAGGTTTCGTTCTGAAGCCAGATCGACAGAGAACCAAAGATCAGCACGACGATACCAGAAACGAACGGCATGATCGGCAGATGGCCAAGCATGATCTTGGAAACCACCAGCGAGAGAATGGTCGCGCCCATGAAGAGGCCGGTCGCCACGAAGAGCGGACCACCGAGTTCGGCCAACGCCGGAAAACGCGCGACGAGCCATTCACCACGCAGATTGGCAAAGAAAAAGACCAGAAGCGGCCCGAGTTCCAGCGCCAGTTTCAGAAGCGGATGATGCCGGTCTGCGGCGCTGGGAGTAATATCGCTTTCAGTCGTCATGCTTCTTCAAACCTGCTTTTTTGCAATGCATGCAAGCCATCAACGGCTAATCTGTGGCATCATTGGCCAAGACCGGCAATGGCCTGCGCAAAATCCTCTGCCTCGAACGGCTCGAGATCGTCGACCCCTTCCCCGACACCGATGAAATAGACCGGCAGCTTATGCTTGGCGGAAATCGCCACCAGAATGCCGCCACGCGCCGTTCCGTCAAGCTTGGTCATGATCAGCCCGCTGACGCCGGCGACATTGCGGAAGATTTCCACCTGATTGAGTGCGTTCTGACCCGTCGTCGCATCGAGCGTCTGGAGAACGGTGTGCGGCGCATCCGGGTCGAGCTTGCCGAGCACGCGCACGATCTTCTCGAGCTCGGCCATCAGCTCCGCCTTGTTTTGCAGGCGGCCGGCCGTATCGATGATCAGCACATCGCATTTCCTGGCCTTCGCCTGCTCGAAGGCATCATAGGCAAGGCCTGCCGCATCCGCGCCGAGCTTGGTGCCGATGAATTCGGACTTGGTGCGATCGGCCCAGATCTTCAGCTGCTCGATGGCGGCTGCACGGAACGTATCGCCGGCCGCCACCATGACCTTGAGGCCGGAGCCGGAAAGCTTCGCCGCAAGCTTGCCGATCGTCGTCGTCTTGCCGGTACCGTTGACGCCGACGACGAGGATAACATGCGGCTTGTGCGAGAGATCGAGCTGCAGCGGCTTGGCGACCGGCTTCAGCACCTTGGCGATTTCGGCCGCCATGATGCGGCTCACATCCTCGCCGGTCACGTCCTTGCCGTAACGCTCCGAAGCAAGCGTATCGGTCACCCGCATCGCCGTCTCGACGCCGAGGTCAGCCTGGATGAGCAGATCTTCGAGATCCTGCAGTGTCTCGTCATCGAGCTTGCGCTTGGTGAAGAGCGCGGCGATCTGGCCGGTTAACTGCGAGGACGTGCGCGCGAGGCCATTGCGCAGGCGCTGGAACCAGGAAAGTCTTGGCTGCGGAGTGACCAGAGGCTCGGGTTCAGCGACCGGTCCAGTGGCAAAGCCTCTGGGAAGGATGGGATCCGGCGCCGATTCGGCGGGGGTGACACCCCCCTCTGTCCTGCCGGACATCTCCCCCACAAGGGGGGAGATTGGCAAGGATTGAGAACCTTGCTCCACCTCCACCGGAATATTCTGCGCCTCCTCAACCGGAATCTCCTCTGGAAATACTTCCGTAGGCTCGACTCTGCCTTCCTCTCTCACGGCAGCGTCATCCTCCAAACGATCTCCCCCCCTGTGGGGGAGATGTCCCGAAGGGACAGAGGGGGGTGCTACCGCAGCGTCATCTGCATTCGCTTCCGCCTCGGCTTCCAACAGCGACAGGGGAACCACGTCCATGTCGCCCAGATCATCGACGGTGGGGAGCAATTCCGACTGAGCTTCAACCGGTTCTTGCTCGGCGAGAGCTTCATCGATATCCGCCGCCGGCCCGCCGGCCGTATCCATTTCCTCGGCCAGAACAGGATCGGCCGCAACTGGCAGATCTTCGTTGCGCGAGCGCGGCTCCAGCTCCCGTTCAACGGCCTCTGGCACAGGCTCTTCCGCCGGCTTGCCGAAGGTGAAGACCTTTTTGATGAAACTGAGCGCCATGAGCTGTCCGTGAAGTCAGGCCGCCGCGGCAGCCGTCAATTGCATATCGAGATGCTTGCCGTTGTGGCCTGATATCGTCGCTTCGACGATATCGCGCGGGCGAAGGCCGGGCACGGCAACAAGCGTGAAGTTTTCCGTATGGGCAAGACCGTTATTTTCCACCAGCAGCCATTGCCGTGTTCCGACCATCTTGTCCAGATGGCGCTGGTACAGCATCTGTCCAGTGGCGCGGAGGCGAGCGGCGCGATCCTTGATGAGCGAGCGATCGAGCTGCGGCATACGCGCGGCAGGCGTGCCGGGCCGTGGGCTGTAGGGGAAGACGTGCAGATGCGCGATGTCGGCTTCTTCGGCGAGGCGCACAGCGTTCTCGAACATCTCTTCGGTCTCCGTCGGGAAGCCGGCGATCATGTCTGCGCCAAAGCTGATCTGCGGCCGTAGCCGCCGCACGTCTTCGATGAAACGCAGAGCATCGGCACGCAGATGGCGGCGTTTCATGCGCTTGAGGATCATGTCGTCGCCATGCTGCAGGGAGAGATGTAGATGCGGCATGAAGCGCGGTTCGTCCGCGATGAGGTCCATGAGATGGCGATCGGCCTCGATACTGTCGATCGAAGATAGCCGCAGCCTGCGTATGTCAGGCACCTGCTTGAGCAGCGTCTTTGCGAGCAGCCCAAGCGTCGGCTCGCCGGGAAGATCTGCGCCATAGCTCGTAGCATCGACGCCGGTCAGCACGATTTCACGATAGCCGCTTTCCGCGAGACTGTGCGCCTGTTCGACCACCGCCCCCATCGGCACGGAACGCGAATTGCCGCGCCCATAGGGGATGATGCAGAAGGTGCAGCGGTGGTCGCAGCCGTTCTGCACCTGGATGAAGGCCCGCACGTGGCCGTCGATATGCTTGACCATCTGCGGCGCAGTGTGGCGCACGCTCATGATGTCGTTGACGCGCAGTTTCTCTTCCGCCGAAACGCCGAAATCTGGAAGCGCGCGATAGGAGGCAGCCTTCAGCTTTTCCTCATTGCCGAGCACGGCATCGACTTCAGCCATTTCGGCGAAGGTCTGCTTTTCCGTCTGGGCTGCACAGCCGGTGACGATGATGCGGGCATGCGGATTGTCGCGGCGCGCGCGGCGGATCGCCTGGCGGGCCTGGCGCACAGCTTCACCGGTCACGGCACAGGTATTGACCAGAATGGCATTGTTGAGCCCGGCCGCTTCGGCCTGCGATCTCATGACTTCGGATTCATAGGTATTGAGACGACAGCCGAAGGTGATGACCTCGACGCCGCTCACCGCGCTTCCGCTCCGGGTGCAGCATCGCGTGACCATGAGCCGGTCGTCGGATCGACCGTGCCGGACCATTCCCATTCGGCAGGACCAGTCATGACGACATGGTTATTCGCGCGCCAGTCGATAACCAGCGGCTGGCGGATCGGGCTGGAGGCGACATCGATCGTCACCTTGCGGCCGGTGCGGCCGGTGCGCGCGGCACTGACGGCGGAAGCACAGGCAGCCGAACCGCAGGCGAGTGTCAGGCCGGCGCCGCGCTCCCATGTGCGTGTCCGCAGCGCCGAATCCGAGATGACCTGCGCCAGCGAGATATTCGCCTTTTCCGGGAACATCGGATGGTTTTCCAGTAGCGGCCCGAAACGTTCGAGATCGAAGCTCATCGGATCGCGGTCGACCCAGAAGATCGCATGCGGATTGCCCATCGACATGGCCGAAGGCGAATGCAACACCGGATTGTCGATCGGCCCGATCTGCAGCTCGATGCGGCTCGTATCGTGAAATTCTTCGGCGAGTGGAATACGGTTCCATTCGAAAACCGGCCGGCCCATATCGACGGAGATCGTGCCATCCTCATGCTCGACGGCATTCAGGATGCCGGCAACCGTCTGGAAGGTGAAGGCCTTCTTGCCGGTCTCGGCGGCGAGCGCCTGCACGACGCAGCGCGTACCATTGCCGCAGGCCTGCGCCTTGGATCCGTCGGAGTTGAGGATGTCGATATATGCGTCTGTTCCCTGCGCCTTCGGATCATGGATCGCCATGATCTGATCGAACTGCGTCTCTGCATCCGTATTGAGTGCGATCGCCGCCTCCGGCGTCACCTTGTCGGTCCGCCCGCGCATGTCGACAACCAGGATCTTGTTGCCAAGCCCGTTCATCTTCGCGAATTCGACCGTGTTAGTCATTTGACTATTTCCGCTGCGTTTTGGCTGTATATGGCGGAAATGCTCGGGGATTACCAGTGGGTGAACGCCAAGCGAGGTTCGTCCTCTTTCTTAAGCATAAAGGCCAGGCCCGCGAAATCAGAACGGGTACGGCACTGTCAGCCTTTGCAAACTAGGCGAAATCCGGATCTACCGCACCGTGCCTTCGGAATTGAGAGACGCCGCGTGCGCTTCGACGATAGCGGCGGTAATGACCTTTCTGAGCTCGTAGACCAGCAGGCGGGACCGCTTGCGATCCAGGTCCTGTGCCGCCTTCGCCAAATTCAGGCCTTCTCGCAGAACTATATTATGGGCGCGTGCCAGCGCCCAGCTTTCTATATCTGGGTTTATCATTTGATATCTCCGCCGATTCATTCGGCATCAAGGATATTCACGAATCATTTTACAGAATTTACTTAAGTAGAAAGTAGAATCAGAAGCGGAATATTTTGCAACTGGCATTTCGCGCGAATTCGCGCTTGCCGATCAAAATATTCAACTAAACATCGGCTAATTTTAAAGCGAATATGTTAGTATATATAGATATATACTTCCGTCGCGCGACCGGCTGCATAGCGGAATATCCCCGCACCAGTCCTGCCGCACGACGTCGGAAAAGCCTGCCACGACGCCGTTGAACGCATTCGCCTTGACTTTCCCGCAGCTTTCCTGTTTATCGCGCCCAATCCGCGACGAGTAACAGACTCCGAGCCGCCGACCGGGACTGGATTCCGGAGGTCAACATCCGACAGCGCGCTGCGCCCTCGGGTGCTTTTTGGCTTTGCGTCTTGTTTTCGTCAAGGAAAAGCACGACGTTCCAGGGCATCCCAAAACTCCCCGAAACGTATCAAGGAAGAGCCGATGTTTGAGAACCTCCAGGACCGTCTTGGTTCCATCCTGAATGGACTGACAGGCCGTGGCGCGCTTTCGGAAAGTGATGTTTCCGCAGCGCTGCGGGAGGTTCGCCGTGCGCTTCTGGAAGCCGACGTTTCGCTGGAAGTGGTCCGCTCCTTTACCGACCGCGTGCGTGAAAAGGCCGTTGGCGCCGAGATCCTGAAGTCGATCAAGCCCGGCCAGATGGTCGTCAAGATCGTCCATGACGAGCTCATCGAGATGCTCGGCGGCGAAGGTGTCGGTGTCGACCTTCATGCGGCAGCCCCGGTCGTCATCATGATGGTCGGCCTGCAGGGCTCCGGCAAGACCACGACGACGGCGAAGATCGCCAACCGTCTGACGACGCGCGAGAAGAAGAAGGTGCTGATGGCATCGCTCGACACGCGCCGTCCGGCAGCGCAAGAGCAGCTTCGCCAGCTCGGCGCCCAGGCAAACATCGACACGCTGCCTGTTATTGCCGGCCAGTCTCCGACCGATATCGCCGCCCGCGCCGTTCAGGCCGCCAAGCTCGGCGGCCATGATGTCGTCATTCTCGACACCGCCGGCCGTACCCATATCGACGAACCTTTGATGGTCGAAATGGCCGACATCAAGAAGAAGTCGAGCCCGCACGAAATCCTGCTGGTCGCCGATAGCCTGACTGGCCAGGACGCCGTCAACCTCGCCCGCAACTTCGACGATCGCGTCGGCATCACCGGCCTCGTTCTGACCCGCATGGATGGCGATGGCCGCGGCGGTGCGGCCCTTTCCATGCGCGCCGTTACCGGCAAGCCGATCAAGCTGATCGGCGTCGGCGAACGAATGGGCGAGCTGGAGGAATTCCATCCCCGTCGTATCGCCGACCGTATCCTCGGCATGGGCGACATCGTCTCGCTCGTCGAGAAGGCTGCTGAAAACATCGACGCCGAAAAGGCGGCTGCCATGGCCGCCAAGATGGCCAAGGGCAAGTTTGACCTGAACGACCTCGCCGACCAGCTGCGTCAGATGCAGAAGATGGGCGGCATGGGCGGTATCATGGGCCTGATGCCCGGCATGGCCGGCATGAAGGACAAGATGGCCGCCGCCGGCTTGGACGACAAGCTGTTCGGCCGCCAGATCGCCATCATCCAGTCGATGACCAAGGCCGAGCGCGCCAACCCTGATATGCTCAAGCATTCGCGCAAGAAGCGCATCGCTGCCGGCTCCGGCACGGATGCGGCTGCCATCAACAAGCTTCTGAAGATGCATCGGCAGATGGCCGACATGATGAAGATGATGGGCGGCAAGGGCAAAGGCGGCATGATGAAGCAGATGATGGGCGGCCTTGCCGGCAAGATGGGGCTGGGGGGCCTCGGCGGCATGGGCGGCATGCCTGATCTCTCGAATATCGACCCGAAGCAGCTTGAAGCGCTGCAGAAGCAGGCGGAAGCCGCGGGTCTCGGAAAACCGGGTGGGGGTATGCCCGGTCTAGGCGGAGGCTTGCCGGGCGGATTGCCCGGTCTTGGCGGCGCAAAGCTGCCGGGCCTTGGTGGTGGTTTCCCGGGCCTGCCCGGATTGCCCAAGAAGAAGTGAAAGGATCGCCTGCCCCATGATTGATCCAGACGTCAAAGCCCAGCTTTCGAGCTACCGCCAGTCGATCGACAATATCGATGCGGCGCTCGTTCACATTCTGGCCGAACGCTTCCGCTGCACCAAAGAGGTCGGCGTGCTGAAGGCTAAGTACAAGTTGCCGCCGGCCGATCCGGCGCGCGAGGAATACCAGATCGCTCGCCTTCGTCAGCTTGCCGAAGATGCGCATCTGGACCCGGATTTCGCCGAGAAGTTCCTGAACTTCGTCATCAAGGAAGTCATCCGGCATCATGAGCAGATCGCTGCGGACCACGCTGAACAGAGCGCCGCAGCCCGATAACCATGCCGCTCAACAGAGCGGTTCAAGAAAAGCCTAAGGAGTAAAGAATATGGCACTGAAAATTCGTCTCGCACGCGGTGGTTCCAAGAAGCGCCCGTACTACCACGTCGTTCTCGCCGATGCCCGCAGCCCGCGTGACGGCCGCTTCCTCGAGAACCTCGGTTCCTGGAACCCGATGCTCGCCAAGGACGACGAGAAGCGCGTTCAACTGAACGGCGAGCGCATCAAGCACTGGCTCGACCACGGCGCCCTGCCGACCGACCGCGTCCTGCGCTTCCTCGACGAAGCCGGCATCTCCAAGCGCGAGACCCGCAACAACCCGGAAAAGGCAAAGCCGGGCAAGAAGGCTCAGGAGCGCGCTGCCGAAAGGGCTCAGAAGGCTGCTGACGCTGCTGAAGCTGCTGCTTCTGCCGAATAATCGGTTTCGACCCAATCCTGACGGGCGGCATGGCGACATGCCGCCCGTTTTCGTTTCCATTCCCGCGCACTTCGTTTATGAGAAGCGTGATCTCAGCTTCTTGCCTGCGTTCGAATGAAGGACCCCATGACCAAGCTTGAAAACCCGGTGCTGATGGCGACCATCGGTGGCGCCCAGGGCATTCGCGGCGAGGTGCGTGTAAAAGCCTACACGGCCGACCCGACCGCGCTCGGCGATTATGGCCACCTGCACAGCATGGATGGGCGCATTTTCGAGGTTCTCGAATTGCGCGAGATGAAGAATATGGTCGTCGTCCGCTTCCGCGGCGTCAACGACCGCAACGCCGCTGAGGCGTTGAACGGCCTGGAACTCTACATCGAACGCGACAACCTGTCGGATGAGGAACTGGAGGACGACGAGTTCTTCTATGCCGATCTGGAAGGGCTCGAAGCCTTCGACGATCAAGGCATCAGCTACGGGACGGTGACCGGAGTCTTCGATTTCGGCGCCGGCGATCTTCTGGAACTCAAAGGCCCCGGCAAGCGTCCGGTGCTGATCCCCTTTTCGGAAGCCTCCGTGCTTGAAATCGACCTTGAAGCCGGCAAGCTGCTCATTGATCCGCTTGCCGCCGGCCTTATCGACGATCCCGACGATCTGAAGGGCCTCACTCCCGCCAAGCCGAAGAAAAAGAAGTAGGCGCCATGGCTTTCCGGGCGACCGTTCTGACACTTTACCCGGAAATGTTTCCGGGTCATCTGGGATTTTCGCTAGCAGGCAAGGCGGCAGAGCGCGGACAATGGTCGCTTGATGCCGTGCAGATCCGCGATTTTGCCACTGACAAGCATCGCACCGTCGACGACACGCCGGCTGGCGGCGGCGCCGGCATGGTGCTGAAGCCCGACGTGCTCGCCCGCGCCATCGACAGCACTTCTGAAAATGACAACCGCCCGCGCCTGCTGATGAGCCCGCGCGGCAAGCCGCTGACGCAGGAGCGCGTGCGGCAGCTGGCGGCCGGCGACGGAGTGATCATCCTCTGCGGCCGTTTCGAAGGCGTCGACCAGCGTGTGATCGAGGCACGCGAACTCGAGGAAGTCTCGATCGGCGATTACGTACTGTCAGGCGGCGAGCCGGCGGCCCTGATCCTGCTCGACGCGATCGTACGCATCCTGCCTGGCGTCATGGGCAATGACCTCTCCGGCCTGCATGAAAGCTTCGAAGGCGGGCTTCTGGAACATCCGCATTACACCCGCCCGCAGGAATGGGAAGGCCGCGAGATTCCGGCGATCCTCACTTCCGGCAATCACGGCGCCATCGAGAAGTGGCGCCATGAACAATCCGTCTCGCTGACGAAGAAAAGGCGGCCAGACCTGATTGGGGCGCAGAAGCCCGAAAAAGCGGGCTGATTTCACAAATTTGTCGTCCAAGGGATGACAGGTGGAAGTCTTTCGTGTAATGGCGCACGCGGAAATGGGGTTTAACCCCGTCTGCCAGCAAACAAAGAATGGCGAATCCGCTCCCGCCCGCAAGGGCAAACTCCGGAGGCATCGACCGAAGGACCGTATGAGCGCTCTGGCTGTTTCAGAAGAACCAAAGGTTAAGACGATGAACATCATTCAGCAGCTTGAGGCCGAACAGGCCGCCAAGATCGAAGCCAAGCGCACCCTTCCCGAATTTTCCCCGGGCGACACCGTCCGTGTCAACGTGAAGGTCACGGAAGGCAACCGTACCCGCGTTCAGGCCTATGAAGGCGTTTGCATCGCCCGCTCCGGCGGCGGTCTGCAGGAAAATTTCACGGTCCGCAAGATCTCCTACGGCGAAGGCGTCGAGCGCGTATTCCCGGTCTACTCCCCGATGATCGAAAGCGTCGAAGTCGTTCGCCGCGGTAAGGTCCGTCGCGCCAAGCTCTATTACCTGCGCGATCGTCGCGGTAAGTCGGCTCGTATCGTCGAGAACACCGGCACCCGCGCCCGCAAGCTCAACGATGCCGAGCGTCAGGCCCTTGCTGAGGAAAAGGCACGTATCGAAGCTGAAAAGGTTGCAGCAGCACAGGCTCTCGCCGCCGAAAAGGCAGCAGCAGAAGCCGCTGAAGCAAAGGCCGCCGCAGAAGCTGCAGCCGCTGCTGAAGGTTCGGCTGAATAAGCAGCTCGCGAAAGCGAAATCATTGCATGGGAAAGGCGGTCTTTGGGCCGCCTTTTCTTTTTTGCGCTGATCGGCGACGCCTGCAGCCTTGCCATATCAGCATCTTCCGTGACAATTCTGCCGTTCAAATATTGGGGAGCCACACCATGTTCTTTCGTCGCACCGTACTTGCCGGCCTGACCGTCGCAATGCTTTCGCCGCTCGCAGCCTTCGCCGCCGGCCTTCCGGATCTTGGCGGCAAGACTGTCGTCGTGGTGACGGAAAACGCCTATCCGCCGCTGCAGTTCGTCGACCCCAAGTCCGGTCAGCAGATCGGCTGGGAATATGACGCAATGAACGAGATTGCCAAGCGGCTGAACTTCAAGGTCGAATACCAGAACACCAGCTGGGATGCGATGATCCAGGCTGTATCCGACGGCCAGTACAACATCGGCATGACCGGCATCACCATCAAGGACGACCGCAAGCAGAAGGTCGACTTTTCCGACCCTTACATGCGCTCGCAGCAGTTCATGCTGGTGCGTGGCGACGAGAAGCGCTTCACCGATGCCAAGAGTTTCGGCGCCTTCAACGATGGCCTGATCGGCGCCCAGCCCGGCACCTCACCCTTCTATACCGCCGTCTATGAAATCCTCGATGGCAACGAACAGAACCCGCGCATCAAACTCTTCGAAACCTTCGGCGCAACCGTGCAGGCTCTGAAGACCGGCGATGTCGATCTCGTCCTGACCGACGGTGTCGCTGCCAAGGGTTATGTCGATTCCTCGAATGGCGGGCTGAAGGTCGTCGGCGAACCGCTCGGCACCGAAGACTTTGGCTTTATCTTTCCGAAGGGTTCCGATCTCGTCGCTCCCGTCAATGCCGCCATTGCCGACCTGAAGGCGGACGGCACCTTTGATGCGCTGAACAAGAAGTGGTTCCTCAACTACAAGATGGGCCAGTAATCCTCCGAGCGATCGCAGATGGCACTACCACCGTCCCCGCGACATGAGAAGGACGACCGTCCCTGGTGGCTGGTCGTCCTTATCCTGATCGGCATCCTCCTCGCCGTCGTCATCATCACCAACGATATCTACGCGCAGGTCTTCCGGACCGTCGTGAATGGTGCCGGTATCACCGTGTTCGTGACGCTCGTTGCCTTTGTGCTGGCAACCGTGCTCGGTCTGGGCATTGCGCTACTTGGCCTCTCCGACAGCATCGTGCTGCGCCAGATCGCCCGCTTCTACATCGAGATTATCCGGGGCATTCCGATCCTCGTGCTGCTCTTCTATATCGCCTTCGTCGGCGCACCGGGCGTTGTAGCAGCCTATAATTTCCTGATCACACCCCTGGTAAAGACCGGCATTGCCGAGCCAATCCTCGTGCGCGACCTGTCGCTGATGTGGCGCGCCATCATCGCCCTGATGATCGGCTATTCCTCTTTCATCGCCGAAATCTTCCGCGCCGGCTTCCAGTCGGTCGATATCGGCCAGATCGAGGCGGCCAAGTCGCTCGGCCTGTCGCGCTACCGCCGTTTCCGGCTCGTTGTCTTCCCGCAAGCGATCCGGGTGATCTTCCCGCCGCTTTCCAACGACTTCGTCTCGATGGTGAAGGATTCCTCCCTCGTCTCCGTTCTCGGCGTCGCCGACATCACGCAGATGGGCAAGGTCTATGCCTCTGGCTCCTTCCGCTTCTTCGAGACCTATTCGATCGTCACCTATATCTACCTGATCCTGACGATCGGCCTGTCGCTCTTCCTGCGGCGGATCGAGAAGAAGATGAAGCAGATGCCGCGACGCTAGAGCGCCGTACGATTGGAATTGCCGTTTCGAACAAAAATCGCTATATCCAGCGCCATGGAATCCAAGTTCAGATGCATCGGTGCGCATATTTTCGTGCTGCAGGACCATTATCGCCTGCCGGCACGTTTCTTTGCGTCCGTTTCCGGTGCGCTCAACAGCCGACTTCGTTGATCGAACGACGGCTGGCGGAGCCTGTCCGCCATACCCTTAAATTCCATGCTCCAGCCAAAACGGACTATAGCCATGAGCGCACCGCGTACCCTTTACGACAAGATCTGGGCCGACCATCTGGTCGACGAACAGCCTGACGGCACCTGTCTTCTCTATATCGACCGTCACCTGGTCCATGAAGTCACCTCGCCCCAGGCCTTCGAAGGCCTGCGCATGACCGGCCGCAAGGTTCGCGCGCCGGAAAAGACGCTTGCTGTCGTCGACCACAACGTTCCGACCTCTGCTGACCGCCATCTCGGCATCAAGAACGAGGAAAGCCGCATTCAGGTCGAGCAGCTCGCCAAGAATGCCGCTGAGTTCAACGTCGAATATTATTCCGAGAACGACAAGCGCCAGGGCATCGTCCACATCATTGGGCCGGAACAGGGCTTCACCCTGCCGGGCATGACGATCGTTTGCGGTGACAGCCACACCTCTACGCACGGCGCCTTCGGCTCGCTCGCTCACGGTATCGGCACGTCGGAAGTCGAGCACGTTCTCGCGACCCAGACGCTGATCCAGAAGAAGGCGAAGAACATGCTGGTGCAGGTCGACGGCCAGCTGCCGGCAGGCGTCACCGCCAAGGATATCGTCCTTGCCATCATCGGCGAGATCGGCACCGCAGGCGGCACCGGCTACGTCATCGAATATGCCGGCGAAGCAATCCGCGCGCTGTCGATGGAAGGCCGTATGACGATCTGCAACATGTCGATCGAGGGCGGCGCCCGCGCCGGCCTGATTGCGCCCGACGAGATCACCTTCGAATATATCAAGGGCAAGCCGCGTGCGCCCAAGGGCGAGGCGCTGGAACAGG
This sequence comes from Rhizobium viscosum, assembly GCF_014873945.1. Taxonomy (NCBI): domain Bacteria; kingdom Pseudomonadati; phylum Pseudomonadota; class Alphaproteobacteria; order Hyphomicrobiales; family Rhizobiaceae; genus Rhizobium; species Rhizobium viscosum. Next base: position 2,118,412 of record NZ_JADBEC010000001.1, on the reverse strand, counting down.
CGATCGCCTACTGGAAGACGCTGAAGTCTGACGAAGGCGCCCATTTCGACCGTATCGTCAAGCTGAACGCTGCCGAGCTGCCGCCGATCGTCTCCTGGGGCTCATCCCCGGAAGACGTCGTCTCTGTACAGGGCATCGTTCCGAACCCGGACGATATCCAGGATGAGACAAAGCGCGCCTCCAAGTGGCGTGCGCTTGATTACATGGGCCTGAAGCCGGGCACGCCGATGACCGATATCAGCATCGACCGCGTCTTCATCGGCTCCTGCACCAACGGTCGCATCGAAGACCTGCGCGCTGTCGCCAAGGTCGTCGAGGGCAAGACCGTTGCCTCGACCGTCAACGCCATGATCGTTCCGGGCTCCGGCCTTGTGAAGGAACAGGCAGAGCAGGAAGGCCTCGACAAGATCTTCAAGGCCGCCGGTTTCGACTGGCGTGAACCGGGCTGCTCCATGTGCCTCGCCATGAACGACGACCGCCTGAAGCCGGGCGAGCGCTGCGCCTCGACCTCGAACCGCAACTTCGAGGGCCGTCAAGGCTTCAAGGGCCGCACCCATCTCGTCTCGCCGGCCATGGCCGCCGCAGCCGCAATCGCCGGCCACTTTGTTGACATCCGCGAGTGGAACTGATCTCTCTCGCACATCCGAGATGATAAAAGCCCGGCGCTCGCGTGCCGGGCTTTTTTAATTGCGCGAGGCTGAGAAGACGGCGCTTAGAACGTCGCCGTGTACGGATCCGGACCCATGCGAGCGCCGGCGCTATCGAGCTTGGCAATCGCGGCCATGTCTTCGCCATCCAGCTTGAAATCGAAGACGTTGAAATTCTCCTCGATGCGCGAGGGCGTCACCGACTTCGGAATAACGACGAGGCCGGTATCGATGTGCCAGCGTATGATCACCTGCGCCGGCGCCTTGCCGTGCTTGGCAGCAATCTGACCGATGACCGGATTGGAAATGAAACGGCCCTGGCCGAGCGGGCTCCAGGATTCCGTGACGATGTTCAGTTTCTTATGCGCTTCCTGCGCCGCTTTCTGCTGAAAGTCCGGATGCAGCTCGATCTGGTTGATAACAGGAACCACGCCTGTATCGCCGACGATATGGTCGAGATGGTCCGGATAGAAGTTCGACACGCCGATGGAGCGGACGCGGCCTTCTTCCCTCAAGCGCACGAAAGCCTTCCAGGTTTCGCGGTAAAGCCCGCGATGCGGCGACGGCCAGTGAATGAGATAGAGATCGATATAGTCGCTGCCGAGCTTCTTCAGGCTGACCTCGAAGGCACGCAATGCATTGTCATAGCCCTGGTCGGTATTGCGCAGTTTCGTGGTGACAAAGATATCCTTGCGGTCGATGCCGGAGGAGCGGATGCCTTCGCCGACGCCCTCTTCGTTGTCATAACCGGACGCCGTATCGATGTGGCGATAGCCGGCGGCAAGTGCAGTGCGCACGGTCGGAGCCGCGATATCTTGCGGCGTCTGCCAGACGCCGAGACCGACCTGGGGAATGGAATGTCCGTCGTGGAAAGTAATGATGGGCTGAGTGGTCACAATATATCTCCGGAAGTTTGAAGGATTGGCCAAAGACACGAATTGAATGGGGCATGAATTGAAGCCGCGAGGCGGTTTTCCCTGGACGCATTGCAGCCCGCGCGCCCGGTCGAAAGTCCATATAGGACAGAGAGTCCGCAATACAATCAGAGAACGCGGAGGATCGTTCCCTTTCTGAGGTGAGGCAGGATGCGGCGCATGTCGCGGGCACTGATCGCAACACAGCCGGCGGTCGGCTCGTATCCTGGCCGGATGAGATGGAAAAAGATCGCTGAGCCGCGATTGCGCGCCCGAGAGGTCACGTTCCAGTCGAGCACCAGGCAGATATCGTAAAGCCCGTCCTTCCGTTTCATCTCCTCATGGCTCGGTTTGAACGGCGCCTTGACCGGCCTGTTGTAATTCGCATCGGCAGGCTGATCGCACCACAGCATTTCGGGCCGGATGCGCTTGATGGGCAGCGCTGTAGGGAGATGGCCGTTTCGTTCGCCGCGCCGGAAACCGTAGAGCAGCCGCATGGCAGCAATCGGCGTCGCCCCGTCGCCTTCCCGCTTGATCACGGTCCGGCCGCTACGGCCGATCGCGGCGGGCAAGATGAGCGGGCCAAAACGGACGATGGCTCTGTTTGGCTTGCCCGGCGCTGCACGCACCACGAGGGTTGAGGGCTGCCCATTTCGCCTTCGCCTTGCTTTTTCCATTTTTCTCGCATGTTCTTGAATTGCCTTGGGCTTCGATTGAAACCATATGAAACCTCAGGCAGCAACAGCAGCAGATCGCCAATCCTTGCCAAATGTGGAATTTGGCGTAGGAGTATCTGACCAACGCAAGGACGCACCCGCATGACCGCACGCACCATTCTTCTGGTGGATGACGACGACGACCTTCGCCAGACACTGACGGAGCAATTGTCGTTGTATGAGGAATTCACGGTTCTGCAGGAAGCGACCGCGGGCAAGGGCGTCCAGGCCGCCCGTTCCAATCCGGTCGATCTGCTGATCATGGACGTCGGTCTGCCCGATATGGACGGCCGCGAGGCGGTAAAGCTGCTGCGCAAGGGCGGCTTCAAGGCGCCGATCATCATGCTGACCGGTCATGACACGGATTCGGACACGATCCTTGGCCTTGAGGCCGGCGCCAACGACTATGTGACAAAACCTTTCCGCTTCGCCGTGCTTTTGGCGCGCATCCGCGTACAGCTTCGCCAGCACGAGCAGAGCGAAGATGCCACTTTCACTGTCGGCCCCTATCTCTTCAAGCCGAGCCAGAAGCTGCTGACCACAGACAACGGCCAGAAGATCCGCCTGACGGAAAAGGAGGCGGCGATCATCCGCTACCTCTACCGCGCCGAACAGAAGGTCGTGACCCGCGATGTGCTCCTGGAAGAAGTTTGGGGCTACAATTCCGGCGTCACCACACACACGCTGGAAACCCACGTTTACCGTCTACGCCAGAAGATCGAGCGGGACCCGTCCAACGCCGAGATCCTCGTGACGGAGAACGGCGGCTACAAGATCATCCCGTAGCATGTCTCTTTCCGACGATATCCATCTGCTGGCGCAGCTTCCACTCTTCAAGGACATGAACGACGACCAGTTGCGCCTGATTGCCTTCGGCGCAGACCGTCGCGTGATTGCGGCCGGGCAGATGCTGTTCCGTCAGGGCTCGCCCGCCGAAAGCGCCTATGTGATCACCAGCGGCAGTCTCGAGCTCAGCGTGACGGGCTCGGATGGTATGGCGCGGACGGAAGCCATCGCTGGCCCCGGTACATTGATTTCGGAGCTGGCCCTCATAACGCTGGTGGAGCGCAAGTTCACGGCAATTGCCCGCGAAGACACCGGCATCATCCGCATTACGCGCGCGCTGTTCCTTCGACTGATCGAGGAGTATCCATCGGCGGCGCGCATTATGGAAAACCGTATCCGCGACAGCATTGCCGATCTCGCGGCACAGGCCGCAAGCCAGTTTCACCGTTTCAGCTGACGTTTCAGAGGCTGAGATGCACGGTCACCGGCACATGGTCGGACGGTCGCTCCCAACCGCGTGCTTCCTTAAGCACCTCGATGCGCTGCAGATGCGGACCGAGGTCGGGCGAGGACCAGATATGGTCGAGCCGTCGGCCCTTGTCGGCAGCTTCCCAATCCTTCGCCCGGTAGCTCCACCACGTATAGAGCTTCTCATTGGCGGGCACATGCTGACGCATGAGATCGTGCCAGCCGCCACGCTTCATCACCTCGATGAGCCCGTCGGTTTCGATGGGCGTATGGCTGACGATCTTCAGAAGCTGTTTGTGAGACCAGACATCATGTTCCAGCGGCGCGATATTGAGATCGCCGACGAGAATGGCTGAGGTGTTCGGCTCGGCGCTCGCCTTGAGGTTCTTCATCTCCTCGATGAAATCGAGCTTATGGCCGAATTTCGGATTGATCGTGCGGTCCGGCTCGTCGCCGCCGGCAGGAACATAGAAATTATGCAGGCGGATGCGCCGGTTGCCGCGCTCGAAGACCGCCGAGATATGGCGCGCATCCCCGACATTGCAGTAATCCTGCCGATGATCCTCGGCCAGCGGCACGCGGGAGGCGATGGCAACTCCGTGATAGCCCTTCTGGCCGTGGATGATGATATGCTCGTAGCCCATGGCGCGTAGCGGTGCCAACGGGAAGAGGTCGTTCGGAACCTTGGTTTCCTGCAGGCAGAGAATGTCGGGCCGGTGCTTCAGCACCAATTGCTCGACGATCGGCATGCGCAGCCGCACCGAATTGATGTTCCAGGTGGTGATGGAGAAGCTCATGCCCTGCCCTTTCAGATCCCTCTGAAAAGGCTTTAGAGCAAAGGCGTCGGCGAGAAAACCGCTCGCAGGTAAAAGCGGCCGGCGATCAACCGAAAAGCATCAGTCGCGGTTTGCCGAGGTGCCCTTGATATCCTCGTAGGGCACGCGGAATACGCGCTCGTCGAAAGCAACGCCGGTCTTCACGTTGAAGATCATCACCGACGTGTCCTTGCCCTGGTTGTCGGTGATCGTCCACTGGCGCAGGTCATAGGTCTTCGGGTCGAACATCATCGTGATCGTCGAATTGCCGAACACCGTATTGTTGCCGAGCGAGATCGTCGTCAGATCGGACTCTTGCTTCACGCCCTTCACCATGCCGGCGGAAAGGTCGATACGCGGCGCAAGCAGCAGGCTGAGCGGCGTCTTGGAAAGCGGATAGAGATCCCAGGTCTTCAGCTTAATGTTGCCGATCGCGACATTCCTGCCGTCGGCAATGACGCGCATCGGCGACGGATCGTCATAGTTGAAGCGCAGCTTGCCGGGACGCTCGATGAAGAACTTGCCCCCGGTCTGCTCGCCACGAGGGCCAAACTGCACGAACTCGCCCTGCATGGTGGCGACGCCGGAGAAATGATCGGCAATCGCCTGTGCCGTAGCGTTGTTGGCAGCAGGTGCTGCCGCCTGTGCGACCTGAGCGAGAGCGGGAAACGGAACGGCGTTTGCAACGGCCGCAGCAGCAAAGACACCAAGGACGGCGCGGCGGCTTACCGGCAGGCCGGAAAAGATGGATGCGGAGTTGGTCATGTGAACCTCCTGTATGCGATCTGCATGCCGCCGAAAGGCGGCGTCTTCAAGGCGCCGTGATCGCCCGGTGAAAGGTAACGGATTACATGCCCCGAGGTTTCCAACGGCTGGGCTGGGCTGCAAAATTTTCCTGTATCAGCGGTCGAGAATATCCCCGTCCGTCGGCACGAGAATTTCGCGTTTGCCGGCATGGTTGGCCGGTCCGATGATGCCCTCCTGCTCCATGCGTTCGATCAGCGATGCCGCACGATTATAACCGATGCCGAGCCTGCGCTGAACATAGGAAGTGGAGGCCTTTCCGTCGCGCAGCACGATGGCAACGGCCTGATCATAGGGATCTTCCGAATCGGCGAGATTTGCCGTGCCGGCCGGACCGCCACCATAGTCACCATCCTCGTCGTCATCGGCAGTGATAGCATCGAGATATTGCGGCGAGCCCTGCGTCTTGAGATAGGAGACGATCTCTTCGACCTCAACGTCGGATACGAACGGACCGTGGACGCGCTGGATGCGGCCGCCGCCGGCCATATAGAGCATGTCGCCCATGCCAAGCAGTTGTTCAGCGCCCTGCTCGCCAAGGATCGTGCGGCTGTCGATCTTGGACGTGACCTGGAAAGAGATGCGGGTCGGGAAGTTCGCCTTGATCGTGCCGGTGATGACGTCGACCGACGGACGCTGCGTTGCCATGATGACATGGATGCCGGCCGCACGCGCCATCTGCGCGAGACGCTGCACGGCGCCTTCGATATCCTTGCCGGCTACCATCATCAGGTCGGCCATTTCATCGATGATGACGACGATATAGGGCATCGGCTGCAGATCGAATTCCTCGGTCTCATAGACCGCTTCGCCGGTCTGCCGGTCGAAGCCGGTCTGCACCGTGCGTGAGATCGTATCGCCCTTGGCAAGCGCCTGCTCGACACGCGTGTTGAAGCCATCGATGTTGCGAACACCGATCTTCGACATCTTCTTGTAACGCTCTTCCATCTCGCGGACGGTCCATTTGAGCGCGACGACGGCCTTCTTCGGATCGGTGACGACAGGGGAGAGAAGATGCGGAATACCGTCATAAACGGAGAGTTCCAGCATTTTCGGATCGATCATGATAAGGCGGCACTGCTCCGGAGTCATGCGATAGAGCAGCGACAGGATCATCGTGTTGATGGCGACGGACTTACCCGAACCGGTGGTACCGGCAACGAGCAGATGCGGCATTTTCGCGAGATCGGCGATCACGGCCTCGCCGCCGATCGTCTTGCCGAGCGCCATGGCAAGCTTCGCCTTGGAGCTTTCGAAATCACGCGAGGCAATGAGCTCGCGCAGATAGACGGTCTCGCGCGTCTGGTTCGGCAGCTCGATACCGATCGCATTGCGGCCCGGCACGACGGCAACGCGGGCGGCAATCGCACTCATCGAGCGGGCGATGTCGTCGGCAAGGCCGATGACGCGGGACGACTTGATGCCGGGTGCCGGCTCCAGTTCATAGAGTGTGACGACAGGACCAGGGCGGACATGGATGATCTCGCCCTTGACGCCGAAATCCTCGAGCACGCCTTCCAGCATGCGGGCATTCTGCTCCAGCGCATCGGCCGAGAGTGTGGAATCGCGCACCACGTTCTTCGGCTCCGCAAGCAGATGCATGGAGGGAAGCTGGAAGCCCTCCGGCCGGATGAACGAGCCTTGCGCCTCGCGTTCGACGCGGGCGCCGGGCTTCGGACGAGATGAAGCGGGAATGACGCGCGGCTCGGGTTTACCGGCCGATTTGGCCGGCGCGCGGATCATCCAGTCGTCATCATCGTCATCGGGCAGGATATCGGCCGGACGCGGAGGCAAGTCGGTATCGAACGGCGGATCGTCATCCTCGTCCTCGTCGTTGAGCGAGATGGAAGGCGCCGAAACGACCCGACGGCTCGATAGGCCACGCGGCTCCATGGAGGGATCCATGCGTTCGCCACGCGCTGCGGGCTTGGCGCGCACCGGCTCGTTCAGCGTACCGAATTCGTCATCGTTGAAGTCATAGGGTGATTCGAAATCGCCCTGACGGCGCTTGCGCGGTCCCATGCCGAAAAGCCGTCGGAAACGCGCCTGGTTCATATACCACGCGTGTGTCATGGCACCGCTAAAGGCCATCCAGCGGGACCCGTCGTCCTCATCGTCCTCATCGCCAACGACACGCACCTTGCTGCGCGTATCGACATAATCCTCTTCTTCGTCCTCCTCTTCATCGAGCTCGCTGCGGCCGACGATGCCGGCCGCAAAGAGCATCATCCACGCGGTCGGGACAGAGAAGATGCAGCCGACGGCGGTGGCGAAGACACCGGTCGGATAGGCGCCGACGAAGAGTGCCGGAAAACGCAGGATCATGTCGCCGATAACACCGCCGATGCCGTTCGGAATCGGCCAGGTGAGCGGTGGTGGGAAACAGCCGATGACGGCGGAGGAAAGTATGGTGCCTACGAGCCAGGCGCCGGCGCGCGCCGGAATGCGGCTGATGCGACGGCCGGAAATCAGCGCCAGCGCCCAGGCCACGATCGGCAGCATCGAAACGACACTGGCGAGCCCCAGGAACTGCATGGCGACATCTGCAAAGGCAGCTCCGCTATAACCGAGAATGTTGGTCGGCAGGTTGCCGGTGGCATAGGAATAGCTGGGATCGGTGACGTTCCATGTCGCAAGCGCCGCAACCGCGAGCGCCAAGACCAGGAAGACCGCAAAGCCGGCAAGAGCCTGGATCTGTCGCAGCATGAATGCCGAGAAGGAGAACCGGTCAGGACGGCCGTCCATCGCCGGCGACGTGCTTCTTGCCATATGTCAAACCCGTCCAATGCCTGGGGGCACGCGAATCGCCAATGCTTCGTCGCGCCAAATGCGTCCGCTCTACCTAATCAAAGTAGGGTTAAAGCGATGTTAACCATGCATATGCCGGATCGCTAAAAAGAAAAGGGCCCGGACCTTGAGAGGTCCGGGCCAAGAGCGGCTTATGGTTAGATAGGCCGCGACGGGCTGTTCGGCGGCGCCCTTGTGCCGGGCGCCGCAAATCCTGCGATTACGAGTGGTAGGCGGCTTCGCCGTGCGTTGCGAGGTCGAGCCCTTCGCGCTCGGCTTCGACCGAAACGCGCAGGCCGATGATGACATCGACGATCTTGTAGAGGATCGCCGAGCCGATGCCCGACCACAGCAGCGTCGTGAGCACACCCTTGGCCTGGGCCAGGACCTGCGTTGCCGTGCCGGCGTAGGAGGCAGCGAAATCGGCCGTCGAGTAGTCGACGATACCGGCGCCGCCGAGGGCCGGGTTGACGAGGATGCCGGTACCGAGAGCGCCGACGATGCCGCCGATGCAATGGACACCGAAGACGTCAAGGCTGTCGTCATAGTTGAACTTGTTCTTCACGACGTCGACGAAGAAGTAGCAGACCGGCGAGACGATGAGACCGAGGACGATCGACCCCATCGGGCCGGCAAAGCCTGCCGCCGGGGTGACAGCGACGAGGCCGGCGACAGCGCCGGAAGCGCCGCCGAGCATGGAAGCCTTGCCGCGAGCGAAGCTTTCGACGATGCACCAGGACACGGCGGCAGCGGCCGTCGCGACGAAGGTGTTGATCATGGCGAGCGATGCATAGGCATTGGCTTCGAGGTTGGAGCCGGCGTTGAAGCCGAACCAGCCGACCCAGAGCAGCGATGCGCCGACCATGGTGAGCGTCATCGAGTGCGGAGCCATGATCTCCTTCTTATAGCCGGTGCGCTTGCCGAGCATGATGGCGCCGACGAGGCCAGCGATACCGGCATTGATGTGAACGACCGTGCCGCCGGCAAAATCGATTGCACCATAGGAGAAGATCAGACCGGCCGGCGAGGTGTAGGAGCTCGGACCGCCCCAGAACCAGACCATGTGCGCCATCGGGAAGTAGATGAAGGTAACCCAGAGCACGACGAAGAGCATGACGGCCGAGAATTTGATGCGCTCGGCGAATGCACCGACGATCAGGCCGGGCGTGATGCAGGCGAAGGTCATCTGGAATACAATAAAGGTATATTCAGGGATGGCGACGCCCTTCGAGAAGGTTTCTGCGAGCGACGAGGTGTTAACCCCGGCGAGGAACGCCTTGGAGAAGCCGCCGACGAAGCTGTTCAGCGAGCCGCCATCGGTGAAGGCGAGCGAATAGCCGTACGTCACCCAGATCAGCGCCACGACGGCAGTGATCATGAAGACCTGCATCAGAACGGAGAGCATGTTCTTGGCACGCACGAGGCCGCCGTAGAACAGCGCCAGGCCCGGGATCGTCATCAGGAGGACGAGCGCCGAGGAGACGAGCATCCAGGTATTGTCACCCTTGTCCATGGTGAAGGCAGGCGCAGCGGCAGCTGCAGCGGCCGGGGCTGCTTCCTGCGCGAAAGCGACGGCCGGCGCCAGGAGGGCAGCCGAAAGGGCGCCTACCCGTGCGATGTTGGAGGAAAACTTCGAAATTGACATTGGAAATGGCTCCTTGATCTGCCGTTCTTTACAGCGCTTCTGAATCGGTCTCGCCCGTACGGATGCGCACGGCATGGTCGATCGAGTAGACGAAGATTTTGCCGTCACCGATCTGGCCGGTCTTGGCAGATGCTGCGATGGCCTCGACCGCCTTGTCGACGATCTCGGATGCGACCGCGATTTCGATCTTGAGCTTCGGCAGGAAGCTGACCGCATATTCAGTGCCGCGATAAATTTCCGTGTGCCCCTTCTGGCGACCGTAGCCCTTCACTTCGGTCACAGTCAGGCCCTGGATGCCGATCGCCGTGAGGGCTTCGCGGACCTCATCGAGCTTGAACGGCTTGATAATGGCCATCACAATTTTCATCTGGTTTCCCATCCTTCGTTATCCTCGGCGCGGAGCCGACTCTCCTTGCCGCTGACGGTTTCCTGACCAGCGACCGGCGATAGACATTCAAAGGACGTGCCAGATTCGTGACGGCCAATAAGTTATTGAAATATAAAGGCTATAATTGAAGACGCCAATAAACAGGCAAATGATGGGCCAATAAGCGCACAAATAATGCGCAAATTTATAAATATGCACATTATTTATTCATTTGCCTTTTTCCGAATCAGGCCCTCCTGCGCCACCGACGCGATCAGGACACCGGATCGGGTAAACAGGCTACCACGGGTCAATCCCCGGGCGCCCGAAGCCGACGGACTGTCCTGCGTATAGAGCAGCCAGTCACCGAGCTTGTCGGGACGGTGGAACCACATGGCATGGTCGAGACTTGCGACCTGCAGGTTCTGGTCGAAGATGGACGTTCCGTGGGCATGCAGCGATGCATCAAGCAGCGTCATGTCCGAGAGATAGGCAAGGACGGCGGCCTGATAGAGCCTGCTGTCCGGCACGGGACCGGCAGCACGAACCCAGACATCCTGCCGTGGTTCAAGCTTCTCGCTCGTAAAATAGTGCTTGAGCGAGACAGGCCGGATTTCGATCGGCCTCTCGCGCTCCCAATATTTGCGCACAGCCGCCGGAGCATGAGCGAGATACTGTTCCTTGATCTGCTGTTCGCCGAGCAACGTTTCCGGCATCGGCACCGGCGGCATGGAGATCTGGTGGTCGAATCCCGGCTCCTCCACCTGGAACGAGGCCGAGAGCGCGAAGATCGCCTTGCCGTGCTGGATCGCGACGGCCCGGCGTGTGTTGAAGCTTGACCCGTCCCGGATGCGCTCGACCTGATAGATGATCGGCACCGAGGGATCGCCGGGGCGCATGAAATAGGCGTGCAGGGAGTGAATGAAGCGATCGTCCGCCACCGTGCGCTGCGCCGCCATCAACGCCTGCGCGATCACTTGTCCGCCGAACACTCGCTGCCAGCCGACCTGCGGACTGCGGCCACGAAAGATATCGACCTCGATCGGCTCGATATCGAGCGTCGAAATCAACGTTTCCATGGCGGTCGGCTTATCCGTTTGTTCCGTCATTTGTTCGGCTCCCGGCGGTAGGAAGTGGTAACCTGATGATCTATATAGATCGCATCTGATCGTAGAAAGTAAGAGGAGCGGGCTATGCTGGACATGCTGGTTGTGGGCGGAGGTTATGTCGGCCTGTCCGTGGCCGTGGCGGTCAAGCAGGCGGCGCCGCATCTCGCTGTCGCTGTCGTCGAGGCCGCTCCCGAACATGCCTGGAAGAAAGATATGCGCGCTTCCGCCATTATCGCGGCCGCGACAAAGATGCTCGAAATCTTTGGCATCTGGGACGAGATCGAGCCGGAGGCTCAGCCGATCACCAAGATGATCGTGACCGATTCCAAGATGTCCGATCCTGTTCGCCCGATCTTCCTGACCTTCGACGGCGAAGTCGCCGATGGCCGGCCATTTGCCCATATGATCCCAAATGTCGTTATGGTCGGCGCGCTGCGGGGCGCCTGCGAGCGGCTCGGCATCGAAATTCGCCATGGCCTCAGCGCCACCGGCCTGAAGACGGGCGATACCGATATCGAGATCAACCTGTCCGACGGCAGCGCGCTGCAATCGCGCCTGCTGGTCGCCTGCGATGGCGTACGCTCCAGACTGCGCGATTTTGCCGGCATCAAGACCGTCACCTGGGACTACGGCCAGTCCGGCATCGTCACCACCGTCGAGCACGAGCGTCCGCACCACGGCTGCGCCGAAGAACATTTCCTTCCATCCGGCCCCTTTGCCATCCTGCCACTGCGAAACAACCGTTCGTCCCTGGTCTGGACCGAGCGGACAAATGACGCAAACCGCCTTGTTGCAGCCGACGATCTGGTTTTCGAGGAGGAACTGGAACGCCGCTTCGGCCACAAACTCGGCGCTCTCAAGGTGGTAGGCGACAAGCGCGCCTTCCCGCTCGGTCTCACACTCGCCCGCTCCTTCGTCGCACCGCGCTTTGCGCTGGCCGGTGATGCCGCACACGGCATTCACCCGATCTCCGGCCAGGGCCTCAATCTCGGCTTCAAGGACGTAGCCGCCCTTGCCGAAACCATCGTGGAAGCCGATCGCCTTGGGCTCGATATCGGCGCCATCAACATCCTGGAGCGCTACCAGAGCTGGCGCCGGTTCGACACTTTCCGCATGGGCGTCACGACAGATGTGTTGAACCGGCTGTTTTCCAATGACATGGCGCCGATCCGCATCGCCCGCGACTTCGGCCTCGGCATCGTCGATCGCCTGCCCGGCCTGAAATCCTTCTTCATCGGCCAGGCGGCAGGAACGACTGCCAAGGACAATCCGAGGCTGCTCGCAGGTGAGGCGATTTAGAGCTAAAGCTTAGTCTTCGAGGCTTCTGGCTTCCGAAACCAGCATGATCGGAATGCCGTCCCTGATCGGATAGGCAAGACGGGCCTTTTCCGAGACCAGCTCGTTATGCTCGCGATCATAAGAAAGCCGCCCCTTGGTGAGCGGGCAGACGAGGAGTTCGAGAAGTTTGGGATCCACCCGACTGAGTTTTTCGTCCATCGCGCCCTCTACTGCAGCACGGTATCGGAATCGCCGAAGACGCGGGCTAGCACGATTTCGGTGATGGCGATCAGGGTTTCCGCCCTCGTCTTGAGGTCGGGCGCTTCGAGCAGCGCCTGCTTTTCGGCGGGGCCGAATGGCGACATCATGGCGAGCGAATTGACGAGGGTAAGGTTGCTCGCCCGCTCCACGCTCTCCCAGTCCGCCTCGAGTTTGTTGGCGTCGAGATAGGCCTTGAAGGCCGTCAGCAGCGCGCCGCGGTCGACGGCTTCTTCTTCGTTCTCCGCAGAAAGATCTGATATGAACGGCGCGATACGGAAGCTGCGGAACGGCTGGCCGTGCGATCGCTCCTCCAACAGCCGGAAGCGGCAGACGCCCGTCAGCGAGACAATATAGCGCCCATCACCGGTTTCGGCATAAGAGGTAATCCGGCCGAGGCAACCGACAGCCGCAAGCTCGGGAGCATGCGTCTTATCTTCATGCTCGCCATGTGCCGGCTGCACCATGCCGATCAGACGGTTTCCGGTCAGGGCGGCATCGAACATCGCAAGATAACGCGGCTCGAAGATATTGAGCGGCAACTGTCCGGCGGGCAGGAGAAGCGCACCGGTCAAGGGAAAAACTGCAATCTCATCCGGTAGATCGCCGGGCTTCAGATATCTCGCATTGCCGACTTGCATGAAGAACTAGTCCCGCACTCTTTCGGCGGGCGCATCTTCGGCGCCCGTCCTCACGAGGAATGTGGTGCCCTTGCGTAAAAACGCAAGGGCGGATGCGGCAAAGTCAGGAAAACAGGATCGAGGAAAGCTTCCGGCGGGCTGAAACCGTCGCCGGGTCCTTGAAGCCCCAGACCTCGAAGAACTGCAGAAGCTGGCGACGCGCACCGTCATCATCGAAGGCACGATCCTTGCGCATGATGGTGAGCAGGTGTTCGGCCGCCTCCTCGCGCCTGCCTTCGACATTGAGGATCTTGGCGAGTTTCAGGCGGGCTTCGTGATGATCGGGGTTCGACGCCAGCTCGCGCTCCAGGGCGACGGGATCACCGAGCTTACGGGCTTCTTCGATCTGGTCGAGCTTCTTCAGGATCGCCTGGATACCTGCATCCTTGCCAAGCTCTTCCGGCAGCTCGCTCAGCATCTGGCGGGCCTCACCGTGCTGGTCGGCTGCGATCAGGCATTCAGCCATGCCGGCAAGCGCCTTGGCATTTTCCGGGTCGGCCTGCATGACGGCACCATAAAGCTGGCCCGCTTCATTGATGTTTCCGGCAGCGAGCAATTCGCCAGCCTGCGCCAGATAAGCCTCGATCTCTGCAGTCTGGTCAGCATCCGCAGGACCTGCGAGGCGATCAATAAACTGGCGAACCTGGCTTTCGGGCACCGCGCCCATGAAGCCGTCGGCCGGGCGGCCGTTGACGAAGGCGATGACGGCTGGAATGGACTGGATACCGAGCTGGCCGGCGATCGAGGGATGATCGTCGATGTTCATCTTGACCAGCTTGACGCGGCCTTGACCTTCATTGACAACCTTTTCCAGGACCGGCGTCAGCTGCTTGCACGGGCCACACCATGGTGCCCAGAAATCGACCAGCACCGGCTGGTTGCGCGAATCCTCCAGAACGTCCTTGGTGAAATTCGCCGTCGTTGTGTCCTTGATATAGCCGCCGCCCGTCGCAGGCTGAGGTACGGCGCCATAGCTTGCCGTTGCCGACATCTGGTTGCCAAAGGAACCGTTATAAGGATTGTCGCTGCCGCTCATAGGTATCTCCCGCCGCGCCGATCTGCCGGCGTCTCTGATAGCGCTAAAATCGTATGTCAGGACGTCACTTTCAAGACAAGCGGCTTATGCCCAGTCGCTTCCATGAATCGTATCAGATCGGCGCTGGCGATCGAAGTCGTCGCATCGTTGGAAAGCGGATGGCAGTTGATGACGTCATCGCGCATCAGATCCGCATCGAGTACGAAGGTGACATCGTTGCCGGTATCATTGATCGCGCCGAGCGCGGTAACAGCGCCCGGAATGACACCAAGATATTCCATGAGCTTCTCGGGCTTGCCGAAAGAGACGCGGCCGGAAGCGCCGATAAGGGTATGAACCTGCTTTAGGTCGACAACAGCGTTTTCCTCCACCGTCAGCAGGAAATAGCGATCTTTTTTGTCCTTCACGAACAGGTTCTTGGTGTGCCCGCCGGGAATCTCATCCCGCAGCGCCACCGATTCGGCGACGGTAAAGACGGGTGCATGGTCCTTGGTCGTGTGGGCGATGCCGAGGCCATCGAGAAAAGCGAGAAGATCCTGGCGAGTCCTGGGCTTATTTTCGGTCATCGTCATCCATCAGACAGGAGAAAAGCAGATTGGACTGTCTGCTTACGTCCGCCTCATGCGCTTGGCAATCATCAGGACCGACGCTTTGCCCTGCATTCGCGGCGTTTCCGAAGCCGGTTTTCCACCGCCAGAACTTTTCTTCGTTTTTCCGTCATTTCCCTGTTGCATTTGAAAATCGTTTGGGCGATATAGCGCCCGTCGCCGCAAGGTGGCGCCCACGGTCCGCTACTTACTACCCCGGACCGGTGCGGATTTGAGCGGGTGTAGCTCAGGGGTAGAGCACAACCTTGCCAAGGTTGGGGTCGAGGGTTCGAATCCCTTCGCCCGCTCCAGTTTCTCCTTCTACGTCAGTAAATGGTTGGCGTCACGTGATCTTGTGACGCATTACAGGTGCATCCGGTGTTGTCATCACCGGTCGTCCGTTTTCTGCCTTTGTGAGATACTGGCGACATCCGATCCTCCTGACAGCGTCGGCCAAATCACTCCCCATCGCAGCATATCGGCTATCGCTCGCGGTACTAGTTGCGGCCCCCGATTGATCCTGCTCAATGCAAACCACGCCGGTATCTGGCTAGGTTTTCCTGGCGCAGACGAATGATGTTCACATCGTTCGGCCTCGATAGGCATTGCACACACTTTTTGCCAGATCGCCGAGATGAGTTTAATATCGTTCAGCCTCGATAGGCATTGCACACACTTTTCGCCAGATCGCCGAGATGAGTTTAATGTAGCCGGAGCTAGATCTACATGCTTGTCAAAGATGTCATGACGACAGCCGTGGTCACATTGTCACCTGACAATAGCGTTCGGCATGCAGCCAAGCTGATGTCCGACCAGCACGTGAGCGGTCTTCCCGTCGTCGACGATGGAGGGCGCTTGGCGGGCGTGATCAGTGAAGGCGATCTGATCCGTCGAACGGAACTGTCAATCAGCGCGTTCGTCCTGAATGCGAACATGGAACTTGGTCCCGATGACAGGGCAAACGCTTTCGTCAAGCGATGCGCGTGGAGAGTGGGCGATGTCATGACGCCCGATCCTGTCACGATCGACGAAGATGCTCCCCTTTCTCGTGTTGCGGAACTCATGCAGGACCACGGCATCAAGCGCATTCCGGTTCTTCGGGCCGGCAAACTGATCGGCATCGTTAGCCGCGCCGACCTCCTGCAGGTCATTTACTCGGCAAAACCGGACGATACGGCAGCTGGTGACGAAGCCATTCGACGCAGCATTCTCGTTCGACTCGGTGAAAACACCGGCCTGGAGGGATTGAACCTGTCAGTTACCGTCGCTGACGGTATCGTGCATTTTTGGGGCAACCTTGAGACAGCAGCTCGCCGCAGGGCCGCGCGGATCCTGGCGGAGGGCGTCAACGGTGTCCGCGGCGTGGTGGAGCATTTCCCGGAATCTCCGCCTCAATAGTGCAGCAGCAACAACATAAGACTGCACCGGCCCGGAACGAGCCGGCGAAATTCAGCAATGTCATTTTGATGGGAGACTCAAATGGCTTCACCTGAAACGGCAGTGATGAAAAAAGCCGCCTCGGTAGTGTCATCTGTGGGAGTGCCGCTTTCGTCCGGGGAACTCCGCCTGATGGATGCCTACTGGCGAGCGTCGAACTATCTGTCGGTCGGCCAAATCTATCTGCTCGACAATCCCCTGCTTAAAAAGCCTCTGGCGCGCGCGCATATCAAGCCGCGATTGCTCGGGCATTGGGGAACGTCGCCCGGCCTGAACATGCTTTACGTGCACCTCAATCGGGTGATCAAGCGCGACAATCTCAACATGATCTACGTAATCGGTCCTGGCCACGGCGGACCGTCGCTGGTTGCGCATGCCTATCTGGAGGGAACCTACAGCGAATTCTACCCGAATATTGGCCAGGACGAAGAGGGCATGAAAAGGCTGTTCAAGCAGTTCAGCTTTCCCGGCGGCATCCCGAGCCACGTCGCTCCTGAAACACCGGGGAGCATTCATGAAGGTGGTGAACTCGGTTATGCGCTCAGCCATGCCTATGGCGCAGCCTTCGATAATCCCGATCTGATCGTCGCCTGCGTTGTCGGTGACGGCGAAGCCGAAACCGGCCCTCTCGCCACGGGATGGCATGGAAACAAATTCCTCAATCCGGCTCGCGACGGATGTGTTCTGCCGATCCTGCACCTCAATGGCTACAAGATCGCCAATCCCTGCTTCCTTGCGCGTATTCCCAAGGAGGAATTGATGAAGTTTTTCGAGGGCATGGGGTATGCGCCCCTCTTCGTGGAGGGCCATGAGCCCGATCAGGTACAGCAGCAGCTTGCCGCAGCCATGGATACTGCCGTCGCGACGATCAAGAAGATCTGGGCAGAAGCGCGGGATAAGAAGAGTATCCGCCGTCCGGCATGGCCGATGATCGTTTTCCGTACACCGAAGGGCTGGACCTGCCCCTCCGAAATCGACGGCAAGAAATGCGAAGACTACTGGCGCTCACATCAGGTTCCGATGGGCGACATGGACAAGCCGGAACATATCAAGGTGCTTCAACACTGGATGAAGAGCTACAGACCCGAAGAGCTTTTCGATGACGAAGGCAGGCTGCAAGCTGAATTGGCCTCGCTGGCGCCGGCGGGGCATCGACGGATGAGCGACAATCCGCATGCCAACGGCGGCCTGATGCTTCGCGATCTCAAGATGCCGGATTTCCGCGATTATGCCGTCTCAGTGCCCAAACCCGGATCGGTGAACGCGGAATCCGCTCGTGTCATGGGCAAGTTCCTGCGCGATGTGATGAAGCTCAATCTTAACAGCAAGAACTTTCGACTGTTCAGCCCTGACGAGAACAATTCCAATCGCTGGCAGGACGTGCTGGAAGTGACCGATCGCTGCTATATGGCCGAGATTTATCCTGAAGATGATCACCTGTCGCCCGACGGACGCATCATGGAGGTGCTAAGCGAACATCAATGCCAGGGCTGGCTCGAAGGCTATCTGTTGACTGGGCGGCATGGCTTCTTCTCCTGCTACGAAGCCTTCATTCACATCATCGACTCGATGTTCAACCAGCACGCCAAATGGCTGAAAGTGTGCAATCACATTCCCTGGAGACGGCCGATCGCATCGCTCAATTATTTCCTGAGTTCGCATGTGTGGAGGCAGGATCACAATGGCTTTTCTCACCAGGATCCGGGCTTCATCGACCATGTGATCAACAAGAAGGCGGAGGTTATCCGGGTCTATCTTCCGCCGGACGCCAATACGCTCCTGTCCGTTACTGATCATTGTCTGCGCAGCCGCAACTATGTGAACGTCGTTGTCGCAGGCAAGCAGCCGGCTCCGCAATGGCTGACGATGGATGAGGCGATCAAACATTGCACCGAAGGTCTCGGCATCTGGGAATGGGCGAGCAATGATCGCGGCTCAGAACCGGATGTGGTCATGGCCTGCTGCGGCGATGTGCCGACCTTGGAAACACTCGCCGCCGTCCAGCTGATCCGTGAGCACCTTCCTGACTTGAAGGTGCGCGTCATCAATGTCGTCAATCTGATGAAACTACAGCCCTCGAGCGAACATCCCCACGGGCTTTCGGATCCCGACTTCGATGCGCTCTTCACGAAGGACAAGCCGATCATCTTCGCATTCCACGGATATCCCTGGTTGATCCATCGGCTGACGTACCGGCGAACCAACCACAAAAATCTGCATGTCCGAGGATACAAGGAAGAGGGAACGACTACGACCCCATTCGACATGGTCGTTCTGAACCAGCTCGATCGCTTTCATCTCGTTGAGGATGTCATCGATCGGCTGCCACAGCTCGGAGCGCGTGCGGCCTATTTCAAGCAGGCGATCCGCGGCAGGCTGATCGAGCACCGGCAATATATCGAGACACACGGCGATGACATGCCACAGATCAGCGGCTGGACATGGGATGTCAAGAGCACGGGAAAAGTGAAGGCGGCGACCTCCACTGAGGGAGACAATGCCTAGGCGACAGGGTGCGCACAAATCATGCCGGCAGGCGTCCGATCAGAGTCGCCTCCGGATGCTCGACGAAACCATCTGACTTCCTCGGTTTGCCTATCATGTCGGAGCAGCTGTCCACCGATCCCGAACTGAACCGGATGCCGACGGATGAAGATCTCGGCCGCCTTCAGTTCACGACGTTGCTCTACTATCTGCAATGCACGAATCCGGATAACGGATTGGTGCGCGACAAGACGCAGGCCGGCGCCCCGGCAAGCATTGCGGCGATAGGTATGGCGCTTGCCACCATTCCCGTCGTCGTGGAACGCGGCATCGTCATTCGCGAGTTTGCCGCCAAGATCGCCCGGCGGCGACTGGAATTCCTGATGTCCTGCCATCAAGGGCCGGAACCGGACGCGTCAGGTTACAAGGGCTTCTTCTACCATTTCCTGGATATCGAAACGGGACGGCGGGTCTGGCAGTGCGAATTGTCGACGATCGATTCTGCCTTTCTCTTCGCCGGCGCCTTGACAGTCGCGGCATATTTCGATGCGGACACCGAGGACGAGGCGAAGGTACGCGCACTTGCCATGTCGCTCTACGAGCGCGTCGACTGGAACTGGGCGCGCAACAACGGCGCCACGCTTACCCATGGCTGGCGGCCGGAAAACGGCTTCATTCCCTATCGTTGGCGCGGCTACGACGAAGGTCTGCTTCTCTACATTCTCGGTCTAGGCTCACCGAGCCACCCGCTGCCTCCGGAAAGCTTCACGGCGTATACGGAGAGCTACGAATGGCGGAATATTTTCGGTCGCGAGCTACTTTATTCCGGTCCGCTCTTTACACATCAGCTTTCGCATATGTGGATCGATTTTCGTGAAATTCGCGACGATTTCATGCGCGAGCATGACAGCGACTATTTCCGCAACAGCCGCCATGCCACTTTCGTTCAGCAGGAATA
Organism: Rhizobium viscosum; assembly: GCF_014873945.1. Classification (NCBI taxonomy): domain Bacteria; kingdom Pseudomonadati; phylum Pseudomonadota; class Alphaproteobacteria; order Hyphomicrobiales; family Rhizobiaceae; genus Rhizobium; species Rhizobium viscosum. The sequence goes on along the minus strand of NZ_JADBEC010000001.1, from coordinate 2,098,636 downwards.
CGCAATCCGCAATCCGCTGAACTTCAAAGGCTACGGCGAATATTGCTGGGGCTTCACGGCAAGTGACGGACCGGGTTGGACGAAGCGGACTATCGACGGGATCGACCGGGAATTCTTCGACTATGTTGCGCGTGGCGCACCCTATGGACCGGATGACGGAACCGTATCTCCCTGGGTCGTGGTCGCCTCGCTGCCATTCGCTCCGGAAATCGTCATCCCGACCGTGCGAAATTTCGCTCGAATGAAGCTTGGCATGACACGCCTTTACGGATTCAGGCCGTCGTTCAACCAGACCTTTACGATGGGAAACAAGGACGAGGGATGGTGGGTCAGCCCTTACCATTTCGGAATCGACCAAGGGCCTGTCGTCTTGATGGTCGAAAACTATCGAACCGGCCTGCTGTGGAACATCATGCGTCGGTGCGAGCCGGTCGTGGTCGGGCTAAGACGGGCAGGGTTTTCAGGCGGCTGGTTGTGACGCCCTCGAAACCTCGGCAAAGGGACGAGTGGATCGTGAACAAGGTATCGCCAAGTCCCTGGAATGTGTGCGTGCTCGCGCGCACCGGCAAGCACGGCGCCGTGGAGTTTATCGGCACAGCGGCGGATACGCTTGAAAAGTTACGCGATAACTGGCCGCGGCCAGGACGGGCCTACAGACATGCCTTAGATAGCTGTCAGGATGTCATTCGAGGTTGGGCTCCGAGCTACCTTGCACGGACCGCTTTCGAGGAAGTGGTCAAAGAGGCCGGTCTTCATCTTCACTTCTAGCGCCGAACAAGAAGCCGTAGTCACTCTCTCTGTTTTGGCTCGACCCACGTCCAGGGACCGTCAGAACGAAATTCGAGAACGGCGTCATAGGCTGCGCGCGGTGCGCCCGCTTCTGCATAGTTGACGCACGCAATCCCTCGTTCCGCCAGGAGCCTGAGAATGTCGGGCAGAAGTTCGTGGCCGAAGATGGCATCGGCTTTCTCAAGAAGAACGTGGGATGGTGCCGCGATAACCGCGCTTGCAAGTACAATGAGCCGTTGTTCGCGGGGCGACAGCACGGTTGACCAGTCTTGCTCGCTGTCGAGATCGGTGGTCGTCAGGTGGCGCTTGAGACCGAACTCTCTTAGTAAAGCGAGGATTTGTTCATCGGCCTCCTCCGCGGGCAACCACCGACACGACCGTCGAGGCCATGAAAGCGCTTGCATAGAGGATTGCCTGACGAGCAAATTCCGTAGTCTGTCTGTCAGCGATCGCGGTCATGAAGTGTCGGCCGACGAAACTGTTGACCACGTTCAGGGCACTGATGCCGCCAAAAAGAGCGATCAGGCAGATGAGAAGGAACTGGGCTCGTCTGCCGACATCGGATGTCATGAATAGTTTAACCGCGCGGAAGAATCGCGTTGCCGTCACCTTGAGGGGAATTTGCTGCTGGCCCATGCCCGTCCTCCCGGCTTGCGTGTAGGACGAATTATAGCGTGAAATGCGGGTGGCGGAGAAACTTCAGGACAGCACAATGCGCGGGCGACCGATCCAGCGCTACACGCTGCATTTGCTGTTCTTGCGGCTTGAACAGGTTGCGCCGGCGGTTCAACCGTCCAGGTCCCCTTGATCTCGGAGCTCCAGCACGGCTCGATGCAAATTGGCCCACGAGAACAAATCTCTTGCGAATGATTTCCATTGGTTCACCCTGTCGTTGATTCTTAAAACCGGTCAATCCAATAGCTTGATCAATTTTCGTAATTTATTTCAGTTGATTGGTTCATTTTGTGAACTTATTGTCAGGGCAAAACCACGCACGACGGGATCAGGATTTGTATGTTCAACTCATCGCAGCGCGAGCTTCTGCGGGTCATAAGTGAGTCCGGTCCCCTAAGCCGGACTGATCTTGCCTCTGCGATCGGGCTCAGCAAAGCGGCGATGAGTGGCATTGCCCGCGAGCTGATCGATCGCGGCGTGCTGCACGAGACGGAAACCGTCTACGGTCAGGGCCGACCCTCCGTGCTGCTCGACCTGAAACCCGAATGCGCCTTTTTCATCGGCATTTCGCTTCTGGAAGATCCCGCGCCGATGATCCTCAGCGATCTTAACGGCAATATCATCGCCCGTCAGCAACTGCCCTACTCCAGGGATCCCAAGATCATTGCCAATGCCATTGCTTATGGCCTGCCGGAAATCCTGAAGGGCCATCCGCAGGCGAGCTCGAAGCTTGCCGGCATCGGCGTGGCGTTGTCCGGCTTCGTCGATGAAAAGCAGGCGACCTGCGTGCAGTCCACCCTGCTCGGCTGGCAGGATGTGCCGCTTGCCGAAATCATCCGCCAGGCAAGCGGCGTCGATACCTTCATCGAAAATGATGCCAAGGCAGTGGCCGTCAGCGAAAAGCTCTTCGGCATTGCTCGCGACACGCCGAATTTCTCGGTCGTGTCGCTTGGAGATGGCATCGGCTGCGCCCATGTCATCGACGGCAGGCTCTATCGCGGCAATCATGGCGGTGCGGGCGAAATCGCCCATGCGACGATCGAACCCGGCGGCGCACCCTGCCGCTGCGGCAAGCGAGGCTGCCTGGATACGGTCGCCTCCATGAAGGCAATCAAAGAGATGGCGCGGGCCGCCTGCCTGAAATGCACCTCGCTATCGGACCTGGAAGAGGAAGCTTCACTCGGCACCGCCGAGGCGATCGCCATCATCCACAAGGCCGGCGCAGCCCTCGGCCTCGCAATCTCGCACCTGATCCAGATGAACGATCCCGGCATGATCCTCGTAACGCATGTCGAAGGCTCCTTCGATGGCCTGTTCGGCACAGTCGTGCAACAGGCGATCGAAGCCAATGTTCTTCCGCGATATGCAGGTCAGACCCCGATCCGCACCCGTCGCGTCGATAGCGACGTCTGGGCGCGCGGCGCGGCCAGCATTGCCGCCCACAATTTTCTGATCGGTCCTAATATCAACTGAGGTTTCCAATGCGCATCGCCGTCGGTGGCATTCACATCGAATGCAGCACGTACAATCCCGTCCTGAACGAGGAGAAGGATTTCCGGGTGGTGCGTGGCGAGGGACTGCTGGCGGCCCCCTATTTCGCATTCCTTGGGGATTACGACGCCGAATTCCTGCCGACGATCCATGTCCGCGCCATTGCCGGCGGCCCGGTCGCGCGCCACACCTATGAGGCCTTCAAAGCCGAATTCCTGGAACGCCTGAAGCCACTGCTGCCGCTCGACGGCCTCTATCTCGCCATGCACGGCGCCATGTATGTCGAAGGCATGGAGGACGCGGAAGGCGACTGGATCAGTGCAGCCCGCGCGCTCGTTGGCGATCACTGCATGGTCTCGGCCAGTTATGACCTGCATGGCAACGTCACCCAGCGCATCCTCGATGCGCTCGACATGTACTCCACCTATCGCACTGCGCCGCATATCGATGTCGAGGAGACCATGCGACGCTCGGTCTCCATGCTGGTGAAAAGCCTGAAGACGGGCGTGAAGCCAATCCTGCTCTGGGCGCCGATCCCGGTCGTTCTGCCGGGCGAACGCACCAGCACCGTCGATGAACCGGCAAAGAGCCTTTACGCCGAACTGCCCGGCATCGACGCGCTAGACGGCGTCTGGGATGCTTCGCTGATGGTCGGTTACGTCTGGGCTGACGAACCTCGCGCCACCGCTGCAGCCATCATGACCGGTACCGACCGCAGCGTACTGGAGCGTGAGGCAAAGCGTCTGGCGAAGGCCTATTGGGACGTACGTGAAGAATTCGTCTTCGGCTGCGAAACCGGCTCGATCGAGGAATGCGTCGCCAAGGCGGTCGCCAGCCCTACTGGTCCCGTCGTGCTTGCCGAATCCGGTGACAACCCGACTGGCGGCGGCGTGGGCGACCGAACCGACGTATTGGCCGAACTGATTGCAAATGGCGCCACTGGTGTCGTCTTCGCCAGCATCGCCGATAAGGTGGCCGCCGAGACCTGCTATGCTGCGGGCGTCGGCGCCTCTCTGGAGCTGACGGTCGGCGCCTCGCTCGATACCAAGGGCAGCAAGCCAGTGACGGGACGTTTCATGGTGAAGTTCCTGCACGAAACCGCTGACGCGGCAGACCGCCAGGCCGTCGTTTCCATCGGCGGCATCGATCTGGTGCTTTCCGCCAAGCGCCGCCCCTATCACAACATCGTCGATTTTACCCACCTCGGTCTTGATCCGCGCACGGCAAAGATCGTCGTCGTCAAGTCGGGTTATCTCTCGCCGGAACTCGCACCGATCGCCAATCCCAACCTCATGGCGCTCTCGGCCGGTGTCGTCGACCAGTTCGTCGAGCGCCTGCCGCGCCTGCGCAAAGAGCACCCGACCTATCCTTTCGACAAGGATTTCAGCTTCGAGCCGCAGGCTCTCCTTTCTGCGCGCTCCGCGAACCGCTGAGGCTTGAGAGGCGAACCAATTGATTTTTGGTACCGCACGCTTGCCACGCGTGCGGTTCTCATCAAAACGTGAGCCTACCTTTGAATCTGCCGCAAAACCGTGCCATTCGACCAATAAACAGGCAGATATTTATTTGCACAAAAAAGCGCTTGACGATCCACCGGATTTGGTTTGCATTGAACCAATATTAAATTGGTTCAACCAATCATGGACGAAACGCAAGGCAATTCGAACTATGCGCTGGAGAAGCTGAGGGCTCTCCTGCAGTCGGATAGTCTCGATGCCGATGGCAAGCTGCCAACCGAGCGTACGCTCTCCGAAATCCTCGGCGTCAGTCGCCGCTCCATCCGCCGCGCGCTGGAGGTGCTGGAAGCCGAAGGCCGCATCTGGCGTCGGCAAGGCTCCGGCACCTTCGCCGGCAAGCGGCCGGACAGTTGGAGCAACCATGTCGATTCCATCGTCGCCGACACCGATCTCATGGAAATCATGGAAGTGCGCCTGCGCGTCGAACCACAGCTTGCCCAGCTTGCGGCCATGCGCGCCAAGGCCGCCGATGTCGAGCGTATGTATGATCTCGTGAAGAAGATCTACGAAAGCACCGATGCCGACGGCCGCGAACTCTGGGATGGGGCGCTGCATCGCCAGATCGCCCAATGCGCCGGCAACACATTCTTCCTCACAATCTTCGACGTCATCAACCGCGTGCGCCAGGACGAAGCCTGGCAGATGATCCGCGAGCGCGCCCGCAGCGCCAGCCGCACGCGCGAAGTCACCCATGGCCAGCACACAGCCATCGTCGACGCTATCGCCGCCCGTGATCCAGGAAAAGCCGGCGAAGCCATGCGCCAGCACCTGCTGACGCTGCAGGAAAGCCTCATCCGCATCACCTCTCTCGACCATGGCGAAGCGGTGGCCGAGAAGGAGCCCACCTGAGCGGGGAAAAAGCACGGCGGAGATAACCGCCGGCTCGGCACGACAAACGTGAAACAAAAACATAACAGAGGAGAATGAAATGAAATTCGCCAGATTGCTGACGACCGCCGCAACGGCAGCGCTTTTTGCGCTTCCCGCTTTCGCGGTCGAACTGAAGATTGGCCTGCAGGACGACGCCGACGTGCTCGATCCCGCACAGTCGCGTACCTTCGTCGGTCGCATTGTCTATACCGCGATGTGCGACAAGCTCGTCGATGTCTCGCCCGACCTGAAGATCGTGCCGCAGCTTGCGACGGAATGGAACTGGTCGGCTGACGGCAAGGCGCTCACCATGAAGCTCCGCCAGGGCGTGAAGTTCCAGGACGAAACGCCCTTTAACGCCGAAGCCGTCGTCGCCACCATCGAGCGCAACATGACCCTGCCGGAATCGCGTCGCAAGAGCGAGCTGAGTTCCGTCCAGAAGGTCGAGGCGTCAGGCGAATATGAAGTCAAGTTCACGCTGAAGAGCCCAGATGTCACGTTGCTTGCCCAACTTTCCGACCGCGCCGGCATGATCGTCTCGCCGAAGGCCGCAAAGGAACTCGGCGCGAAGTTCGGCGACCATCCCGTCTGCGCCGGCCCCTTCAAATTCGTCGAGCGCGTCCAGCAGGACCGCATCGTGCTCGAAAAGTTTCAGGACTACTGGAACAAGGATAATGTCTTCATCGACAAGATTACCTACCTGCCGATCCCGGATTCGACCGTGCGTCTCGCTAACCTGCGCTCCGGCGATCTCGACATGATCGAACGCCTGGCCGCAACCGACGCCGAAACGGTCAAGAGCGACGCGAACCTCGTCTACAAGGATGTCGTCAACACCGGCTGGCTCGGCATCTACGCCAATGTCGGCAATGGCGCACGCGCCGACAACCCGATGGGTAAGGACAAGCGTCTGCGCCAGGCCTTCTCGCTGGCAATCGACCGCGATGCCGCCATGCAGATCGTCTTCGAAGGTACCGGCGTTGCCGGTAACCAGCCCTTCCCGCCGAACAGCCCGTGGTTCGACAAGGATGTTCCGGTTCAGGCTCGTGACGTCGAAAAGGCGAAGGCCCTCGTCAAAGCAGCAGGCTTCGACCGCGTACCGGTCGAAATGCAGGTTCCGAACAGCCCGGTCACGATGCAGATGATGCAGATCATCCAGTCCATGGTCGCCGAAGCCGGTTTCGATGTCAGCCTGAAAGCGACGGAATTTGCCACCCTGCTCAATGAGCAGACCGCCGGCAATTACCAGCTCAGCCGCTCCGACTGGTCCGGCCGCGTCGATCCTGATGGCAATATCCAGCAGTTCGTCACCTGCGGCGCCGGCCTGAACGACAGCAAATATTGCAATGCTGATGTCGACAAGCTGCTGAACGAGGCTCGCCAGTCTCCTGACGATTCCGTGCGCAAGCAGAAATACGATGCCGCGACTGCAATCCTCAATGACGATTTGCCGATCATCTTCCTCGGCCACCAGTCGTGGATCTGGGCGCTGCACAAGAACATCACCGGCTTCGTTGCTTCGCCCGACGGCATGATCCGCCTGGTCGGTGTGAAGAAGGAAGGCTGATAGCCACACGCTTCAGGGACGCGGCGGCCCTCGCCGCGTTCCGCTGATGGTATCGGAGCGCCCATGTACAGGTTCATCGCCAAGCGGCTGCTGGTCGCCATTCCAACTCTCTTGATCATTTCGGTCTTTGTCTTCTCGCTGCAGAAACTTCTGCCGGGCGATCCGGTTCTGGCCATGGCCGGCGAAGAGCGCGATCCGCAGGTGCTGGAATTCCTGCGGGAAAAATATCACCTCAACGACCCCGTTCCTTACCAGTATTTCTACTGGCTGGGCTCAGCCCTGAAGGGCGATCTCGGAATTTCATTGCGCACTAACCAGCCGGTTATCGAGCTCGTTGCAGAAAAACTGCCGGTCACTATCCAGCTTGCGATCATGTCGATGATCTTCGCCTTTGTGATCGGCGTGCCGATGGGCATCCTGGCGGCCGTCAAGAAGAACACCATCATCGATTATCTCGCCAACATTATCGCTCTGTCGGGCCTGTCGATCCCAAACTTCTGGCTCGGCATCATGCTGATCCTGCTGATTTCGGTGAACCTCGGCTGGCTTCCGGCTTCGGGCTATGAGCCTTTCTTCTCCAATCCGCTACGCTCGCTCCAGACCATGCTGATGCCCTCCTTCGTGCTCGGCAACGCGCTCGCCGCCACGCTGATGCGCCACACCCGTTCGGCCATGCTGAGCGTCTTGAGCGCCGACTACATTCGTACCGCCCGCGCCAAGGGGCTTCCGGAAAGCTCGGTGGTGCTGGAACACAGCTTCCGCAACGCGGTCCTGCCGATCGTCACACTGACCGCTCTGCTTTTTGGCGAGCTTCTCGCTGGCGCGGTTCTCACGGAGCAGATTTTCACCATTCCAGGCTTCGGAAAACTCATCGTCGATGCCGTCTTCAACCGCGATTACGCCGTCGTCCAGGGCGTCGTCATCTGCACGGCAATCGGCTTCATCCTGATGAATCTAGTGGCCGACGTTCTCTACGTTCTCCTCAATCCGCGTATGAGGGCTTCGCTATGACCGCAATCGATCAAGTCGTTGCCGCACCCATCGCCTCAACCGAGCAGCGTGCGCCGAGCCGCGCCTGGCGCAAGCTCAAAGCTAACAAGGGCGCGCTCGTCGGCCTCGCCATCATCGCCTTCTTCGCAATCCTTGCCATCATCGCGCCGCTCCTGCCGCTCCCCGATCCGAACGCCACGAGCTGGTCGACGATCCGCAAGGCGCCGTCAGCGGCCCATTGGCTCGGCACCGATGATATCGGCCGCGATATTCTCTCGCGCATGATCTGGGGTGCGCAGGCCTCGCTGATGGCCGGCGTCTTCTCGGTGGCGATCGCCGTTTTCATCGGCGTGCCCTTCGGCCTGATCTCAGGCTATTTCGGCGGCTGGATCGATATGATCATCTCCCGCATCACCGAAGCCTTCCTGGCGATGCCTTTCCTGATCACCGCGATCGCGCTTGCCGCCTTTCTCGGCCCGAGCCTCAGTAATGCGATGATCGCGATCGGCCTTTCGGCCATGCCGATCTTCGTGCGGCTGACGCGCGGGCAGGTGCTGGCGGTCAAGACTGAGGAATATATCGAAGGCGCGCGCTCCATAGGGCTGCGGCACTTCAGCATCATCACCCGCTATATCCTGCCGAATGTTTTCGCGCCGATCCTTGTGCAGGCGACGCTGACGATCGCGACCGCCATCATCGCCGAAGCCAGCCTCTCCTTCCTCGGCCTCGGCCAGCAGCCGCCGACGCCGAGCTGGGGCTCGATGCTGAACGTTGCCAAGAACTTCCTGAACCAGGCACCGTGGATGGCGATGTGGCCAGGCATTGCCATCTTCCTCGTCGTTATCGGTTTCAATCTTTTGGGCGACGGCCTGCGCGATGCGCTCGATCCGCGCGAAGCATGACCCTTCGAAAGGACATATGAAATGACCGCATTCACGACCCGCCCCGAAATTCTGGGCACATTCGGCGTCGTCACCTCAACGCACTGGATTGCTTCGGCCGTCGGCATGAGCATCCTGGAAAAGGGCGGCAACGCCTTCGATGCGGCGGTTGCTACCGGCTTCACCCTGCAGATTCTCGAGCCGCACCTCGTCGGCCCCGGCGGTGACATGCCGGCGATCATTTATTCGAAGAGGAAAGACAAGGTCGAGGTCATCTGTGCCCAGGGCCCTGCGCCGGCAGGCGCCACCATCGAGCACTATACGTCCGAGGGCCTGAGACTGATCCCCGGCGACGGCCTGCTGGCAACCGTCATTCCCGGCTCCTTTGATGGCTGGATGCTGATGCTGCGCGACTACGGCAGGCTGAGCGTGCGCGACGTGCTGGAGCCGGCGATCTATTACGCCGAAAACGGCCATCCGCTGCTGCCGCGCGTCTCCGCAACCATCAAGGGGCTTGCCGAATTCTTCGAAAAGGAATGGCCGACCTCCTACGAAACCTGGGTGCCTGGCGGCTCGGTCCCCGAACCGCATTCCAGCTTCAAGAACCCGGTTCTCGCCGAAACCTGGAAACGCATCATTGCAGAAGCGGAAGCAAAGCAGGGTCGCGAGGCGCAGATCGAAGCTGCCCGCGACGCCTTCTATCGCGGCTTCGTCGCCGAGAAGATCGCAAACTATCTGAAGACGGCCGAAGTGATGGATGCCAGCGGCAGCCGCCACAAGGCAGTGTTGACGGCGGATGACATGGCAAACTGGTCGGCAACGATCGAAGAGCCGCAGACCTACGACTATCATGGCTGGACCGTCGCCAAGATCGGTCCCTGGGGTCAGGGCCCTGTCTTCCTGCAGACCCTGTCGATCCTCAGGGATATGGATATCGCCTCGATGGAGCCTGATGGAGCCGACTTCGTCCATACCGTGACCGAAGCCATGAAACTCGCCTTCGCCGATCGAGAGATCTACTACGGTGATCCCAAATTCGCCGAGGTGCCGCTCGATCAGCTTCTCTCGGACACCTACGCCGCCGCCCGCCGCAAACTCATCACAGACGAAGCCTCCTTCGACCTGCGTCCCGGAAAGCTGTCCGGCTTCGAGCGGCAATATGACGCAACAATGGAGATGCTCGGCGCCGATTCCAAGACCGGCGCCGTCTACGAGCCGACCATGGCGCACCTGACGGAAAAGCGCGGCGACACCGTCCATATCGACGTTATCGACCGCGAAGGCAACATGGTCTCGGTCACCCCCTCGGGCGGTTGGCTGCAATCCTCGCCGATCATTCCAGGCCTCGGCTTCTGCCTGAATTCGCGCGCCCAGATGTTCTGGCTGAAGCCCGGACTGCCGACATCGCTCGCTCCCGGCAAGCGCCCGCGCACGACACTGACACCTTCGCTCGCCCTTTATGAAGGCCGCCCGACGCTCGCCTTCGGCACGCCCGGCGGCGACCAGCAGGAACAGTGGCAGCTCTCCTTCTTCCTGCGCTATGTGCACCACAAGATGAACCTGCAGGCGGCAATCGACCAGCCCCTCTTCCACACCTCGCATTTCCCCGGCTCCTTCTATCCGCGCACACGTGAACCGGGCGGTCTGATGGTGGAAGGCAATTTCAGCGCTGCCGTACTCGACAGTCTGCGTGCCCGCGGCCACAAGCTCACCGTCGCCGAGCCCTGGACCATCGGCCGCCTGACGGCAGCCCGCCGCGATGCCGACGGGCTGTTGCGTGCCGCCGCCACACCGCGCCTCATGCAGGCCTATGCGGTCGGGAGGTAGGTATGACCTGGTCCATCGTCGCCCGCGATCCCAGCACAGGTTATCTCGGCATTGCCGTCGCCACCCGCTTCTTTGCGGTCGGCGGGCTGGTACCACATATCCGCGGTGGTATCGGCGCCGTCGCCACCCAGGCCTTCGTCAGCCCGCTCTACGGCACCGACGGGCTTGCGCTTCTTGCCGAGGGCAAGGCGCCGGATGAGATCATCGCCGAACTGACCGCCCGAGACGCTGGCCGCGATCAGCGCCAGCTTCACCTGATCGATGCCCAAGGCCGCAACGCCGCCTTCACGGGCGCAAAATGCATCGACTGGGCCGGTCATCTGATTGATGACAATGTTTCCGTCGCTGGCAATATGCTGGCAGGTCCTCAAGTCGTCGCCGAGACGCTTGCCACCTACAAGCAGGCAATGGACAAGCCTTTCATCGAGCGCCTGCTCGAAGCCATGCAGGCCGGCGAGGATGCCGGCGGCGACAAGCGTGGCAAACAGTCTGCCGCCCTCCTCGTCCATCGTGATCAGGATTATCCCTGGCTCAGCATCAGGGCGGACGATCATCCTGACCCGCTCGCGGAATTGCGCCGGCTCTACGCGGTAGCGCAAGAACGCTACATGCACGTCGCCGAGACGATGGCGACGAAGGCCAATCCCAATGGAATGATCGACAGGCGCGAGATCGATGAGAGGATCGCGGCGCTCGAAGCCGCGCGCATTGCTGAAGGACGGCCGTCCGCCTCACTTGCCACGCCTTTGAAGACCTGAAATCCCAGCGCTCTGGCACAAAAAGAATAAGGGAACGATATGAGTGATCAGCCTGCAACATCCGTCTCTCCGGTTCTTTCCGTCCGGAACTTGACAACCTCCTTTCTCGCCGACGGCGAGTGGAGATCCGTCGTCCGCAATGTCTCCTTCGATGTCATGCCGGGGGAAACAGTCGCCATCGTCGGCGAGAGCGGGTCCGGCAAGAGCGTCACCTCGCTTTCCATCATGCGCCTGCTCGCCAAGGGCTCAAGCCGCGTCGAAGGCAGTATCACGCTCAATGGGCGCGATATCCTTTCCCTCTCCGACAAGGAGATGCGTTCCGTGCGCGGCAAGGATGCCGCCATGATCTTTCAGGAACCGATGACCAGCCTGAACCCGATCTTCACCATTGGCCGGCAGATTTCCGAGGCACTCACCTGCCACGGCGATATCAGCAAGGCTGACGCGCGCGCGGAAACGATCCGCCTTCTGGAGAAGGTGCGCATTCCCAATGCCGCATCCCGCTTCGATGAATATCCGCACCAGTTTTCCGGCGGCATGCGCCAGCGTGTCATGATTGCCATGGCACTTGCATCGAGGCCGAAGCTTTTGATCGCCGACGAACCGACCACTGCACTCGACGTCACCATCCAGGGCCAGATTCTCGACCTCATCAAAGTGCTGCAGGAAGAGGAAGGCATGTCCGTTCTCTTCATCACCCATGACATGGGCGTCGTCGCCGAGATCGCCGACCGCACCATCGTCATGTATCGCGGCGAAGCGGTCGAAACCGGAACGACGGACGATATCTTCAATCGCGGCAAACATCCCTATACGCGCGCCCTGCTCTCTGCCGTGCCGCGGCTCGGCTCGATGGATGGCCGCAAATGGCCGCTGCGTTTTCCGGTCATCGACACGGCGACCGGCGAACGCCGCGAGCCGGTAGAAGTGGCCGAAACCGTCGACCGCCGTAAGACGCCGATCCTCGAAGTGAAGAACCTCGTCACTCGCTTCGATATTCACGGCGGTCTCCTCGGCCGCAAGACCGGCGCCATTCATGCCGTCGAGGACGTTTCCTTCGAACTCTTCCAGGGCGAGACGCTGTCGCTCGTCGGCGAATCCGGCTGCGGCAAATCCACGACAGGACGTTCGATCACACGCCTGGTGCAACCGAATGGAGGCTCTGTCAGCCTTGACGGCTATGACGTGCTGAACCTCGACGCGATCAGCCTGCGTCAGATGCGCCGCAGCATCCAGATGATCTTCCAGGACCCCTTCGCGAGCCTCAATCCGCGCATGACGATAGGGGCTGCCGTCGCCGAACCCATTGTCGAACACGGCCTCGGCACTCGTGCCCAGGCCCGCGACAAGGCCGCCAACCTGCTCGAACGCGTCGGCCTGAAACCGGATATGATGAAGCGTTACCCGCACGAATTTTCCGGCGGCCAGCGCCAGCGCATCTGCATCGCCCGCGCCCTTGCGCTCGACCCGAAGGTGATCGTTGCGGATGAAAGCGTCTCGGCTCTCGACGTCTCGATCAAGGCGCAGGTCTGCAATCTGCTGATGGATCTGCAGCAGAGCCTCAACCTCGCTTTCCTCTTCATCTCGCACGACATGGCTGTCGTCGAACGTGTCAGCCACCGCGTTGCAGTCATGTATCTCGGCGAGATCGTCGAAATCGGCCCGCGCGAGGAGCTTTTCCGCAATCCGCAGCATCCCTACACGAAGAAGCTGATGGCCGCTGTTCCGGTGCCGGATCCCGCCCGCCGCGGCATCCGCCGCAACCTCGGCACCGACGAACTGAAAAGCCCTGTCCGCCCCGTGGGTTACGTGCCACCGAAGCGTCAGTACCGCGAAGTCGTAGCAGGCCATATGGTGCGGATGGAGGAAGCCGCCTGAGCTGGCTCAGGAGGCTCAACCGAAAGTTTAAGGATGATAGGCATTGCACGGGGTGGACCATATCCCGGGGCTGCGGTTTAATCCCTTTTGCTGCATCGCTTATATCATTTATTCCAGATATTATTTCACTGGTAATTATTAACGCCAATTGCCGGCGTTTGTGTTCTCTTATCCTTGCGAATCAAAAAGGTTTGATTTGCCTGGGGGCAGCCACCATGTTGAAGCATGGGGCGATATAACAGTTGGGCAGGAGCACATGCTGCAACGGATTGAAGACATTGATGCCGCGCTAGTCGACAGGCTGCAGCATTCAGCGTTCAAATATTTCCTGAAATATTCCAATCCTGAAAACGGCCTTGTGCCGGACACATCGATCCCTGGCGTGCCGGCGAGCATCGCCGCGGTCGGCTTCGGACTATCCTCATATCCTGTTGGCGTCGAGCGCGGCTGGATCAGCCGCGCGGAAGCTGCCGAGCGCGTCTTCAACACGCTGCATTTTTTCGCCAACGCCAAGCAGGGCACGGAACGCCACGCGACCGGGCATCGCGGCTTCTTCTACCACTTCCTACACGTGGATACCGGCAACCGCGCCTGGAACAGCGAGCTTTCGACCATCGATACCGCTCTGCTCGTCGCCGGCATCCTGACAGCTGCGCAATATTTCGATGGCGAGGATGAAACCGAGACCGAGATCCGCGGGCTCGCAAAATTCATCTACGAGCGCGTCGACTGGCGCTGGGCGCTGAACAAGGGCGATTGTATCTCGATGGGCTGGAAGCCCTCTTCAGGTTTTCTGCGCTGGCGCTACCATGGCTTCGATGAAGCGATCATCCTCTACACACTGGCGCTGGCATCACCGACTTACCCGATCCCGCAATCAAGCTACGACGCCTTCACGGCAAGCTATTCGTGGATGATCTTCAACGAGCAGCCCTATCTCTATGCCGGCCCGCTCTTCATCCATCTTTTCTCCCATGCCTGGATCGATTTCCGAGGCATCCAGGACAAGCCGATGCTCGAGCGGAACTGGGACTATTTCCGCAACACGCAGGTCGTCATCAACGTCCAGCGCGACTACGCGGAACGCAATCCCGGCCAGTTCGTCGGCTACAACAAGGATATCTGGGGCTTTACGGCTTGCGACGGCCCGCCGCCGACGCGGCGCATGCGCGGTGGCCGCAATCCGAAGGTACTGGGTTATGCAGCCCGCGGTGCTCCGCTCGGCCCCGATGACGGCACGATCGCGCCCTGGGCAGCGCTCGGCTGCCTGCCTTACGACCGGCAGGCTGCCCTGGATGGCACCAAGGCGCTGCTGACGACCTATCCGAACCTGCTCCTGGAGGGCGGCTTCCCCGGCGGCTTCAACCCGACAGTCCAGACCAAGCGGCCTGAGGGCTGGGTCGATGACCGAACCGTGGCCATTGACCAGGGCCTCCTCGTGATGACAGTCGAGAACGCACGTTCCGACTTCATCTGGAAGCTGATGCGCAGGAATCCGGTCATCCGTCTCGGCCTCGAGCGCGCCGGCTTCACCGGGGGCTGGCTGGCAGGCGAAGAGCCGCAAGAACTGGTTCTGAAGGCAGGCTGAACCTAACGCGAAAAAACATGCGCCTTGCCGGCGATATCGAGGCGAACGAGATCGCCCCGCGCCGGCAACGCCACGCTCGATGTCTTGATCAGGATTGGCGGCAGCGCGACAGCCGCAAGCGACACTGCCACCGTGCAAATTGCGCCGCCGAATTCCACATCCACGACACGCCCGCCGTATTTCGCGTTGGCCTCGTCGACGACGACGCGGATCTGCTCCGGCCGCAACATGATTTCCGCCTTGCCCTGATGGACCCCCTCAACCGGCACACTGCCAAGCGCGCAATCGGCAAAGCCGTTCTTGATGATCGCCGGCAGCATCACCGCATCACCAAGGAAAAGCGCCGTCTCGCGATCCCGCGGCTTGAGATAAAGCGTCTGCGGCGTGCCGGCCTGCACTAGCTTGCCCTCGCGCAGTACCGCAACCTGATCGGCAAAGGAGAGGGCCTCGCCCTGATCATGGGTCACGAGAACGGCGGTGATGCCAGCCGTCTGCAGGACGCGGGCAACCGCCTTGCGCATATTTTCCCGAAGGCCTGTATCCAGCGCGGAAAAGGGTTCGTCGAGCAGCATGAGGCGCGGACGGCGACCGAGCGCGCGGGCAAGCGCCACACGCTGCTGCTGGCCGCCGGAAAGCTGATGCGGCCGGCGATCCAGCATACTGTTTTCGAGTTCCACCATTTCCAGAAGGTCGCGGATACGCTTGTCGCGATCGGGCGCCCCGCGCTCGAAACCGAAACCGATATTTTCAGCGACACTCAGATGCGGAAAGAGCGCACCATCCTGCGAAACGATGCCGATGCCGCGCTTGTGGGCGGGAACGCAGGCCGGCCCGTCGGCGAGCACCTCACCATCGAGCATCACCCGGCCGACATCAGGCTGTTCGAAGCCGGCGATGATGCGCAGCAGCGTCGTCTTACCGGAACCGGAGGGACCGACAACCGCCGTGCGGCTGCCCGCCTGCACTTCAAGCGAGATATCCTTCAAGGCCTGAACCGGCCCATAACGCTTGCTGATAGCGTCGATCGTAAGCAGCGTCATTGGCCGGCAGTCCGTTTCGATTGGGCATAGAGCATAAGGGTAAGCGGCAGCGACAGCACGACCATCATGAAGGCATAGGGTGCTGCAGAGACATAATCGATCTCGCTGGTCATCGACCAGAATTTCGTCGCCAGCGTATCGACGCCATTCGGTGACAGCATCAGCGTCGCCGTCAATTCATTGGTAATGCCGAGTGCTGCGAGCGCCACGCTGGCAGCAGCACCCGGCGCTGCGAGCCGCATAGTGATCTGGCGCACTGCCTGTCCCGGCGTCCGGCCAAGCCCCATTGCGGCCCGCTCAAGCTCGACGGGCGCCTGCGCGATGCTGGCGCGCAGGCCGACCATGGCGCGCGGCAGGAAAAGCAGCACATAGGCAACGAGCAGCGTTGCAAAGGTCTGGTACAGCGGCAGGATGAGACGAACGGTGATCGAGACAAGCGCAAGCGCCACGACGACACCCGGCAGCGAACCAACGTAATAATGGCAGGCTTCGAGGATGCGCTGGAGACGGCCCGGCGCGCGCACAGAGAGCCAGGCCATGGG
The DNA here is from genome assembly GCF_014873945.1 of Rhizobium viscosum. Taxonomy (NCBI): domain Bacteria; kingdom Pseudomonadati; phylum Pseudomonadota; class Alphaproteobacteria; order Hyphomicrobiales; family Rhizobiaceae; genus Rhizobium; species Rhizobium viscosum. The sequence continues at coordinate 2,082,223 of NZ_JADBEC010000001.1, read as the reverse complement.
CATTGCGGCAATCGTCGTCAGCACGCCACCGGCGATGGCGAGAACGATCGTCTGCACAAAGGCGCTCGCCACCTCGATGCGCCAGATGCCGAGCCCGCCGAGATAGAGCCAGCGGCCGAGCGTGATCAGCGGCACACCGAGCGTCAGCGCTGCAAGGACGATCGGCAGAGCCACGGCGGGCACGACAAACCAGCCGAGCCGGCGACGGTCTGCCGGGCGCGCTGAGCCGGAGCCAACGCGTGCATATCGCTCATTGCCGCGCAGCAGGATCTCGAGGCCAAGCAGGAACAGGCAGCAGGCGACGAGCACGCCGCCAAGCATGTTGGAAGCCGGGCTGTTGTAGGAAGACTGGAACTGGTCGACGATCGCGGTTGCAAACGTGTCGAAGCGGATCATCACGAATAGACCGTATTCCGACAGCAGGTGCAGTGCGATCAGCAGCGAGCCGCCGCAAATGGCCAGGCGAAGCTGCGGCAGAACCGTGCGGAAGAAAACCCGCCACGGATCGAGACCGAGAGAGGCAGCAGCATCCTCGATCGCCGGATCGAGCCGGCGCAGCGCCGCCGCAACCGGCAGATAGAGAAAAGGATAATAGGCAAGCACCGAAACGAAGACGCCGCTCTGTAAACCGCGCATGCCCGGAAGCAGGCTTACCCAGGCATAGGAGTGTACGAAGGCCGGCACGGCAAGTGGAGCGATGGCCAGCCACGCCCAGAGCCGTGCGAAGGGGATGTCCGTCCGCTCCGTCAGCCAGGCGAGTATAACCGCTAGGACGATCGACAGCGGAACGGTGATCGATTCCAAAAGAACCGTATTGACGAGAAGCTCGCCGACGCGTGGACGGAAAACCAGCGTCTTCACCGTTTCCCAGCCGACATCATAGGTCACCCAGGCGATGAAGCCGAGCGGCACAAGGCTGAAGACCGCGACGATGGAGGCGAGGAGAACGACGGAAGCGTGCGGCATGCGCCCGCGCGGCAAACTCATTCGCGCGGCCCCTGGCGTCACCGGCGCCTTCTTGCCGGATGCAAGCAATCTATTGTCCTGCAGCAAGGCCGATGCCTTCACACGCTGAAAAAGGAAGGCAACCGCTTTTGAGGAGCGGTTGCCGGATTTCGTCATGCCCTAAGGTTTTCTTGAGCCAAAAGCAATAGTTTTGGCCGGAAGAAGACTGCGGCAGAAAGGTTAGATAAGGCCGGCGGCTGTCATCAACTCCACGACCTTCTTGCTGTCGAGGGTCGAGGCTTCGACCTTTGGAGCGTTGAGGTCGGCAAGCGGCACCAGCTTGTCATTGGAGGCCGCGTTCTTACCGACAGCATATTCAAAGGAATCTCCATCCTTGAGCACTGTCTGGCCGGCCTTGCTGGTGAGATACTTGATGAAAGCCTGGGCCTCCTTCATGTGCTGCGTCGACTTCAGGATACCGCCGCCCGAAACACTGACGAAAGCGCCCGGGTCCTGGTTCTTGAAATAATGCAGGCCGACATTCTTGCTGTTCTCACCGGTCTTCGCCTGATCGCCGAACCAGTAGTAATGATAGATGATCGCGCCTTCGACTTCGCCGGCATTGACGGCCTTCATGGCGACGCTGTTGCCCTTATAGGGAGTGGCGTTGTCCTTGAGGCCCTTCAGCCATGTCTTGGTGGCTTCTTCACCCTTCAGCTGCAGGAAGGCCGCGACGATTGCTTGGAAGTCAGCACCAGCGGGTGCGGCACCCCAGCGGCCCTTCCAGGCCGGATCCTGAAGTTCGACCATCGACTTCGGCAGCTTGTCTTCGGTCAGCTTCGTCTTGTCATAGACAAAGACGGTCGTGCGGGCTGCAATGCCGGTCCACATGCCGTCGGCGGGGCGATACTGTTCCGGAACCTGATCCAGCGTATCCTTCTCGATCGGCGCGAAGAGGCCGGCACCGTCGACCAGCGTCATCGCCGGCGAGTTTTCGGTCAGGAACACGTCGGCGGGCGAAGCGTCGCCTTCCTGGATGATCTGATTTGCGAACTGCATGTCGCTTCCCTGGCGCATGGTGACCTTGATGCCGGTCTCCTTGGTGAAGGCATCGATCCATTCGCGGCCGAGGCTTTCGTGCTGGGCATTATAGACGACGATGCCTTCGGACTCCTGCGCATTGGCGCTGCCTGCGAGCGCGGTGGCGGCGAGAAGTGAAGCGGCAAGTGCAAATGCGCCGGAAAGACGGTTAAGAGCAATTTTCATGATGGCCTCCGTGTCGATGTCACCCGAGCTCCCAAGGGTGATGGCAGGCGTATATTTTTGTTGACTGATTACTTCAAGTTTCGAGGTCAAAAAAATCATCACATTATCTTGACTCAATCTTTCATCTTCACAGGGAATAAATCCGGATTTCGTCAAAAAACGCGACGCCGGTGAGGCGTCGCGTTTTTGTGGTTCCAATGCGTCAGCTTATTCGACGTCGAACTTGACGCCCTGCGCCAGCGGCAGGGTCTTGCCGTAATTGACGGTGTTGGTGGAACGGCGCATGTAAGCCTTCCAGGCGTCCGAACCGGATTCACGGCCGCCGCCCGTCTCCTTCTCACCGCCAAAGGCTCCACCGATTTCAGCACCCGACGGACCGATATTGACGTTGGCGATTCCACAATCCGAACCGCGCGAGGAGAGGAAGGTCTCGGCCTCACGCATATTGTTGGTGAAGATCGAGGACGACAGGCCCTGCGGCACGGCGTTGTGCAACTCCAGCACGGTATCGAAATCGCTATACTTAATGACGTAGAGGATCGGCGCGAAGGTTTCGTGCTCCACCGGGCCGATCTGCTCCGGCATTTCGACGAGCGCGGGGCGAGCATAGAAGGCTTCTGCCGAACCATTCTCGACGCGCTCACCTCCAACGACAGCGCCGCCGGCGGCCTTTGCCTGGCCAAGAGCGCTCTGCATCTTGTCGAAGGCCTGACCATCGATCAACGGACCGACCAGTGTGCCGGTTTCCAGCGGATTGCCGATCGTCACCGAACCATAAGCCTTCTTCAGCCGTGGCACGAGCTGGTCATAGACGCTCTCATGCACGAAGAGACGGCGCAGCGTCGTGCAGCGCTGGCCCGCCGTGCCCATCGCCGCGAAAGCAACACCCCGCAGCGTCAAGTCGAGATCGGCCGTCGGGCAGACGATCGCGGCATTGTTGCCGCCGAGTTCCAGGATCGCACGGGCAAAGCGCTGCGACAGGCGCGGGCCGACGGCCCGGCCCATGGCTGTGGAGCCGGTCGCCGAAACCAGCGGGATCTTCGGGTGATCGACCAGCACTTCGCCGATCTCGCGGCCGCCGATCAAGAGCGTCGAGAGGTTTGCCGGCGCCTTGCCGCCTTCGGCGACGAAACGCTTCAACGCCTTCTCGAACAGGGCCTGAACGGCGAGCGCCGTCAGCGGGGTCTTTTCGGAAGGCTTCCAGACGGTGGAATTGCCGCAGACGATGGCAAGCGCGGCATTCCACGACCAGACGGCAACCGGGAAGTTGAAGGCCGAAATGATACCGATGGCGCCAAGCGGATGCCAGCTTTCCATCATGCGGTGCTCGGCCCGCTCGGTGGCAATCGTCAGGCCGTAAAGCTGGCGGGAAAGACCAACGGCGAAATCGCAGATATCGATCATTTCCTGCACTTCGCCGAGGCCTTCCGAAGTGATCTTGCCGACCTCGATCGAAACCAGGCGGCCGAGCGCCACCTTGGAGGCGCGCAACTCTTCGCCGAGCAGGCGGACCAGCTCGCCGCGCTTCGGCGCCGGAACGGCCCGCCACTCGAGGAAAGCCTTGTGTGCCGCATCGATCGCCGCCTTGGCGTCGGCGACGGAATGTTCCTTCAGCTTGCCGATTTCCTTACCTGTGATCGGCGAAGTGACGGACAGCGTACCGCCCGTATAACTCCTGGCATCGACGCCGAGATCGGCGAGCAGCTTGGCGGTTTCGGTGGCGAGATCGAGGACGGCGATGTTCATTGTCGTGGTTCCAGTCTTGTTGTTCTCAGAAACGGGCATCGGCGAAATGGGCGACCTGAGCGCCGGCTTCGTACCATAGTTCCCTAAGCGCGCGGAAGCTCTGCTCACGAGGGTCGGTCAGCGGCAAAGGTAGATCCGCTTCACCAATGCGGCCAAGAATATGCTCCGCCAATGTGCGGCCGAACACCGTGCCGGGCGCAATCCCGCGGCCATTATAGCCCGAAAAGCCGACGACATTGGGCGCGAATTTGTGGAAACGCGGCAGGGCGTTGTCAGTCATGCCGATCTGCCCGTACCATTCGCACTCGAATTCGGCATCGCCGATCTCGGGGAAGAGCCGCTTCAGCGCGCGCTTGGCCCAGCCCTTATGCACGGACAGGCCGGTGTTGCGTAAAGCGCCCACGCTGCCGAAGACGAGACGGCCGGCCTGATCCATGCGGAAAGACGAGAGAATTTCCTTCGTATCCCATACGCCCTCGCGATTGGGCAGGATCGACTGACGCAGGTTATGGCCGAGCGGCATGGTGGCGAAATTGAAATAGGGAAGAAACACCTGTTCGTTGCGCACCTGTTCCCAGGGACCGGTGCTATAGGCATCCGTCGCCACGATGATCCAATCAGCCGTTACCTGCCCATGTGCCGTCTTGACCAGCCACCGGTTGCCTTGCCGCTCGGTCGCAATGACAGAACTTGCCGTGTGCAGCACAACGCCCGCCTTTTTAGCGGCATGCGCCAGCCCGCGTGCATAGGCAAGCGGTTGCAGCGTGCCGGCCCGCATGTCGAGCAGCGACCCGGCATAGGCATTCGTGCCAATGCGTTTTGCAGTCTCATCGGCATCGAGCAGTGCGACAGGCGCACCCCGAGCCGACCACTGCCTGTAGCGCTCCTCGACTTCCTTCAGACCATCGGCGCCGACGGCGCAATGTAGCGTGCCCTGCCTTTCGAGCTCGCAGGCCATGCCGTGCTTTTCGATCAGCTCCATCACCAGCCGTGGTGCGTTGCCGAGCAGATCGAGCAGCCGCTCGCCGTAGACAGGGCCGAGCACGCCGGGCAGATCATCCGGCATGACCCACATGCCGGCATTGATGAGACCGACATTGCGGCCTGCCCCGCCGAAACCGATCTCCTTGGCTTCGAGGAGCACCACTCGCGATCCGGCCTCGGCCAGATGCAGGCCGGAGGAAAGACCGGTATAGCCACCACCGACGATGACGACATCGGCCTCGACGGCACCTTCCAGTGCAGATGTGATGGGCGGTTGAGGAGCAGTCTTTTCCCACAGGCCGTGGGAGCGCGGATCATTGAGCATCGGACAGTCCAGTCAGGATCGAAATCGGTACTCTAGCGCCGCGCCCGCCCCTGCGGAAGCGGCCGATTGTCAGGCGACCGTCTTCAGCTTCAGGCCGGAAAGGCCGAGCTCTTCCATGGCCATATCAAGCGAGGCGGCCTGCCGCTCGGCATAAAGCGCGAGCTCGTCCAGCACGTCGGCGCCAAGCGCCTCCTCGAAAGCCGCCCGGTTCGAGCGTGTCGCATAATTCTGCTGCTGGTCCGTGCCGAGATTCGACTGAAAGATACCGGCCGCGCTGACGGGCAGGAAATCCTCGTAGATGACAGGATCGAACCGCAGATAGCCCTTGGCGATAAGCGTGTCCGGATCGGAGGGCAGCTGGCCCTTTGCCGCAATACCTTCGGGCGTCGCCGAATAGTGGAAGAAGGCCAGTCCTTCGCGCCGCAACTCGTCCCAATTGTCCGGCAGCGTCTTGAATCGTTCGGCGAGCTCGGCATCATAGTCGCCGGCCTTGGCTCCGGATGCGCCGACCTGCACTTCGCCGCGCACCGAGGCGAGCAAGCGATCGTAGAGCGCCCGGCCCTTGATCGTCAGCGCAACGCCACGCTGTTCTATCTCGCCAAATCGAGCCGTATGCGTGCCTGCCTTCATGCCAGCAGCATCCGTGAAGGCAATCGGCTCTTCCAGCGCCTTGAAACTCGTCTGCCGCAGCAGGATATCGCAACTACGCCGCGGCGGTCCTTCGATAACGGCCTTCGGCGTGATGCCGCGCTCCGGCATACGCCGCTGCACTTCATCGATATCGAGCGTGCGCGGCGTGAGATGGTTGATATGCGGTCCCTTGAAGCTGACGACATCGGCAATGAGGCGGTGCGCATCATGCAGGCGCTTGTAGGTTTCGGCGCTGACGGTTGCTTCACCATGCCAGCGGAAGGTTTCCAGCGCCTCCGCAACGAATTCCGCAGCCTCCATTTCCGTCAGTCCGCCGGCCTTTTCATGCTGCTCGACGAGTGCAATGGCGCGCGGTGTGTAGATCTGCCGCTTTGCAAGGATATCAGCGGCTTCGGCGCGCAATTCCTCGTCCTCGATCAATTCCAGCCGCAGCAGAGAAGTAAAGACACGGAACGGATTGACGTTCAGCGCCTTTTCTTCGACAGGCCTGAAGCAGGTAGAATGCACCGGAACACCGGCGACCGAGAGATCATAATAACCGACCGACTGCATACCCATGACGGCAAAGAGCCGTCGGATGGTGAAGAGTTCCTCAGCCGTTCCGAGACGGATCGCACCGTGGCGCTCGACATCGATGCGCTCGAGTTCACCTGCACGCCGAAGCCGCTCGCTGAGTTCCTGGTCCGCCGCGAGGACTTCGGCGTTGACCTCCCCCACGAGCTCGATCAGCGTCCCGTATTGCGGCACCTCCATCCGGTACATCTGCGACATGGCTTCAGTGAAAAGCGAACGGATGCGGTCCGTGGAGACGAAAGCGCCGGGCATGAAAGAACTCCGCGTTCATTCCGATTTTGCAGGATGAAGTTCTTTACAAGGGCCTCCGAGCTGTGAATATCGACGTTTCGGAAACAGCTCATTCTCAAATGGAATGATAATGCTCTCACCAAGACGCTTTTTGCCGTCGATTTCCCATCTCGCCGCATTCGAAGCGGCAGCCCGTACCGGCAGCGTGACGGCAGCGGCCCGCGAACTCGACCTGACCCAGAGCGCCGTCAGCCGCCAGATCAAGGCACTGGAAGAACAGCTCGGTGTGGAACTTTTCCTGCGCGAGCGCCAGACCGTGCGCCTCACTCTTGCCGGCGATGCCTATGCGCGTGAGATCCGGGAAGCGCTGCGTCGCATCTCCAGCGCCTCGCTCAACCTGCGCGCGAACCCGCATGGCGGCACGCTGAACCTTGCCATCCTGCCGACCTTCGGCACCCGCTGGCTGGCGCCGCGCCTCGGTCGCTTCCTCGCGGCCAATCCGGGCGTGACGATCAATCTCGTCACCCGGCTTTCCTCCTTCGATTTCCGCCTCGATTCCATCGACGCCGCCATTCATTTCGGTCATCCGCATTGGCCAGGCGCTGAACTTGCCTTCCTGATGTCGGAGCGCACGCTGCCTGCCTGCAGTCCGGGTTTCCTCCGGCAGAATGCGATCTCTCGCCCGGAAGATCTGCTGACAGTGCCCCTCCTGCATCTGACAACCCGCCCCGATGCCTGGGAGCGCTGGTTTGCCGATAATGGCGTGGCCTTCGAAAGCGTCCATGGCATGCTGTTCGACCAGTTTGCCACCGCAGCACAGGCGGCCATCGCCGGCCTCGGCGTTGCCCTTCTGCCGACCTTCCTCATGCAGGAGGAGTTGAAGCGCGGCGATCTCGTTGCTGCCGTCGATCGTCAGATGGAAAGCCGCGAGCGCTATTACCTCGCCTTTCCACCGGAACGCGCCGATTATGCACCGCTTGCCGCCTTCCGCGACTGGATCGTCTCCGAAGCCCGTTCGGACGAGCAGACGTAAGGAACGGCTTGCATCGCAGCAACGGTTTCGACCATTATGCGCGCCATCAGAATTCGATGCAGGAAAGTCCCATGAAGCCGATTTTCGTCCAGCTCCAGTGCGCCCCCGGCAAGACCTACGAGGTCGCTGACGCCATCTACAAGACCGAACTGGTCTCGGAGCTCTATTCGACATCAGGCAATTACGATCTGCTGCTCAAGGTTTACATCGAAGAAGGCCAGGATATTGGCAAGTTCATCAATGACAACATCGCCAATATCCCGGGCATCATCCGTTCGCTGACGACATTGACCTTCAAGGCATTCTGAAGCTATTAACCATTCTGCCAATAAAGCCGGACGAGGTGCATCCTCATATACCGCACCTTAAGGGCCGGCATGGCTGGTCATTCCCACAGAGAATAGGTGGGAAATGTCCCTCTCCATGATAGAGACCGTCGAAAACAGGCCGCAGCCGAAAGCTGCGCCCCTCGTCGTACATGTCGTGCGGCAGTTCCTGCCCAACCGCGGCGGCCTTGAGGACGTGGTCGCTAACCTTGCCCGCCAGACGCTGAAACGCGGCTACCGCGTCCGTGTTGTCACCCTCGATTCCCTCTTCACCACGCCCGACGATAAGCTTCCCGCGCTCGAAACCATCGACGGTATCGAGGTTGTGCGTATCCCCTGGACCGGCAGCAGCCGGTATCCGCTTGCGCCGCAGGTTTTCCGCCATATCGGCGATGCCGATCTCATCCATGTCCACGCGATCGACTTTTTCTTCGATGCGCTCGCCTGGAGCCGGCTTCTGCACCGTAAGCCCATGATCGTGACGACCCACGGCGGCTTCTTCCACACGAAGAAGTTTCTGGCGATCAAGAAAGTCTGGTTCCGGACGTTGACCCGGCTTTCGGCGATGGCCTATCGCCGCGTCGTCTGCTGCAGCGCCTCCGATCTCAACCAGTTCATCCAGATCGTCCCCGATGGCATCGCCATCGAAAACGGTGCCGATATCGGCAAATTTGCCGACGCGGCTTCGCGGAGACCTGAACGACGCATCGTCACCCTCGGCCGCTTCTCGGTCAACAAGCGGCTCGATCATCTGCTGGATGCAATGACGGCACTCGCCAAGCGCGATGCTGGTTGGCACCTGGATATTCTCGGCGCAGAATCCGATCTCGATGCCGCCGATGTCAGGCGCGAAATTGCTGTAAGATCGCTGGAAAAATCCGTCAGTCTAATGATTTCGCCGGATAACCAAACAATCCGCGATGTGATCGCCAAGGCATCCCTTTTTGCTTCCGCTTCGGAATACGAGGGCTTCGGCCTCGTTGCACTGGAAGCGATGAGCGCTGGCTTGCAGCCGGTGCTGAATTCCAACGAAGCCTACCGCGTGCTTGCCGGGCGACATGAGGCGATCGCCCTTGCGGACTTCACGAAGCCGGATGCAGCGGCAGATGCGATCGAGGACGCCTATCGGAAAGTCGCCACCGAGGGTTCGGCCCTGCGGGAGAGCCTCATGCAGGCAGCCCACGCCTATTCGTGGGACGCCGTGGCCGAGCGCTATATCGACCTCTACCGGTCGATCGAGATTACAATCTAGAAAATCAGGAAAATCTCAGGCTTTCGCCAGTCGGACGATCTCGTCGAGCACCAGCTTGCGCGATTCCGGCGGCGTCAGGTTGTGATCGGCATCCTGCAGCATCACCACCCGCACATTCGGGTGCCGGGTAAACTTGTGACCGCGCGGACCAAAGTGGAAATACATGTGGTCGAGGCCAACATCGCCTTCGCTGTAGATCAGCGTCAACGGCACCTTGCGTTTGCCGAGCGCCGTAAAGGACTGACGCACTTGGCGTGCGATATGACGACGGCCAGGAATAAGTTCGACGAGCGGCGCAATGCGCGGCGAAAGCCGGCGGCCGACCGCGATGAAGATGTTCTGCAGAGCCGCGAAGACATCGACCTCGCCGCGGAACAGGCGTCTGACCGTATCGAGCCGCATCATTCGCTGGCCGTAGTCGTCGACGCTACGCGGAACGGAGACGACATGCTCGCGCCGCACCGGCATCTCGGGATCCCAGTAGTAGACGAAGGGATTGATGGAAACGATCGCCTTCAGACGCTCATCCTCGATGCCCGCGCGCAGGGCAACATAACCGCCGCTGCAGCGACCTGCGACCATGATCGGTCCTGCGACATAGCTTTCCAAGAGATCCAGCGAAGCAAGCGCGTCTTCCGTTTGCGTCGCCGAATAGAGGACCTGTTCCGGCGCATCCGGGCGCGGAACGCTGTCACCGACATTGGCGGAATCGAAGCGCAGCGAAACGACGCCCTGGCGAGCGAGCTCGCGCGCCATATCGACAGTCGTACGACCCCAGCCGGCATGCCGGTCATAGGCCGTCGACATGAAGAGCACGGCATTGCCCTTGATCTCGCCCTGCGGCCGGCTGATGACGCCGATCAGATGCTGGAAGGCTCCGAAACGAACCGGAATTTCCTCAAAACCATCACCCGCGAGCGGCTGGTTTTCGACCTCCTGCGGAGAGTGATCCGCGGATGTGGCAGGCGCGGTTGTCTCGACAAGCCATTCAGTGAGCAACGCGATAACTGCCATCGGCGTCTTGGCAAAGAGCGGGTTCGTGACCAGCTCGTCATAACCTTCGAAAACGCGTTGCTCGACATTGCCGCCGAGCGCTTTCAGCGCGTCGGCGAAGGCCGTATCATCAACCCGAACCGGGCGCTCGAGGATCAGGTAATTCGGTGCTGCGAGATCCTGCGGTGAACTGATATTGAGCTTGCCGATTTCCGCAGCGATCGCGTCCGGCAGGGTCAGACCGGCGATCTGCACCTGGGCGCTCGGCGCATGCTCCTTGCCGAGACCGAGGTCGGCATGGATAATCCGCGACCACATATTGATTTCGCGCAGATGCCCCCTGCCGCTCAGAATAGGCGCAAGCAGCACAACGCTGTCGACACCCTCGATCGAATGGCCGGTCAAATGAGCGAGCGTGCCGCCGAGGCCCTGACCGACAAGGATGATCTGCGAGCAGCCACTGAGCGCCTTCAACTTTGAAGCGGCTGCGCGGATGGAGTTCTTCCAGATTTCCAGGCTCGGCGTCTGATTTCCAAAATCGAGTGCGTCACCGGTGCCCGTATAATCGAAACGCAGGCTCGCCACGCCGATGTCGGAAAAATGCTCTGCCGCTACACGATAGAATTTTCGCGTGCACATTTCCTCGAAACCCCAGGGGCTGACGAAGAGAACGGCAGCGGAACGTTTTGCGACGTCAGCCTTTTTCGGCATGAAGAGACCGATCGTCCCGTCGAAGACAACCGGAAGGGCGGCGGCGCGACCGGCGCCTTCTGCCGGTTCGCGCGAGAATTCTTCGTTGACCGGCTTCTTCTCGTCCCCTTCTGAGGTCGGCGGGGTGATAAAATTGACGGCACGCCTTGCCGGTCCCTGCAGCAGCGCCGGCATCTTGGCGAGGATCGAGCGCAGCACCTGGATATCTTCGGCCGGAACGGCGCGGAGGACTTTCAACGCAGAAAAATACGCAAATGTGCCAGCGATGATCGCAGCGACGAGACCAATCGGACCCTGGACGAGCTCAAGTGCAGTAATGGCACCGCAGGCGCAAAATACCGCCGCGAGAGTAATCTTCGTAAGGCTGAGATAAAGGCCCGAAAGCTGAGTTCCGAATCCCGTTTGTCTGACCATCATTACCGACATCGCAACAAATACGGCTATGCGCACAAGCGCGGCACCCTCGGCGGCAAGACTAGGTACGATGAGTAAACAACCCACTACCATCAGGAGGCCACCTATCACACTGATTTTCAACCGTACATTGGCCTTGTCGATTGAAAGCAGGTACAGGCTGAGAACCTGCATTAGCGTGTAGGCAGGCGCGACAAGCGCAAGCAGGGCAACAACTCCGCCGCTTCGGTCGAAGGCTTCGCCGAAGACCACATGCACCAGTTCGCTGGAGATCGCAGCAAGCCCGAGGCTCATGGGCAGCACAATATAGGCCATGCTGCGGATGACAGCGGCAAAGGCCTCGACCGGGAACTTCGAGTCGGCGCTGGTATGCCGCCGTTCCGAATAATAAGGGAGCAGGCTGCCGCTCATCTGGATGGGAAGCTGCAGCGCGATATTGGCGATCGACAGGCCGGCAGCATAGAAGCCGACCATTTCCACCGACCAGAACTGCTGCAGGAAGAGCAGTTCGATGCGGTTGAGGAAGATCGAATCGATGATGAACTGCATTGACAGGATGACCGAGGACGACGCCAGATATTTGAGCGAGACGCCGCAGCGGTCACGACGGGTAACGAGGATCGGCAAGGTAGCGACGAAAAGCACGAGCTGGCCGAGCGCATAGCCGACAAGCACGCCCAGCACCCCATAAAAAACGGCGCCGACCGCCACGCCCACAAGCTGGAAGACCGAGACGATCAGAGTCAGCTGGAAGAACGTGCCGAGCCGCTTCTCTCCAATAAGGTAGAATTTGACGAAGGAGCCAATTGCCTGGATGAAGAAGAGGATGCCTGTCACCAGCGCCACCGACGGCGCGGTATCGGCCCAGTGCATTTCCTCCGATGTCAGGAAGAACAGGGCATAAAGCCCCAGCAGCACCAACGTGGAGCAGACCATGAAGGTGACCAGGATCGAGGCAAATCCCCTGCGCTGTTGGAAGCTGTAGCCCTGCGCTGAAAGCTGCGGCAGCGTTTTCAGAAGCGTGATGCTGGAGCCGAGCTCAGCAATCGAGGCGCCGGTGACGACGAGCCAGAGCGAAAAGGCAACGATACCGTTGGCCTCGGGGCCAAGCAGGCGCGCGGTTATGATCGAGGAAGCGAACCCCGTTACCAGAAGCAGCATGCCCGCCGCTGCATTCATCACCGAATTTGCAATAATGCCCTTCGACATCCGTCCATCCGCTAGAAGCCGCACCGCGGCCGAGACAAACCATCTCTAAATTGAAACCGTTAAAATAAAGGGGAGTGGTGTCCTCAGCTTAACTCGCCTGCATCGCAGAAAGCCGTGAAAGCGCCTTGTCGTAACTGTGGTCGGCGAGATGACGCACCAGATAGTCTCGCGCGCCCTCCGCCTTCCGCTTCGCAGCGTCGGGATCGGAGTAGATGCTCCTCAGATGCATTGCTGCAGTTCCTGGCGAAGGATCGGCCCAGACGGCAGCCTTGAGATCGGCAAATTCCGGATGGTCATCGACAACAGGGATGAGTGAGGGCTCGACCAGCCAGGTATTGTCGGGGTCGCAAAAATCAGTCGTCCCCGACCATCCGGTCGATACGACGGGCGTGCGATGCATGATCGCTTCAGCCACCGTCAGGCCGAAGCCCTCCGAGCGATGCAGCGAAAGATAGGCGTTGGAATCGCGGATAATGCCGTTGATCTCCGAACTCGCCAGATTGTCGGTAACGATCCTGATCTTCGGGTCGCCCTCGACGGACCGCATGAGCGTCCGAAGCGCCTCATCCCTTCCCGGGTTGCCGCTCGCCTTCATGAGCAGGAAGGCGCTGGGGCATTCGGCGCTGAAGAGCCTGAAGGCTTTGATCGCCGCCTGCGGGTTCTTGCGGTTGATCGACGAGCCGGCACTGAAGATGAACGATACGAGGAAAGCATCCTCGGCAATTCCGAATTTCTGCCTGATACCGTCAGCTGCCGGCCGCTCGGTCACCGGGTGCGGCACGACAACGACAGGTGCAGTAGTATGCGGCGCGATTGCCCGTCTGGTGAATTCCGAGGGAACGAAGACGGCGTTCATATAATGCATGGCATTGCGCCATTCCGCCGGCACCACTTCAAGCTCCCAGGCCCAATAACCGATATTGAAGGCACGGGTAAAATTCCCGAGGCCTTTCTTCAGGATGGCGCGCGGCAGCATGGGAGGGTTGAGATGCCATATGCGGCTTCCCGGCTGGCCATCGGAGATTTGCTCGGACGCCCATTCGACTAGCTTGCCTTCATCCGGATGCGTACTGACATCGGCCAGCATGATCTCACGACCCGCCTGCGAGAGCGCGGCAGCACAAAGCCGCGCGGATTCACCCACACCCGCCGCCATCGACAGATAACCGACGATCTCGACCGGTCGGCGCGGATTGAAGGCAAGCCGCGATTTGACAATCAGCCGCTGCAGCAGATGCCCACGCACGCTTCGATAAACGCCCCGCAAAGCCTCTTCTGCCTGCACCCTGATCGTCATGACCGCTCCCTGGTCCTTAAAGCGCGAAACGGCGCAAGCCGCCGACGCTCCTGATTTCGCCTGCCGGCAATGCATCGCGATCAATGCCCGCAGCAGCGATGAGCTTCACTCGCTTGGCAGGGCCTGGTGCCAGATGGAACCAGTCCTCTTCGGCCCGGTAGCCTTCGACATCGATATGCACCGACTGGGCAAGCCTGTCGGTCACGAGTGTGATAAACCAATCATCACCCTCACGCAGGAAGGACGCCTCGATCGTCGCGTCGTGGAAGGCTTTCGCCCGGCCACGCGGGAAATGAAAAGCCTGCGCCAGAAGCGCGCCGTCCATCGCCGAGCGCAGCCACGCAACGCTGACGTCATGCGATGGCGCACCGAAACGAAAGGCATAGGTGGCATCGAAGAAGCCGCCGAAGAGATCGGTGCAGGCAATCCGCTCCACGCTTCTTGGATCGAGATTGAAGGCCCTGCTACCGCTCGCGACCTGCTGGCGCCCCTCACGGAGGCAGGCGACATCGAGTTCGAGAGCCACCACCTTGTCGGTTTCGTTAATGACATGGACATAGAGGCCATTCGTCCCCTCGTCCGTAAAAACTGCCTGCGCAGGACGGAAGGCCCGGCGCATCGCATGCCAGACAGGTTTGGGCTCGCCAGTGGAATCGATTACGCCCCAGCCGGGACCTGGCAACAGATCCTGCAGGGTCCAGACAAGCGCACCGTTGCAGGTCGATCCCTTGCGCCGCCATTCGGCAAAGGTTTCCTCCAGCACCTCACCTGTGACGGCGCGCGACAGGTCGAGATAACGTTCGGGATCTTCACGGCGGAGCTTGGCGGGGTCGACGTCATAGAGAAGTCCGAGATAAAAGTCCCTGACATCCTCGAAATCCCAGGAGGCACCGCGGTCGCGCGGCACCCGCTCTTTCCAGAGCGGACTGTGAACTGAGGGCACGTCGAGATGCCGCTGCAAGGTCCTTTGCTGCGGTACATGTGCGAAGGCGAGGCTTTCGGCCGCAAAGCGTACCTCGGCGCGGCGCGCATCCTCAAGCGGCCGCATATAGGCGCCAACGCCATAATAGTGCGTGACGCCCGCGTTGGGTGAAAAGGGCATCGCTCCGCCATAGGGCGAATTCGGGACGTAAGGTACGTCAGGCCGCATGCGCTGGCAGATCGCCGGGATGATCTCGTCGGTGATCGGCCCGCTCCAGAAATCCGAGGGCAGGCCGAACATCGCCGCCTGCTGGTGGATTTCGCTGCCGCCGCAGAGCACGGCGAGCGACGGCGAAAGCTGTATGCCGTGCAGGAATTCCTCCACCTCGGCATGCACATGGCCGATAAAGGCCTTGTCGTTCTTCGGATAGTCGAAATTGGCGAACATGAAGTCCTGCCAGACCATCAGCCCAAGTTCGTCGCAGAGCGCGAAGAATTCCGGCGTCTCATAGGCCATGGTCCCGCCGATGCGGATCATGTTCATGCCGGCCTCGGCAGCAAGCCGCAGAAAGGGCTCATAACTGGCGCGCTCGCCCGGCAGCCGCGCTATGTCGGCTGTCGTCCAGACCGCGCCACGGCAGAAAACCCGTTCGCCATTCACGAGAAGCGCAAAATCGCTGCCATCGTCACCGTGGTCGAGCTCGACACGCCGGAACCCTGTCTTGCCGAGCGAATGCTCCGCGCCGTCGAGAACCAACGTCACGTCGTAGAGATGCGGCGAGCCATGCGTATGCGGCCACCAGGCCTCAACCTGAGGCAGTTTGAGGATCGCCGAATAATGCCGGTCGCCGATCTTCTCGAAACCCTGCTCGATACCGGCGCAGCGCAGAAGCATAACGGGCTCTTCGCCATCGGCATGAAGAGAAACGCTGAGCCGTCCCGCCCCGCTTTCCTCCAAAACGGCACGCACCGTGACATTGTCGACCGAGGCAACGCTCCGACGCACGAGCGAGATCGGCCGCCACGGCCCGACCGCATGGATTTCCGGGCACCAGCCGGGCATATGCCCGAGCAGCGTCGTGCGGATATTCTTCAGCCCTTGCGGCGTGATCATCTGCGGGCGCCAGCGGGCTCGCAGTCCGGGTTCGCCAAGGCGGTGGGCGAGCGCCCGGAAGCAGAGCGCCAGTTCATCGCCGCCCGCGAGCGTCACCGGTATCTCATGGGCGGTGAACATGCTCTCGGAGAAAAGGATCTCCACGCCGTTGAGAAAAACATGGCAGACCGTTGCCAGTCCCTGAAAACGCAGGAGCGCCTCGCCCGGCTCCGCATCGAAGAGGCGGGTCAGATACCAGGCATCCCTGGTGTTGAGCGCCTGGGGATTTTCCCGATCGAAAAGCCCGGCTTTTTCCAGCGCTGCTGCGACAGTGCCTGGAACGGGTGCCGGAATGAACTGCGCCGACAGATGGATATCGTGCGGCGTCGCACAAGCGTCAGGCTCGGTCAGAACCAGATTCCAGCCTTCGGAAAGCAGGCTTTCCTCAGCCCCTATGCTTGCCAACCGCCCCCGCATGGTCAGATCTCCGGCTTCAGGTCCGCTCCGCGAGCGATGCCATCATCGAATCCCATGCATCGGCAGCCGGATCAAGAGCCGCTTTCAACGGCTCGAACCTGCGGCGGGTGACAGCACGCGCAAGCTGGAACTGAACAGACTTCGCCGCTTCCGAGATATGGCGCGCTTCCTCGATCGCAACGCCGAACTCGCCGGCCGAAAGCCAAGCCAGATGATCGGCCGCGAGTTCGAAATTCGCACCCACCTGCCGTAGCGTGTTGAAGGCATATTTGTGGAAGAAGCCGAAGGGCCGATCGGCTACTCCCTCAACCTGTAGCGGAAAGACCTCGGCAAAAGCGCGGATCGGATTGGCGCTCGGGCGGCGCCCGAAATGGAAAGCCAAAAGCCGCCGCGAAACCTCGCGCAGATGTACTTCGCCGACAGGCCGTTCCGGGAACTTGGCGAATTCCGTATAGGGCAGGAACGGTGCATCCTCATCTGTCAGATGCGACTGGAACAGCCCGTCGAAATCCTCACCCTCGATACGGAAATAACCGGCATTATGGAAATAGTCGACGCGCTTGGCGGCAAAGTCCAGCCGGTTGATCGCAACCGTGGTCTTGCCGTGCTCCTGCCTGTAGGCGGTGCCACGCGTATCCGGCATGTAGAAGGAATCCATCTCGATCAGGCAGAGCCGCCCGCGGGCGATCTGCACCTCGACATGCCGCTCCACGCGGTCGTAGATCGCAAGCTCGGTGGTGCGGATGCCATAGAGCGCTTCGAGATCTTCCAGCGGCACCTTGAAGAAGGTGAACTGGTCGCCCTCGAAATCCTGCGTCAGCGTAAAGCCGAGCATCGCTTCGGGTGCGATGCCGAAAGTCGAGAGCACCTCGATCCAGAGATCGATATAGCAATTGGTCTCCGGCCACATGCGCTCGCCGGAATGCAGCGCATGCGGCTTGTAGGTATCGGGATCGATACCCGCAAAAACCGAGGTCATGGAACCGCTCAGCCCCACAGGACTTTCCGCACGCTATCAGGCCATTCCTTAACGTCGAGGCCGTGGTGATGGAAGAGCGCGAGCGCGATTCGCTCGAGGCCGAAGCCGACGCAGGCGGTATGGGCCACGCTGCCGTCCTCGAGGTTCAGGCCCCATTTCACGCCGAAAGAGTCCTGATGGTAGTTGAAGCTCATGCAGGCCGTCGGGTTTGCCGACGAGGTGATCGGGATCAAGAGCTCGAACTTCAGGTTCTGGTCGCGCTGGTTGTTGACCATCATCTTGCCGGCACGGCCGAAGAACGGGTCGTTGGCAACATCGATCGTCACGTCGAGACCGACCTGCTTCATCATTTCGACGCCGCGGTCCATCCAGCTCTGACGGAAATCGGTCACATGCTGCTCGGTGCCCATGCACACATATTCGCGCATGCGGAAAAGCTGCTGACGGGCCGGATCCTTGGAAGGCTCATGGCGGAAGCAGTAGGATTGGAGATCGAAGAGGCCACCCTTGGCCGGCAGGTTGCCGCGCTTGGCAACTGTCGGATAAAGCGGATAGCAGGCGGCCGGCGTCAGAACGATATCGGTTGCCTTCTGATCCTTGGTCCAATCCTCGCCGACTTCCATGCATTGCAGCAGGCTCATATGGTCGAGTTCGCTGCCGCAGAAGCTGTGCACCGTGCCGGCAAGCTGCGGGAAGCTCTTCATGTAGCCGCTCTTTTCGAAGAGCGCACGGTTCATGCCGGGCGGGAAACGCATCGCTTCGGCGCCATCGGCGCCACCGAACCTGTCGATCAGCCGTTCGAAAGCGGCGATGACGTCTTCGAACTGGCCGCTGCGGCCATAAAGACCGTCAACGCCGGTATCGATCAGCAGGCCGGACTCGAAGAGCCGGTCCAGAAACGAAGTCTGCATATCCATGGCTTTACCCCAGTAGGCTAGTGTCCTGCTTATGGACAAGGAGCATGCTCGACGTATTGCCGAGGATGCGGTCGTTCGAGATCATGAGCTGCGCGGAATGCGCATCGCGCAGATGGCGTCCGAGGCTGAAGGGCGTACCATTCTTGTAGCCCATGATGCCGCATATCAGCATGGCATGATTGACGATCTCCAGGATCGTTTCCGAGGAAGCGATCTTGACGTTGTTCATCGCCACGGCAAAGCCCATCGAGGAAAGCTTGTCGCCGTCAGCCTTGGCGTCCTCATAGGCCTTGAGGCCGGCAACCACATTCGACTTCACCATCTGCAGGAGGTTGGAAACCTCAGCGAGGCGAAGTGCGCCGGGCGGGGTAGCATCGGGAGACTTGCGGGCAGCGGCACGCACGAAAGCCTGTGCGCGGGAAACGGCGTCAACCGCGATGCCATACCACACGCCGCTCCAGAGCAGGTGCGAAGAGGCAAGCATCGACTGGGCAGCAATCTCAGCGAATGGCTTCGGCAGGATCTGTGCGGCCGGTGCTTCACCCTTGAAGAGGAAGCCGTCGGAGCAGGTCCCGCGCATGCCGAGCGTGTTCCAGGCATGCGTCTTTTCGAGCGTGTACTGATCTTTCAGGAAGGCGGTCAGGACCTGATCGGAAGAGGCGGCCTGCGGATGGCTGCGTGAAGTGATGAGAATGGCATCGGCATGCGAGCCATAGGAAATGACCGTCGCATCCTTTTGCAAGCTGCAGATATCGCCGTCGACTTCAATGGCGCAGATGCTGTTGCGCAGATTTCCGCCGATCCCCCCTTCGGTGGTGGCGGAAGCGATCAGAAGCTGTTCGGCGGCGATACGGCGCATGAAGGCGCTATGCCATTCGCTGTCGACGCCGTGTTCGACGAGACTCGAAAGCTTGATATGGTGCATGGCAAAGACCATCGCGCTTGCCGCGCAGGCCTGACCAAGCATCGAGCACAATTCGGCAATATCGGTCGTGGAAGCAGCCTCGCCGCCAAGATGGCGGGGGATCTGGATACCGAGCAGCCGCTCGGCCTTCATCGCGTTGACGGCTTCCTGCGGGAACCGGCCTTCGAAATCGACGGCATCCGCATGCCTTGCCGCAATTTCGGCGACGCGGGCAGCCCTTGCGACAAGGCTGTCTTCCGTGATCTTGACCGGAAAATTCATCAGGCGACCTTTCGGCTATCCTGGATGAGATCAACCGTCTTGACGATCGCCGAGATGCTCGCGAAGGACTTGCGGTTCAGGAGATTATCGGGAAACTCGATGTCGAAGGCCTCTTCGATGCCGAGCATGAGTTGCACGGAAGCGAAGGACGTCAGGCCCGCAGCGTAGAGATCCGCATCGTCGGCAACCTGATCAACGGGCACAGGAAGCTTACCGAACTTGGCTACGAGGTCGCGGACTGTCTTGTTCATCCCATTCACTCCAGATTTTCATGATCCTGAGCCGGCATTCATCGCCTTTTCATGGGAGTGCTTTTAGTAGAGAAAACAGAACATTCCGCTAATATAATTAGTTAAATATGACTAAGACTCATACTTTGCATTTTACGGATCATGCTTAGCTGGGGCCTAATACTTCATTTCTATCAATAGTTTGATATAGCCCGAGAAATCCGGCGGCAAGTCGCCCAAGCCGTGCGAAGTGCAGAAATGGTACGCCAAGAGCGCGTTTCGTGCGTCAATCTACGGGCGGATAGGGATGCTCGTTGCCACGATAGTCCGAAATCGAATAACAACCCTCGCCGGTTGCCTGCACGGCGGTTTCGCCGATCACGGCCTTGCCGTAACCGCCGGGAATATCGAGAATATAGGTGGGCTGGCAAAGACCGGAGATACGACCGCGAAGCGAGGAGACGATTTTCTGCCCCTCCTCTATCGACAGCCGGAAATGACTGGTGCCGGGCGCAAGATCCGGATGGTGCAGGTAATAGGGCTTCACCCGCGCCTCGACGAAGGCTCGCATCAGTTCCGCCAGAACATCGGGATCATCGTTGACGCCTTTCAGAAGCACCGACTGGCTGACCATGACGATGCCGGCATCCACAAGACGGGCACAGGCGGCGCGCGCTTCCGCAGTCAGCTCGCGCGGATGGTTGGCGTGCAGCGCGACATAAACTGTCTTGCCGCTCGCCTTCAGTGCGGCGATAAGTTCCCCATTGATATTCTGCGGATCGACAACCGGCACCCGCGTGTGGAAACGCACGATTTTTACATGCCGGATTGCCGCAAGCTCGCTTAGAATGTCGCCGAGACGACGTGGTGAAAGCACCAGCGGATCGCCACCGGTCAGGATCACCTCCCAGATCTCGCTGTGGCCGCGAATATAGTCGAAGGCGGCAGCCAACGCCGCCGGCTCGAGAGTGCCAAGCCCCTGCGGCCCCACCATCTCGCGCCGGAAGCAGAAGCGGCAATAGACCGGGCAGACATGCACGGCTTTCAACAGCACGCGGTCCGGATAGCGATGCACGATGCCTTCCACTGGGCTATGCGCATGGTCGCCGATAGGATCGGCCCGTTCCTCCGGCGTGGTCACCAGTTCCGCCGCATCGGGCACAAACTGCCGGGCAATCGGGTCGGCCGGATCGGCATGATCGATCAACCTTGCCATGGCAGGCGTCAGCGCAATGGCATAGCGGGCAGCAACCTCATCGAGCGCCAGTCGCTCAGCCTCCTCGATCAGGCCTGATCTGACGAGATCGTCGACACTCTTGATCGGCCGCAAGACGTTCATCGACCATACTCCGCAACAGGCGCCCAGAGCACCTGATCGATCCGCGACGCTCCCGTCGCCAGCATCACAAGCCGGTCGAAGCCGAGCGCGATGCCGCTCGCTTCCGGCATGATCGCCAGCGCAGCCAGAAAATCCTCGTCGAGCGGATAGGTCTCACCATAGACGCGCATCTTCTCGCTCATCTCGATCTCGAAACGCCGCCGCTGTTCTGCGGCATTGGTCAGTTCGCCGAAGCCGTTGGCAAGCTCGACGCCGCAAGCATAGAGCTCGAAGCGCTCCGCCACGCGCGGATCGCCTGCCGAAGGTCGCGCGAGAGCCGCTTCCGAAACAGGATATTCGTCGAGAATGGTGACGCGGCCGAAGCCGAGATGCGGCTCAACCTTTTCCACCAGTACCCGGCTGAAAAGATCGGCCCAATGATCATCATCGGCAACGCGCATGCCGATCCGCCGCATTTCGGCGGCAAGATGCGCGCGATCAGTCGAGCCGTCAGCAGATATAGAAGCCAGAAGATCGATGCCGGCATGGCGGGCGAACGCTTCTGCGACGCTGATACGCTCCGGCCCGGCGAAGGGATCGCACTCGGTCCCGCGATAGGCAAGCATCCCGGTCTTGACCGTCTCGGCAGCGAGCGCCAGCATGCGCACGCAATCCATCATCAGGCTCTCATAGCTTTCACCCGCCCGATACCACTCGAGCATGGTGAACTCAGGATGGTGCAGCGGCCCGCGCTCGCGGTTGCGGTAAACATGCGCAAAGCAGCCAATGCGTTCTTCACCGGCGGCAAGAAGCTTCTTGCAGGCAAATTCCGGCGATGTGTGTAGGTAAAAGGGCGCAGCCTGTCCGTCCGTCGTCAGCGCCAGCGTTGCAAAGGCATGCAGATGCGCCTCATTACCGGGAGACACCTGCAGCGTCGCAGTATCGACCTCGATGAAGTCCTCACGGGCAAAATAACCCCGCAGCGCTGACTGGATCGCGTTGCGTCCGATGAGGAACGGGCGACGATCGGCATGCACTGATGGTGTCCACCAGGGAGACGCCTTGGCGCTCGTGAGGTTCATACAACGCTTCCTTCCCGGATTCGGCGGGGATGGGGTGGCTATTTCCGCGATTTTAGGTTAGTGCCGCCCCGAAGAAAAAACATTTTGCGTCTTCAGGACTATTCTGACTGTCCTCTACGACGCCGAAAGCCGACTTACAAGGAAGTCTTATGGTCAAGGTCATCGCCTCTTCGGTCCGCAAGGGCAACGTTCTCGATGTCGACGGCAAGCTCTACGTCGTTCTCACGGCTCAGAATTTCCACCCGGGCAAGGGCACGCCGGTCACCCAGGTCGACATGCGTCGCATCGTCGACGGCGTGAAGGTTTCCGAACGCTGGCGTACGACCGAACAGGTCGAGCGCGCCTTCGTGGAAGACGTTAACTTCCAGTACCTCTACGAAGATGGCGAAGGCTTCCACTTCATGAACCCGGCCACCTACGACCAGGTCGTCGTCAGCGCCGAAACCATGGGCGACCAGAAGGCCTACCTCCAGGAGGGCATGACCTGCATCCTGTCGATCCACGAAGGCAATCCGCTGGCGCTGGAACTGCCGCGTCACGTCACGCTTGAGATCGTCGAGACCGAACCGGTCGTCAAGGGCCAGACGGCTTCCTCCTCCTACAAGCCGGCCATGCTTTCGAACGGCATCCGCACCTCGGTTCCGCCGCATATCGATGCCGGCACCCGCGTCGTCATCGCGACGGAAGATAATTCCTACGTCGAGCGCGCCAAGGACTGATTGCATCAGTTTTCGGAGTTTAAAACGGCCTGAAGCAACCGCTTCGGGCCGTTTTTATTTTTGCCCGATGGCGAGACAGCAAATAGGCCGGCAACATGCCGGCCTATTTGCTTAGAGATGAGGATTACGCGGCCGGTACTTCTTCACCAGCTTCTGATTGATCTCGGCCGCACCCGGCATGTTGGCGCTGAGATAGACAGGCGCGTCACCGGATTTCGAAAGCTGCGAAGCAACATCTGCGAAGATGGCGTTGATGACCGTCACCCCGACCGCCGTAGACACCGGACCGACACGAAGACCCGTGCCTTCTAGATCGAGGACCGCGTCGCCTGGCGGCAGCCCGTTATCAAGCACCACGTCGGCCACATCGGCAAGCCGCCGGCGGCCATTGGCAATCGCCGTCGAATAGGCGATCGAAGTGATGGCGATGACCTTGGCACCGATCTCACGCGCATAGTCGGCCGCCTCGATCGGCGCGGCATTTACGCCCGAATTGGAGGCGATGATGATGACATCGCCCGGCTGCATGCCGTAACGCTCCAGCATCGGCCGCACCAGGCCCTGCGTGCGCTCATAGACCGAGCTGATGACCGCCCCCTCATGCAGCATGGCCGAGCCGACGAGAACCGGCACCGTGAAGGCAAGCCCGCCAGCGCGGTAATGCACCTCTTCCGCCAGCATATGCGAATGGCCGGTGCCGAAGACATAGACACGCTTATCGGCGCGGGCGGCCTCGAGGATCACGGCGGCAGCCTGCGCCATTGCTTCGGCAAGTGCCCGCTTCAACTCTTCCAGCCGACCGATCAGATTGGAGAAATAGGCGTCAGTGATGTCTGTCATCGGCCGCCTCCTTATACCGGTTCACCGCTGAGCCAGGTCGCCGTTACTTCGATCTCATCGGTAAAGTGCACGAGATCGGCGCGCGCGCCCGGCGAGAGCTGACCACGATCGGCAAGCTTCAGGAAGCGCGCCGGATACAGCGTCGCCATCCTCAGTGCCTCGGCAAGCGTCAGTTCCAGATAGGTGACGCCGTAGCGGATCGTCGAAGCCATATCGACATCCGAACCCGCCAGCGTGCCATCCGACAACACGAGTTTGGAACAGAAGCCGCCTCTTTCGCGCCGCACGGTACGGCCGTTCAGCGTGAACGTATCCATCTTAGAGCCGACCAGCGACATGGCATCGGTCACAAAGAAAAGCTTGCCTTCGCCACGCTTGGCGCGCAGTGCCGTTCGCAAAGCCTTCGGATCGACGTGATGTCCATCGGCAATGATGCCGCACCAGACGGACGGATGATCAATCGCGGCACCAACAAGACCCGGCGCGCGGTGCGCCAGTTGGCTCATGGCGTTGAAAAGATGCGTGACACCCCGTGCGCCCGCATCGAAACGCGCTTCAGCTGCCTCGCTCGTGCTGTCGGAATGGCCAATACTGACGATGACGCCGGCTTCGCTGAGTTCGCGCACCTGAGAAACCGTCACCTGCTCCGCCGCCATGGTGACGAGCAGCGTGCCGATTTCCTCGCGCGCGGCGATGAAGGTTTTGACATCCCTGTCTTCGACCGGACGCATCAACTCGGCGAGATGCGCACCCTTGCGCGCCGGCGCCAGATGCGGACCTTCGAGATGCAGACCGGCAACACCGCGGTTCGTCTTCACCGCAATCTTTGCCGCCTCGATCGCTGCAGCCGTCGCTTCTGCTGTATCGGTAATCAGCGTCGGCAGCAGCGCCGTCGTTCCGTACGGCCGATGTCCGTCGGCAATCATGTACATCGAGTCCGGTGACGGCTCGTCGTTCAGCATGCGGCCGCCGCCGCCATTGACCTGCGCATCGATGAAGCCGGCAGACAGTACCCCACCTGCCAGCGTCACGACATCGCCCTCGGGCAGATTATTCAGGCCGACGATCGCCTCGACGCGTTCGTCCCTGACGATCAGCGCCCGCTCGTCATGGAAGCGTTCGCCATCGAAGATACGAGCGCCGGTGAAGATCTTGCGGGTCATCAGACGGTCTCCGTCACCTTGAGCAGGTTTGCCGGCTTGTCAGGGTCGAAGCCCTTGCGACGCGTGACGGACTCGATCAGACGGTAATAGACGAGCAGCGAAACCAGGGGATCAACGAGACCGTTGCCGGTCGTCGGAACCTGCAGATTGACGCCGGCAAGAGGCTTCGTCGAGAAGGGCACGGTGGTAGCGCCGAGCTTCTGAAGCCGGTCGAGTGCCTTCACGTTGTTGTCGAAGGCCGCATCTTCAGGCACGAAGCCGACGATCGGGAAGCCCGGCTGCACCAGACGCATCGGCCCGTGCATCAGTTCCGCAAGAGAGAAGGCTTCCGCATGAAGGCCGGCAGTCTCCTTGGCCTTCAGCGCAGCTTCCAGAGCAATGGCGAAAGCCGTGCCGCGACCACCGGTGTAGAGCGAGGCGGCACTGAACAGAACCTCCTCGGCAGCAGCCGTATCGATGCCCGATGTCGCAGCGAGTGCGGCCGGCAGTTTTTCGAGCGCCGCCTGCAGATCGGCCTTGCTCCCGATCGCAGCCGTCACGCCGGTGAGGGCGGCGACAGATGCAATGAAGGACTTGGTCGCTGCAACGCTCTTTTCGGCGCCGGCATTGAGGCCGAGGACGATATCGGCCTGGTTCGCAAGGGGGCTGTCTGTGACATTGACCACGGCAATCGTCGTTGCGCCGCCCTTCTTGGCCGCATCCTGCAGCGCCACGATGTCAGGGCTCGCGCCCGACTGTGAGACGGTGAAATGGATGCCGCCCTCCAGATGCAGGGGCGCGTTATAAACAGAGGCGATAGACGGACCGATCGAGGCGACCGGCACGCCGCAGGTGATCTCGAACAGATATTTGAAGAAGGTCGCGGCATGGTCGGAAGAACCGCGCGCCGCCGTCGTCACGACGCTCGGGCGAGCGGACGAGAACAGCCGGGCGATTTCGGCAAAGGCCGGCTTTTCCTTTTCGAGCAGGGTGGCGACCACCTCGGGCGACTGGCCCGCTTCCTGCAGCATCAGCGACTGGTTCTCACTCATAGGTCATCTCCAATTCTCAATTCGGCAACGAAATCATAGGCGTCGCCACGATAGTGCGAGCGGGTGTATTCGACGACACGCTGGTCTTCCAGGCGTGAAACGCGTTCGATCAGAAGCGCCGGCGCACCGGCCTTGACGGCAAGAATAGCCGCCGATGAAGGATCGAGCGTGACGGCGGTCAGGCGCTGCATGGCGCGCACCGGCTTGTGGCCACTCTGGGCAAGCGCATCATAGAGCGAGCCTTCGCCGGCGGCATCCTCGCCGAGAAATTTGACCGGCACGACGGCGCGTTCGATCGCAAGCGGGAGCCCGTCGGCCAGACGAAGGCGATCGAGCCGCAAAACCGGCTCATCCACACCGAGGCCGAGCAGGAAGGATTCTTCTGGGGAGGGATTGTTGATGGTGCGCGACAGGATCTTCGCCGCCGGCGAGCGCCCCCGTGAGCGCATGTCCGCCGAGAAGGAGGAAAGCCGCCACAACGACTGCTCCATGCGCTCCACCCTGCTGGAAACGAAAGTGCCGCTGCCGTGGCGCGATTCCAGCGCCCCCGATGTCATGAGATCGCGATAGGCCGTCCGAACCGTCACGCGGCCAAGCTTCAGGGCTTCCGCCAGATCGCGTTCGCCGGGCAGCGCCGTTCCGGGTTTCAGCAGACCTTCCTGGATGAGGCCGGTGAGTGCCTGCGCCAGCCGCTTGTAAAGCGGTCCTGTTGCCGCCTCGTCGCGCAACCCACGGCCATTCAGTTCCGCTATCAGACTGGTTCTATCCATGGGCATGCAATAGAACCTATTTAGAACCAATCGGCAAGCAGATTCACTTCACCGAAAAAGAAAAACCCTCGCCGTGTCCCGCGAGGGTTTCATTGATCTTGGCCGGACGGCAGAGCTCAGCTCTTCGTGAAGATGTAATCCGTTTCCTGCTGCAGCACTTCACCGGGACGCAGAACCGCATTCGGAAAGCCGGCATGGTTGATAGCATCAGGCCAGATCTGCGTTTCGAGGCAAAAGCCGGCGAATGGACCATACTTGCGGCCACCGAGACCGGGCACCGGCACACCGAGCTTGAAGCCAGCATAGAACTGTACGCCCGGCTCGGTCGTGCGCACTTCCAGCGAGACGCCAGAGTGCAGGCTACGGGCAAGCACGACTGAGCGCTTGGCTGTGCGCTCGCGCGAGAAGCAGAAATTATGGTCATAGAGCGCCTGGTCCTGACCATCGAAACGCTTCATCGGCGCCATCACCCGGAAGTCGAACGCGGTGCCCTCGACGGAGCGGATCTCGCCGGTCGGTATCTGCTTCTCGTTGGTCGGCAGGTAGTGGTCGGCGGCGATCATGATGTCATGCGCCAGTGCATCCTCCCGGCCGTCGAGATTGAAATAGGAGTGCTGGCAGACATTGGCGATTGTCGGCTGATCCGTCACCGTCTCGTAGTTGACGGAAAGTTCGCCATTGCCATGCACGCGATAGGTCGCCTGGATCGTGCAGTTGCCCGGATAACCGGCGCGGCCATCGGGATCGACGATCTTCAGCACGACGCGGTCGGACTCGTGCTCGACGATCGTCCAGACGAGTGTACCGATATTGTTGCTGCCGCCGTGAAGATGCGTGACGCCCTTCTCGTTCAGTTCGAGCTGGAAGTCCTTGCCGTCGAGTGTGAACTTGCCGTCGCCAATGCGGTTGGCACAGCGTCCTGGCGTCGCGCCGAAGAAGGGCGAATGAGCAAGGTAACTTGCGAAATCCTCGAAGCCGAGCACGAGCGGTGCATCATGACCCTCTAGCCGCGCGTCCTGGATGACTGCACCCCAGCTCAATACCTTGACCGTCAGTCCACCCCCGCGGATGACGACGCGATGGACGGCCTCTCCATCCTTCGTCTGTCCGAAAACTTCCCGTTCCAATTTGTCCGCCATGATCGACGCTCACTCCATCCCTAGAATTCAGGAACCGGAACCTGCCCCCATTCGCCGCAAACCGCAACCGGGCAGGGCCGGAAAACAAAACGCCGCCGCAGAAATGCGACGGCGTCATTTCTAAACCGGACCGGTGACGTTCAGATGTCCGAGCCGATCTCTTCGATATCGTAAGACGTCGTCTGGTAGATCTCGTTGATCCAGTTGCCGAAAAGCAGATGCGCATGGCTGCGCCAGCGGTTCTGCGGCGCGAGCGCCGGATCGTTATGCGGGAAGTAGTTGTGCGGCATCTTGATCGGCACGCCAGCATTCACGTCGCGGAAATATTCGTCCGAGAGAGATGTGGAATCATATTCCACATGATTGAAGATATAGAGCCGCCGACCCTTCGGCTCATGGACGAGACAGACGCCCATCTCACTCGATTCCATCAGGATCTCGAGGCCGTCGACTTTCTCGATGTCGGCCCGGCGCACCTCGGTCCAGCGCGACACCGGAACCTCGAAATTGTCGGAGAAACCGTTGAGATAAACCGAAGACGGCTTGAGATTGCGGTGGCGGTAAACGCCGAAGGCCTTTTCCTTCAGCTCATACTTCGGCACGCCGTGGAAATGATAGATCCCCGCCATCGCACCCCAGCAGACATTCATGGTCGAATGAACATTCGTCCGGGTCCAGTCGAAAATCTGCTGCATTTCCTTCCAATAGGTAACGTCCTCGTAGGGCAGCGTCTCGATTGGCGCGCCCGTGATGATGAAGCCGTCAAACTTGCGGTGCTTCACTTCCTCCCAGGTCTGGTAGAAGGCGAGCAGATGTTCTTCAGACGTATTCTTGGCCTTGTGGTTGCCGACACGGACCAGCGAGAATTCCACCTGCAGCGGCGAAGCGCCTACCAAGCGTGCCATCTGCACCTCGGTTTTGATCTTGTTCGGCATGAGGTTGAGCAGCCCGATCTGCAGCGGGCGGATATCCTGGCGGATCGCCACCGTTTCGGTCATCACCCGCACACCCTCGTTCACAAGGGTTTCGAAGGCGGGCAGCGTATCGGGGATCTTGATGGGCATTGCGGTCAACTCGATCAAAATAAAAAACCGGCGGCGAAAGAATCGCTACCGGTCCGCACGCGGCCCTTTAGCGACTTATTTAACGTGGCTGCAAGCCGGCCGGCCAAATCACCACGAGGCATCTTAATTAGCGCCAGTCGCGCTGCGAATCAACTGTCAATAGAGGCAGCGGCACAAGCCATCACGCTTTCTTTATGTGTGGTGGAATCTGTTGATGGACCAGTAACGCCCCCATGTTATTAATGGTGTGATGGGCGATTTTGGAAAAAATAATGAAAACTGACGTCAAAGGGGGGAAGGGCATCCAGAGTCAGGACCGGGTGGGATATGATCTCAGCCTGACATATCGACTTGGAGTGATGTTCTCCGCATTCTGGAATTCGCAGGTTCGCAGCAAGGTCGTGGGGCTTGCGATCCTGCTTGTCGTCATCATCCTGGCGACCGCCTACGGACAGGTGATCCTCAACGAATGGAATGCTCCCTTCTACGATTCCCTCGAGCGTCGTGATCTTGGCGAGTTCTTCCGCCAGCTCGAAGTCTTCGCGATGATCGCCGGCGCGCTGCTGCTGCTCAACGTGCTGCAAGCATGGCTGAACCAGATGACGGCCCTTTACATGCGCGAAGGCCTCTCGCGCGATCTCGTCGATCAATGGTTCAAGCGCAAGCGTGCCCTCAAGCTCTCCACCATCGGCATCCTCGGCGTCAATCCGGATCAGCGCTTGCATGAAGATTCTCGCAACCTCGCCGAAAGCACCACCAATCTTGCTCTCGGTCTCTTGCAGTCAACCATCCTTCTCGTCAGCTTCATCGGCGTTTTGTGGGAGCTTTCAAGCGGCTTCATCTTTCGTATCAGTGGCTATAACTTCACCATTCCCGGCTACATGGTCTGGGCGGCGATCTTCTATGCCGCATCGGCCTCGCTATTGAGCCAGGTCGTTGGCCGCAAGCTCGTCAAGCTCAATGCAGACCGCTTCTCCCAGGAAGCAGAGCTGCGCTTCGCCCTGATGCACGCCAACGAAAACATGCCGGCAATAACAGTGGCGCACGGCGAAGAGAACGAGCGCAAACGCATCAATGAAAATATCAGCAATGTCCTTGCTGTCATCAAACGGCTCGCCATGGCGAATACCAACCTGACCTGGGTCTCGGCGGGTTATGGCTGGCTGGTCATCGTCATCCCGATCATCGTTGCAGCGCCAGCCTACTTCTCCGGCGGCCTCACCTTCGGCCAGCTCATGATGTCGGTCGGTGCTTTCAATCAGGTCAACACGGCGCTGCGCTGGTATGTCGCCAACTTTGGCCCGATTGCCGAATGGCGCGCCACGCTGATGCGCGTGACCGATTTCCGCCAGGCGCTTCAGGAGATGGATGATGGCTTCAAGTTCGAGGATGGCATTGTCTACGAGGAAACGGCGCCCGACACGCTGACGCTGAAGGATGTGGTGATTGTTGCCAAGCTCGGTGAGGATATTGACGACTGCGGTGGCTTCCGCCTGCGCGAGACAGACGTGACGATCAAGGCCGGAGAAAAGGTCATGATAAACGGCGATCACAGCGTGAACCGCCGCCTGCTCTTCCGGGCCATGGCCGGCCTATGGCCCTCGGGCCACGGCACGATGGGTCTGCCGCCGATCGACGACATGCTGTTCATCCCGCAGGTCGCCTATGTGCCGGGTGGGACGCTGCGCGAGGCGATCGCATTCCCCGAAAAACCCGAAGACTATGACACGGCAGCCGTCGAAGCCGCGCTTGAGGCTGCCGGCTTGCATTCATTGGTCGCCCGCCTCGATAGCCGCGCACGCTGGGACAAGCTTCTCGATGCCGATGAACAGAAGGCAATCGGCTTTGCCCGTCTGCTTCTCGTCAAGCCGCGCTGGGTCGTCTTCGACGAAGTACTCGAAGGCATGGAGCCGGAATGGCAGCGCACGATGACGAAGCTGCTCGCCACCATGCCGGACACGGGCATGATTTATATCGGCCGCTCGGAAACCTATCTGGAAGTGCTGCACCCGCGCACACTGCATCTGCAGGCACTGCCTTC
Organism: Rhizobium viscosum; assembly: GCF_014873945.1. Classification (NCBI taxonomy): domain Bacteria; kingdom Pseudomonadati; phylum Pseudomonadota; class Alphaproteobacteria; order Hyphomicrobiales; family Rhizobiaceae; genus Rhizobium; species Rhizobium viscosum. The sequence continues at coordinate 2,051,297 of NZ_JADBEC010000001.1, read as the reverse complement.
GAATCCAGACGAGGAACCGGCAGCTTCCGCTGCAGGATCGAGTGCCGCGGCAGCCCCGCCCCGGCACTCTAGGGCAATTGCAGCAAAAACCGTGTAGCGGTTTTGCCTCCGGAATTGTGTGAGAACGAAACCCCGGACAAGCTTACATCGGCGGAATCACGCCGTTGATGCCGACGGCGACCTGCGCGGCCGAGATGCTGCCATCGGCTGCCTTTTCCGCCATGACGATAACTCCGGCGCCCGGCTTTAGATCGTCCTTCGTTGCCGGCGCAAAGGTGACGATCGGCGTACCCTCGGCAATCGAGATGGTCTTTTCCTTGCCCTGATAAGTGAGCGTGATCGTGTGGCCGTCGACGGCCTTGACCGCATTGCTGACGGTCGCATTCGTCATCGAGCTGTTCGGCTGCAGGTCCCATGGACGGCTGCCTTCGCGGGTGCCCTTCATTGCGGCCGGGAAGATCAGCACCTCGATCGCGCCATCGGGACCTGTGCCTTTCGGCAAGGAGGCGACACCGACGAAATCGCCGACCTTGATATCATCGACGGAAGCATTCCTGATACCCGAGACCTTCCAACCAGACTTGAGCGCCACCGTCGCATCGCTGCCCTCGCGGGTCTTGACGGTTAGCGTGTCGCCATTGAGGCTCTCGATCGTGCCGCGTACGCGCACGCGCTGGTTTTCCTGGGCACTCGCCGCCTGCGAAAGGCCGAGCGCGATGAAGCTGCTTGCGGCAAGCGCGATGAATATTCTGGTATAGTATTTGCGAGACATGTGACTCTTCCTTGTCGCCATTGATCGGCACGATCCCCGGCTGCCGGAGCGGTACTCTATGCCGCATGACGCAGCACGGGCGAATCAAGGAAAAGTGAGGAAAACGGACCCCGACAATCCGATTCCAGGCGCCGGAGTCCGCGAACGCCCCTTAGAAAACTGGCTTAACCGGCCGCAGACATATCCATGTACATGATTTCCCAGACATGACCGTCGAGGTCCTGGAAGCTGCACCCATACATCGGCCCCATGTCGAGGATCGGCTTCCAGGGTTTGCCGCCCGCTGCCAGCGCCTTCTTGAGGTAGTCATCCACCTCATCGCGGCTGCCGGCCGAAAGGCAGGTCAGCACTTCCTTGCCCTTCGTCGTATCGGCGATATCGCCTTCGATGAACTGCCGGAAATGACCGTGGGTCAGCAGCATCACATAGATGTTTTCCTCGACGATCATGCAGGCAGCATCGTCAGTGGTAAAATTCGGATTGTAGGAAAAGCCGAGCGCCGAGAAGAATTCCTTCGACTTGACGAGGTCCTTGACCGGCAGGTTCACGAAAATCATGCGCATGAAAAATCTCCGTTCTGACGTGGCGGCACCATGCCGTTGATCACGCTCGGCCCAAGGACGCAGAAAAACCACCCGATCCGACATTTCAGGAAATTTTTATCGGATCAGCCTTCCAGCTCCTCGCGCAGCATTTCGAGTTCCAGCCATTCCTCTTCCATCTTCGTCAGGCCTTCGCGCAGCTTCTCCATCTCGGACGCCAGTCGGTTAAAGGTTGCCGGATCCTTGGTGAAGAGGTTCGGATCGGCCATCTTCTCCTCACGCTTGCCGATCTCCGCTTCCGCCTTGGCCATTTCTTTCGGCAGGTTTTCGAGCGCGAATTTCTGCTTGTAGGAGAGCTTACCCTTCGAGGCGGTGGGCGTGGCGACAGCAGCCTCGGGCGCCTTAGGCCTTTCCGCCGCCTTCTCGGCCCTGCGGCGCTCCTCGGCCGCACCCTTGCGCTGCGCCAGCATGTCGGAATAGCCGCCGGCATATTCGATCCAGCGTCCATCAGGCGTTTCCGGATTGGCTGGTGCAATCGTCGAGGTCACCGTCCGGTCGAGGAAGTCGCGATCGTGGCTGACGAGGATGACAGTGCCGGCAAAGCCCGTGACGATCTCCTGCAAGAGATCCAGCGTCTCGATGTCGAGATCGTTGGTCGGTTCGTCGAGTATGAGCAGGTTCGTCGGCCGCGACAGGATGCGCGCCAGCATCAGCCGAGCACGTTCGCCGCCGGAGAGATTCTTGATCGGCGTGCGCGCCTGCTCCGGCTGGAACAGGAATTCCTTCATGTATCCGGTCACATGCCGCTGCTCGCCATTGACCAGGAGATTCTCGCCGCGCCCGTCCGTCAGGTAATTGGCGAGCGTATCCTCGGGATTCAGGTCCTCGCGTTTCTGGTCGAGGGTGGCGATTTCGAGATTGGTGCCAAGTTTCACCGTACCGCTGTCAGGCGCAAGCTGTCCCGTCAGCATCTTCAGGAGCGTCGTCTTGCCGGCGCCGTTCGGGCCGACGAGACCGATGCAATCGCCACGATGCACGCGGATCGAGAACGGCGCGACGATCGGCCGGTCGTCATAGCTCTTGGTGATCTTGTCGGCCTCGATCACCAGCTTGCCGGATTCCTGCGCATCGGAAGCGCTTGCCTGTACCGTTCCCTGCGGCCCTTTATGGCCACGATACTGCGAACGCATCGTCTGCAGCTCGCCGAGGCGGCGCATATTGCGTTTACGCCGTGCGGTCACGCCGTAGCGCAGCCAGTGCTCCTCACGCTCGATCGCTTTGCCGAGCTTATGTTGCTCCAGTTCTTCCGCCTCCAGCACCTGATCGCGCCAGGCTTCGAAAAACGCAAAGCCCTTATCGAGCCGACGGGACGTACCGCGGTCGAGCCAGACGGTCGCCGTCGAGACTTTTTCCAGAAAGCGGCGGTCGTGCGAGATCAGCACCAGCGCGCTGCGCGTCTTCTGCAATTCGCCTTCCAGCCATTCGATCGTCGGCAGGTCGAGATGGTTGGTCGGCTCGTCGAGCAGCAGAATATCGGGCTCCGGCGCCAGCACGCGTGCAAGCGCGGCGCGGCGCGCCTCGCCGCCGGACAGGTTATTCGGGTTCTCTTCGCCGGTGAGCCCCAGATGAGAGAGCAGGTAGGTGACGCGGTAGGGGTCGTCGCCCGGTCCAAGCCCAGCTTCGGCATAGGCCTGCACGGTTTCAAAGCCGACAAAATCCGGCGCCTGCTCGAGATAGCGCACCGTGGACGCCGGATGGCGGAAGACGTCACCGGACTGAGCATCGACGAGGCCGGCGGCGATCTTCAGCAGCGTCGATTTGCCCGAACCGTTGCGGCCGACAAGACAGATCTTGTCGCAGGGCTCCACCTGCAGGGCAGCGCCCGCCAGCAGCGGCGTGCCGCCGAAGCTCAGGAAGATGTCGTCGAGTTTCAGAATGGGGGGCGCCAAGTATCAGACTCCGGAAAGATCATAGGGCCGCGCGAGCACGATGGCCCTGCCGCTGGCAAGCGAAAAGCGCACAGGGCCTTCCGCCACATTGGAAATGGTGCGCGACGAGCCGAAGGGCAAATGGAAGTCGGCGAGCGGATAGCGGGCATTTTCGATGAACAGGCCACGCAGCTCGCTGAAGCCTGGCACGGAAAACAGGCTGCCCGGCGGAAGATCGAGCTCCAGCGAGCCAGGAAGCAAGGGCACGGCCTCCTCGCTGCCCGAGGTCAGCAGCATGTCGAAGCCTTTTTCCGCCAGCTCCACGGCATAGAGCAGATGCTGCAACGCGTGATCGGACCGTTCGCCGCCCAGCGCACCTGCAAGGATCAGGCGCTTCGCACCACGCTCGATTGCCTCGGCAACGGCAATTTCACCATCCGTTGCAGCCTTTGCGGCTGGATAGGGCTGGCGCGGCACGCCAGGAAAGGCGCCGTCGAGATCGGGCGGTGTGGAATCGAAATCGCCAACCCACAATTCCGGCACCACGCCCAGCGCCGCCGCATGCCGCATGCCACCGTCGGCCGCGATAAACCGGCTGTCCCGCACGGCGTCGCGCAGACGATCCGTAAGGCTGAGTGCCCCGCCGAGCAGGATGGTGAAGGTGGATTGGCTCATGGGCATTGCCCATAGCGCAAACGGGGGGTGAAGGGGAAGAGGCACCGGATATCCGGTGCCTTTCCCTCAAAGCAATTGTCGCAAAACTGTACAGCGGTTTTGCGATCGGAATTGTGTCAATCAAATGCTCTAGAAGCGATAGGTGACACCGGCACCGATCAGCCAGGGATCCAGTTTCGCCTTGCCGCTGACATCGGCACCGCCGACTGTCGCATCGAAATCGGGACGCAGGAAGATCTTCTTCACATCCAGGTTCGCACCCCAATGTTCATCGAACATGTAGTCGAAACCGGCCTGCAGCGCGACGCCGAATGTGTTCTTCACATCGAGGCTGTCGGCGCTCTTGCCGGACTGATTGTAGAAGACTGTATAGTTCACACCGGCACCGAGATAGGGTTGGAAGGCACCAAAATCGGTGAAATGATACTGCAGCGTCAACGTCGGCGGCAGCAGCCACGTCTTGCCGATTTCCCCGAGGCCGGCAATAGAGCCTTCGCCATGCACATTGGCATAGGTCGTGCCGAGAATGAGCTCCGCGGAAATATTGTCGGTGAAGAAATAGGAGATATCCACTTCCGGAATCACCGTGTCCGAATAGAACAGACCGGATCCGGGAATGCCGTCGACCGAGCCGTTGTCGCGCGTGATCACGCCAAGTGCACGCAGGCGTACCTGCCATGGGCTTTGCGTGGTCATTGGCGCGCCCGCCGAAGGCGCCAGATCGGCCGAAAGCGCCGCATGCCCGAAGGATGCGAAAACGATAGCGGCAAAAATACCCCTCAGCCGAAGCGGATGATGTTTCATGTGAATCTCTCCTGATGTCGTCGAACGAGGAGAGACTTAGGCTTGCCTTGGACGGGTCGGCTTGAGCGAGATCAAACGCTCAGACTAATTTCTTCATCCCGGCGTATCCTTGTCGCGAGAAAGGAAAATCGTCTCGTAGCCGCCGATGAATTTCTCGAACAGCCGCGAGAAAGTGTCGATTTCCTCCTGCGGCCAGTCCCGCACGACTTCGGAAACGAAGGCGAGCTTCTGGGCCCGGATTTCCGCCAGCAGATCCTTCCCGAGCGGGGTCATCACGACGACGATACGCCGCGCATCCGCCTGCGAAGCCTCACGGCGCAGGACGTTGCGGCCCACCATATCGGACACAACGCGGCTTGCCCTCGACGGATCAATGCGCAGCATCTCGGCGATAGCGCCGACCGTCACCTCGCCGTTTTCCTGTGCACGGCGCACCGCATCGAGTACGTCGAGATGCGAAAGCTCCAGATCCGGCGCCACACTCTGAATCGCCAGGCGGCCGATCAGCCGACGTCCTGTCATCATTCGCATGCGCGTCATGGTGCGGCCGATGCGGGGCACACTGTCCGAGGGATCATCAAGCTCGGTCGTTCTTGTTTTGGTCAAGGTCTCGTTCATGACGGAACCATAACAGACCGGAGCTGAAAATAAAATATGCCAACGTCAGTAATGTGCCATTGACAAATACATGACATTAGCACACAATGCACCGACATAGCGAAATGGCCCATCCCATGGATATGCAACTTGCCCCCGCACCGCTCGTAACGGATCCCCGTCGGCGGCTCATCCTCTTCTTCTTCCTGATGACCGCCATGTTCATGGCGACGCTGGATAATCAGATCGTCTCCACCGCGCTGCCGACCATCGTCGGCGAGTTCGGTCATCTGGACCGCTTCGGCTGGATCGGTTCGGCCTACCTGCTGGCGCTCAGCGCCGTCATGCCGCTCTACGGCAAGCTCGGCGATCTCTTCGGCCGCAAATATGTGATGATGACGGCGATAGCGATCTTCACGGTGGGCTCCGCTGTCTGCGGTCTCGCCGTCTCGATGAACACGCTGATTGCCGCCCGCGTGCTGCAGGGCTTCGGCGGCGGCGGCATCATGGTTTCGATCTTCGCCGTCAACGCCGACCTCTTCGAGCCGCGCGAACGCGCCCGCTATCAGAGCTATTCCAGTCTGGTCCTGATGGCCTCCGGCGCCATCGGCCCTGTCCTCGGCGGCACGATGAGCGATCTCTTCGGCTGGCGCTCCATCTTCCTCGTCAACGTGCCGATCGGCTTCATCGTACTCACCGGCCTCGCCTTCATGCTGCCGTATCGCAAGCCGCATCGCCGGCCGAAGATCGACTACGCCGGAGCGCTCCTGCTGGCGCTGACGACAACCAGCATCGTGCTTGCGACCGACAGCAGCGAGCTCTTTGGTGCGCTGATCTCGCCGCAGAGCATCGGCATCGTCGCCTTCGGTATCGTTTGCGCTATCACCTGGGTTTTAGTCGAGCGCCGGGCGCCGGAGCCTATCGTACCGCTGCCGCTTTTCCGCAATTCGACATTCAGCCTGCTGCTTGTGATCTCGATTATGGGCGGTGCGATCGCTATCGGCATGGTCAATTATCTCGCGCTCTTCCTGCAGACGACGACGGGCCTTTCGCCATCGGGCGCTGGCCTGCTCTTCATTCTGCTGACAGGCGGTCTCGTCTGCGGCTCCTTGAATGCCGGCCGCATCATTTCGAAAACCGGCCGTTACAAGCCCTTCGCCATTGCCAGCCTCACCTGCAGCGCCATTGCTTTCGCGCTGATCTCTCAGGTTCATGCCGGCACACCGATTGCCTTCATCGGCGCGATCATGCTGCTGCACGGCATCGGTATCGGCCTTGCTCAGCAGGTTCCGGTCATCGGCGTTCAGAATGCCGCACCGGCCCGCGATGTGGGTGCTGCAACCGGCTCGGTCACGCTGTCACGCATGGGCGGCGCCTCGATTGCCATCTCCATCTACGGTGCGATCATTGCATCGCAGCTCGGCAGGCTCGGCTCCTCCATCCCGGGCGTGGCCAATATCGAGGAGCTGACGCCGAAAATGATGGCAGCACTTCCCGAAGCCAGCCGCCAAGCGGTGGCCAATGCTTACGCCTCCGCCTTCTCGCCACTGTTCATGACCTCCTGCGGCATTGCTTTGATCGGTCTGGTCGCCGCCATCATGCTGAAGCCGGTGCAGCTGCCCCGCGCCGGCGAACAGAAGACCAGTCAGACCAACGTCGCCGCCGAAGCCGCGGAGTAAGTACGGGTGCGCGGCCTCAGCGCCTCCTCAATATAGCCCACTCGAAAACACTACCATCAATTGCATTCTTCGCGCGAATGTTACGCTTGCCCGCATCGGTCGCCATACTGACCGATTTTTTCCGCAGTGCAGCCGAAATCTGCACTTGCGGTGGAACTTTCGCCATAATTTCATCGGAGCGAGAAGTGCCTCGACAGGTAAGGCATTGCCGAAATGCAACGGCGCCACATTTAGATAGAGTCTCGCTATGCAACCCATGCGGAAATCGGCTACAGCAAAGACTTGGATCGGCCGATTGTGCAGCGCGAGAACCGAGGCGGAAGCCTATTGAATTTTCCTGGCAACGGCCGGCCCGAAGATACGGCAGACCGGCGACTTAAAATGGTGCGGAGAGACAGACTGGACAGCATGACGACGTGGAAATCGCCCGCGCTTTCCAGTGATGCCTTTTTTGCGCCGCGCCGTTGGGCGCGTCGTTTCCTGTTGCTGTCGGCCTGCGCCGTCGCGCTGAACAGCTGCGAGTCGTTGATCCAACAATCCTATCAGCCGACCGTCGGCCCTTCATCTAATCCGCAAATCGTCGACGAAGTGCAGAAGAACGACCCGCGCGCCGCCATGGGCGCCCGCGAGCATCCGCGCATCGTCGCGAGTTATGGCGGCGAATACAAGGACGCCAAGACCGAGCGCCTCGTCGCGCGCATCGCCGGCGCGCTGACGGCCGTTTCGGAAAATCCGAGCCAGTCCTACCGCATCACCATCCTCAACTCGCCCGCTATCAATGCCTTCGCGCTGCCGGGCGGTTATCTCTATGTCACCCGCGGTCTGCTGGCTCTCGCCAACGATGCCTCGGAAGTCGCGGCCGTGCTGTCACACGAGATGGGCCACGTCACTGCAAATCATGGCATCGAGCGGCAGAAGCGTGAAGAGGCGGAAGTCATTGCCAGCCGTGTCGTCGCCGAAGTGCTGTCTAGCGATATAGCCGGCAAACAGGCGCTTGCCCGCGGCAAGCTGCGTCTTGCTGCCTTCTCCCGCCAGCAGGAACTGCAGGCCGACGTCATTGGCGTACGCATGCTCGGCGAAGCCGGCTATGATCCTTATGCCGCAGCCCGTTTCCTCGATTCCATGGCCGCTTACAGCCGCTTCATGTCGGTCGATCCCGAGGCCGACCAGAGCCTGGACTTCCTGTCGAGCCATCCGAACTCCGCCCAGCGCATCGAGCTTGCCCGCAGCCACGCGCGCGCCTTCGGGCAGGAAGGCGCAGTCGGCGACAAGGGCCGTGATTACTATCTCGATGGCATCGACGGCCTTCTCTACGGCGACAGTCCGGAAGAGGGCTATGTGCGTGGCCAGACCTTCCTGCACGGCGGCCTCGGCATCCGCTTCGACGTGCCGCCCGACTTCAGCATCGACAACAAAGTCGAAGCCGTCATGGCAACCGGCCCGAACGATATCGCCATCCGTTTTGACGGCGTGGCCGACAACCAGAACCAGAGCCTGACGAATTACATTTCCAGCGGCTGGGTTACCGGCCTCGATCCCTCAACCATCCAGCCGATCAACGTCAATGGCATGGAGGCTGCGACCGCGCGCGCCACCGCCGACCGCTGGGACTTCGATGTCACGGTCATCAGAAACAACAATCAGATCTTCCGCTTTCTGACGGCGGTGCCGAAAGGCAGCCCGTCGCTGGAGCCGACGGCAAACGTTCTGCGCGCAAGCTTCCGCCGCATGACGCCGGACGAAGCCGCTTCGCTGAAGCCGCTGCGCGTGCGGGTGGTCACAGTCCGCCCTGGTGAGAACATAACCACGCTCGCTTCCCGCATGATGGGTACCGATCGCAAGCTTGATCTCTTCAAACTGATCAACGCCCTGCCAACGGGCGCTGCCATCTCTCCCGGCGACCGCGTGAAGATTATCTCCGAATAAAAGAAGGCCCGGCTTGTGCCGGGCCAGTCTGTGCTGCTGGGGAGTAATTCTTAGTCAAGCATAGGCTGCCATATGCGGATCGGCGCTGACGAGCGCCGTGCGAAGCTTTTCCATCGCCCGGCTTTCGATCTGGCGCACGCGCTCCTTGGAAATGCCGAGGTCAGCGCCGAGCTCTTCGAGTGTTGCTCCATCTTCGGCGAGGCGCCGCGCGCTGATGATCTTCATTTCACGCTCGTTGAGATGCTTGAGGGCAGATGCAAGCCAGACCCGGCGGCGTTCGCCGTCGATCATGTTCGAGACTTGCTCATCCGGCAGCGGTTCGTCGCTGACGAGGAAATCCATCTTTTCCGCACTGTCGGCATCACCTGAAACGGAAGGCGCCTGCAATGATGCGTCGTTGCCGGAAAGGCGCGCATCCATGGTCTGTACGTCGGCAAGGCTGACACCGAGTGCAGCGGCGATTTCCTGATGAATGGATTGCAGTGTCAGCTGCGTATCGCCCTTGGCGAGCTTGGCGCGCAGACGTCGCAGATTGAAGAACAGTGCCTTCTGGGCTGAACTCGTACCGCCGCGCACGATCGACCAATTGCGTAGGATATAGTCCTGGATCGAGGCGCGGATCCACCAGCTTGCGTAGGTGGAAAAGCGCACATCGCGCGCCGGTTCGAACCGGGCCGCGGCCTCGAGAAGCCCGACATAGCCTTCCTGCACGAGATCGCTCATCGGCAGGCCGAAATTACGGAACTTGCCTGCCATGGAAATGACGAGACGCATATGCGCCATGGCGATCTGGTTGCGGGCGCCGCGGTCTTCGTGATCCTTCCAGCGGATGGCCAGATTGTGCTCTTCTTCACGGGCAAGATAGGGAGCCGCCATTGCTATTTTGATCATGCGCCGATCTGCAGACATGTTCTTCATAATCGCTCTCCTAAATGGGCCACGTGCCTAAAAATGAACAAGCAAACATCGTTTCCGGAACATCGCTGCACCGGAGCAAACCAGGGGTCTTGAATGCATAAAGGCCTCCTCCTGGACTTTTCAGGAGGAGGCCCTATCTCTCGTCATGTGCCGGCAAGACGGCAGGGCTGGATCTGTTTCTTGAGATTGCCGGAAAGGCAAATTCTGGAAATCATGATCCGCTCCTCATCGAACGCTGACAGCTTCAGCGGAATTCAAACCGAGCTTCATGGGCTCCGGTCATGTCCGCATTACTGTGTATGAACGTCGCAACGGCAAAAAAGTTCCAATAAAAAACCCGGCTCCAAGGCCGGGTTTTTTCATGTGCAAAAACAAAGCGCTATCAAGCGGCCTCGTCCTGCGAATCGTCTTCCTCGATTACCTTGCCACGCTTCGGACCCTTGTTGAGATTGGTCTCGACGAGGCGAACAGCTTCGGTTTCAGACATCTTGTTGACGGCAGCGATTTCGCGAGCCATCCGGTCGAGGGCAGCCTCATAGAGCTGACGCTCGGAATAGGACTGCTCCGGCTGGTTCTCGGCACGGTAGAGATCGCGAACGACTTCTGCGATGGAAATCAGGTCGCCGGAATTGATCTTGGCATCATACTCCTGGGCGCGGCGGGACCACATGGTGCGCTTGACGCGAGCTTTGCCCTGCACGACCTTGAGGGCGCGCTCAACGAAGTCGGTCTCGGAAAGCTTGCGCATGCCGATGCTCATGGCTTTCGCGACCGGAACCTTCAGACGCATCTTGTCCTTTTCGAAATCGATGACGAAAAGTTCAAGCTTCATGCCGGCGACTTCTTGCTCTTCGATAGCCGTGATGGTACCGACGCCGTGTGCGGGGTACACGATCGATTCACCAGTCTTGAAGCCGTGACGTGCGGTAGAAGGTTTTTTCTGCTGGATGGTCATTCTAATCAAAAACTCCCTGTTACGCTACCGGCGGCGGCCGGAGCCGGGTCAGTCAGGCCCGGATGAGACGGTTAAACCCGTCGGGTGACTTCACTCTGGTTCCACCAGACAGAAGCAAAAGGTATCCTTGCGCGCGATCTTGGGATCCGACAGCTCAAGTTATTGATATGTCACGGAAACCGCGTACGGATTTGTTTTACTTTCGTGATGGTTTTGGGCATGCGTCATGCCACAAATGGAACAGTGTGGTGAACGTATCACAAAAATATGAGGAAATCAATAATTTGCTTAGTGTGAGTCATGTGGGCAACACATAGCGCTCATGTGACTCACGCGTAATTTGAAACGTTTAAGCTGCCGCTGAACCCGGTTTCAGCGACGCCGGACGTCGAAATTTTCAGTCGCCGCTCCCCGGCTTTTCCGAGAAGTATTTCTCGAATTTTCCGGTCTCGCCGTCGAGCTCCTTGGCCTCGGCCATCGGCTCTTTCTTGACCGTGATGTTCGGCCAGATGCTCGCATATTCAGCGTTGATCTTCAGCCACTTGTCGAGACCCGGCTCGGTATCGGGCTTAATCGCCTCGGCCGGACATTCCGGCTCGCAAACACCGCAGTCGATGCACTCATCGGGATGGATGACGAGGAAATTCTCGCCCTCGTAGAAACAGTCGACCGGGCAGACTTCAACACAATCGGTGTATTTGCAGCGAATGCAATTATCGGTCACGACATAGGTCATGAAGAACTCCAGGATTTTCCATACGGGCGGGGCCGGGCAACCTGGAACGTCGCGCCTGTCCCCCTAGCCGGAAAGAAAGCGTGGACAGGCTTGGGAGGCAAGCACGCTACCCGGCAGGTTGTGTGTCACGTATCGGCTTTATAGCAGGATTTCAAGGACAAACGATCTTCGAAAAGCTGACGGCAGGAAGAGTTTTCTAATCCTCGTCCGACATCAGCCTGTCGATTGCGCGTCGCTCCTTTTTCGTCGGTCTTCCGGAGCCGGTGGCCCGAATAGCCTGCTCATAGGGGGTGAGGCGTTTTGCCACATCCGGAGGCGGCGACAGATCCTCATAAAGCAGCTTCGCCTCCTCATAGGGTCCGCGTCGCTCGCCAGGCAGCCGGACGACGAGAATGACATCCCGCCGCTCCAGCGTCAGCTCAACACGATCGCCCACCTTGACCGTCTGGCTCGGCTGCGCACAGCGCGCGCCATTGATACTGACGTGACCGGACTGGATATGGCTCTGCGCCAGCGAGCGCGATTTCACCATACGTGCGAAGAACAGCCATTTGTCGATGCGCTGGCGCGAACCGCTCCCTGGCTGTGTCTCTCCGCCCATGATTACTTCTTCATCTGCTCCTTGAGCGCTGCAAGCTTAGCGAAGGGCGAATCCGGATCGATCGGCTTCTCCTTGCGCGGCGGCTTGGCCTCGAAGCGCAGCGGCTGCGAATTGCCGCGGTTGCTGTTACGGTCGTTGCGATCGCCACGATCCTTGCGGTCTCCGCGGTCCTGACGGTCACCGCGCTGCTCGTTGCGGTCATTGCGCGCATGCTGGGGCCTGCCCCCATCACGATTGCCGCCTTCCCGGTTACCGTCGCGATTGCCGCCATCCCGGTTGCGGTTGTTATTGCGATTGCCGTCCCGGCTCTCGCCGCCTTCGCTACCGCCCTGGCGACGATTGTTGCGCTCGCCGCGGTCCTGACCCTGGCCTTGGCCCTGTCCGCCACGGCGGTCGCCATGGCCGCGCGCCTGGCGCTGGTTTTCGTTGCGGCCACCGAGGCGCCACAGGAGAACCGGCTTCGGTTCCGCAGCTTCGCCCGCCTCAGCCGAACCTTCGGCACCTGCAGGCGTTTCCGCAGCCACCGGTGCGGCTTCGACCGCGGGCACTTCTTCCGAAGCGCCATCTGCGTCGTCATGATCGGCCTTTTCAGCCGTTTCCTCTGCTGCGGCCTCAGCCACCGCCGCAGCCGGAGCGGATGCTGCATCCTGCGTGGCGAGGAATGCAGCTGCCTCCTCGACCTTCACGGCGTCGGCGCGGTAGCCGAGACCCTTGAGGATCTCTTCCATATCTTCGAGCGTCGCACCGAGAATGGACAGCATCGCCGTCGTCGTCGTGAAGCGGCGACCGTCATAGGCGCCGTCCGGACGCGTGCCCTGACCCGGCTTCCACTGCAGCAGCGGACGGATGAGGTCGGCCAGACGCTCGAGAATGTCGATACGCACGGCGCGCTTGCCGAGGAAGCGGAAGCCCGCGAGCTTGTAGAACATACGCTCGAAGCTCGGATCGGTGACCACGGAGGTGCGGCCGGCAGCGAGCACCGGAATGAGATCGCCGTAGCCCGGCTTGTCGAGGCCGTCATTCTTGAGCCCCCAGAGCAGGGTGATGAGCTCTGCCGGCGCCGGCTTCAGAAGCGCCGGCACGAAGATATGATAAGCGCCGAAGCGGATACCGTAGCGGCGCATGGAAGCGCGCGCATCCTGATCCAGAGACTTCACTTCTTCCGTCACGTCGCGGCGGAAGAGCACGCCGAGATTCTCGACGAGCTGGAAGGCGAGCCCCTTGGCAAGACCCTGCAGGTCTTCGGCGCGCGATAGGTCGTCGAGCGGCTTCAGCACCGTGCTGATATGATGATTGACGAAACGCTCGATACGGGCGGCGACATGGTCGCGCGCATTGCCCGTGAGCTGCTCGTCGGCAAGCAGGATGACACGCGGACGCATCACATGGTCACTGCCCGAAAGGCGGCCGACGGGATCGCCGAGCCAACGGACCAGCCCATCCGAACCGATCGCCAGATCGGCATTGCCTGCGGCGTGCAAGCGTGCGGCGCGAGCTTCGAATTCAAGAGCAAGCGCCTTCTGCGACGCAGCCTGAACCGCCTTGGCGTCCGGCCCGTCCGTTCCCCCGACAGGCGTGAAACGGAACCCGGTCAACTGCCCCACATGATGTCCTTCGACAAAGACATCGCCATTCACACTGATTTCAGCTTCCAGCATCGCATTCTCTCTCAGGCGCTTCATGAGCACAGATGTCCTGCGATCAACAAAGCGTTTCGTCAACCTTTCATGTAACGCATCGGACAATCGATCTTCGATTTCCCGCGTCTTTTCCTGCCAGTGTGTCGGATCGGCAAGCCAGCCGGGCCGATTCGATACATAGGTCCAGGTTCTTATCTGCGCGATTCGCGCCGAAAGAGTGTCAATTTCTCCATCTGTCCGATCCGAACGATGAACCTGTTCGGCTAGAAACTGCTCGTTCACCGTGCCATAGCGCACCAGATCGGAAAAGAGGGTAGAAATAAGATCGGCATGTTGCGCAGGCGTTATGCGCCGATAGTCCGGCAGAGCGCAAGCCTCCCAGAGCTTTTCGACCCGCGCCGGCGTGTTAGCGAGATCAATGATTTCCGGATAGCGCGACAAATGGTCGAGCGCTTGCTGGTCGACGGACGGCAGCGCTCGCGTCAGCCCCGGCACGCGGGGCCCGGTCTCAAGGCTTGCCCGCAGGGATTGTATCGAGGAAAAATCGAGGTCCTTGGTGCGCCATTGGAGAACCTTGATATTGTCGAACTCATGGCCCTCGATGCGTTGCACGAGTTCTTCATCGAAGGGTGAAACCTGGCCGGTGACGCCAAAGGTTCCGTCGCGCACATGGCGGCCGGCGCGGCCAGCGATCTGGCCGAGCTCGCCGGGGTTGAGGTTGCGGAATTGATAACCGTCGAACTTCCGGTCCTGCGCAAAGGCCACATGGTCGACATCGAGATTGAGGCCCATGCCGATCGCATCGGTCGCGACGAGATATTCGACGTCGCCCTCCTGGTAGAGTGCCACCTGCGCATTGCGGGTGCGGGGGCTGAGCGCCCCGAGCACCACAGCCGCGCCGCCGCGCTGGCGCCGGATCAGTTCTGCGATCGCATAAACTTCGTCCGCCGAGAAGGCGACGATCGCCGAACGCTGCGGCAGCCGGGTAATCTTCTTTTGCCCGGCATAGAGTAGGTGGGAAAGCCGCGGCCGCTCCGTGACGGTAATCCCCGGCAGAAGCTGCTGCAGGATCGGCCGCATGGTGCCGGCACCCAATAGAAGCGTCTCCTCGCGGCCGCGTAGATGCAGGATACGGTCTGTAAAGATATGGCCGCGCTCGAGATCTCCTGCGAGCTGCACTTCATCGATAGCGACGAAAGCTGCCTTGGTTTCCCGCGGCATCGCTTCGACCGTGCAGACGGAGAAACGCGCATTCGGCGGCGAGATCTTTTCTTCGCCGGTCACCAGCGCCACATTCTGGGCGCCCACCTTTTCGACGACGCGCGTATAGACTTCGCGCGCCAGCAGGCGGAGCGGCAGGCCGATGACACCTGTACCATGCGCCACCATACGTTCGATCGCATAATGGGTCTTGCCGGTATTGGTCGGTCCGAGCACCGCGGTCACGCCGCGCCCGCTCAGTATCATCGGCTGTGAAGTCAGTGTCATGTTCCATGCAAGTGAGGCGGTGACGCCCCGGGGTCAAGTCGGAGCCGCGAATGAAGCACAGAACACATGGACAGCCGAAGCTTCAAACGCAAGGGCAGATTTGAAATAGACTTTGGATTGAGCACGGAAGTCACAGCCCGCTAAGTCCTTGATTTAAGATTCGGAACAGCTTGAGAACGAATCGGAGACGAATCGCTGACTCCGGCTGATTCAGCTTTTGTTCACGGCTAAGTATTGATTTTGAATCGCTTTTTTACACTAGATGCTGAATCTGCAGACTCGCCTGCGAACAAATACTGGCGACCGCGATTAACGCTTCTTGCCGCATCGTAAAAACGCAAAGGTCAAGCCCAAAATTAACGCTTCGACCAAAGCCGGAACGAATCGGAGACGAATCGCTGCTGTCGAGGTTTTCCCCTTTCGTTCACGGCGATATCTTGTGGACGCTTTCGTCACCGAGCCCAAGATGCGGGTTTCGGATTTGCGCAGTTATCCGAGCTCTCGGATCGCGTTAATCTTTTACATGCTGAATTTACGGAGCCTTAAGCAGGCCGGCGCCGGCAAGCCGATGAAAAGTCCTGACTGATCAAAGCCGGAACGAATCGCTGACGAATCGGAGACATCTTCGTTTTCCTGCTTTGTTCACCGCAACATATTGTATTCAAAGGGATTTTTAACCATATTCGAAAATGCCCGATAACATTTCGCCGACTTGCTTTCGAAGGAACCGGCTAAATTCGGCTTCTGTCCCAATGGGCGATAACGCCGCCGTGATATTCTGAGAGTTTAGCCGGGAACAAAAGCCGCGGATGCGGGTTTCTAGTCCAGTCGAAATGAGGATGAGACAGGACAAACACCATGCTTGGCACGATACTTCTTATTATCCTTATTCTGTTGTTGATTGGCGCCTTGCCGAATTGGGGTTATAGCCGCGGCTGGGGCTATGGACCTTCCGGTGGTTTGGGGTTAGTTCTCGTCATCATTATCATTCTTGTACTGATGGGCCGAATTTAAAGGCCGGTAACCTGGGGAGTTGAGACATGAAGAAGATCATCCTTAGCTGCGCTCTCATTGGCGCTCTCGCATCCTGCACCCCAACGGAGCAGGGCACGGCAATTGGTGCTGGCACGGGCGCTATCATCGGTGGCGCTGTCAGCAATAGCTGGGGTGGCGCGGCAGTCGGCGCAGTCGCCGGCGGTCTGACAGGCGCACTGATCGGCCAGTCGGTTGAACGCCGCGGCTACTGCATCTATCGCGACCGCTACGGTCGCCGCTACGAAGCGCGTTGCCGCTAATCAGCATCGGCCCATCGGAAATTTTCAACGGGCGCTTCGGCGCCCGTTTTTCTTGAGCGCTTTTGTCGTCAACGCCGCGTTGACGATCGGTCGCTGAAGTCAAATCTACCGCGCCGCCAGCACCAAGCCCATATTCCTTTCAACATCGCAGGGCAGAGCATGTGCCGCCCGTGATTACAAAGGAACGCTACCATGGCCCAGATTTTCCTGAATTCCGCGATCTCCATCCTGATCGCCTCGGCCTTCCTCACGACGGCCGTCGCTGCCCTCCGCAGCCAGGACCGCTCCGTCCAGAAAGTGCCCGTCAAAGCCAATAGACGGCGTCATCCAAACGCCTGACTCGATCAATGAACCGAAACCGCGTGACAGCAACTATCCGAGCGCGCGTCCGCAGGAAGACACGACCATGAACAGGATCGTCGCAACCGCCGCCCTCATCACCCATTGCTTCGCGGCCTATGGCGCATCTGCCGGCCCCTATGACAGTGCCGGCAGCTTCCCGAGCAACTACGCTCACAGTCAGAAGAAACAGGCTCAGACGAAGAACTGACCACCATTGGCTGTTAATGTCGAACCGGTGATGAACCCGGCATCGTCGGAAACGAGGAAGGTCACGCAGCGCGCGATCTCCTCGGGTTCGCCGAGGCGCCCAACCGGGATTTGCGGAATGATCTTCTCATTCAGCACCTTTTCCGGCACCGCAAGCACCATCTCCGTCCCGATATAACCGGGGCAGATGGCATTGACGGTGATGTTCTTGACCGCACCTTCCTGGGCAAGCGCCTTGGTAAACCCGAGGTCGCCGGCTTTGGCGGCAGAATAGTTCACCTGCCCCATCTGGCCCTTCTGGCCGTTGATGGAGGAGATATTGACGATGCGGCCAAAGCTGCGGTCACGCATGCCGCTCCAGACATGGTGCGTCATATTGAAGAGGCCGGTGAGGTTGGTATTGATCACCTCATGCCACTGCTGCGGCGTCATCTTGTGAAACATCGCATCGCGCGTGATGCCGGCATTGTTGACGAGGATATCGACCGGACCGAGTTCGTCCTGGACCCTTGCAATACCTTCCCCGCAGGCAACATAGTCGGATACGTCCCACTTGAAGACCGGCACGCCGGTAACATCATGAAATGCCTTGGCCTTTTCATCATTGCCGGCATAGTTTGCTGCGACCTTATAGCCGGCATTCCTGAGTGCCATCGAAATTGCCGCGCCAATGCCGCGCGTACCACCAGTGACCAAAGCCACTCTGCTCATGTTCCGCTCCCCTGCTGTTGTTGGCCCGCTCGCGCGCAGGCCTTATGAAACATGCATCGTACGCTATTTACATCGCCTCGAAGCACATCGCGACACCCATGCCGCCGCCGATGCACAGTGTTGCGAGACCCTTTTTGGCGCCGCGGCGCTTCATTTCGAAGAGTAGCGTGTTGAGGACGCGCGCACCCGAAGCGCCGATCGGATGACCGATCGCGATCGCGCCACCATTGACGTTGACGATATCAGGATCCCAGCCGAGATCCTTGTTCACGGCGCAGGCTTGGGCCGCGAAGGCTTCATTGGCCTCGACGAGGTCTAGATCGGCAACGGACCAGCCGGCCTTTTCCAGAGCCTTGCGGGAGGCGGGGATCGGGCCAGTCCCCATGACCTGCGGATCGACACCGGCTGTTGCCCAGGAAACGATGCGGGCAAGCGGCTGGATGCCGCGTCGCGATGCTTCCGCTTCGCTCATCAGCACGGCTGCGGCAGCGCCGTCGTTGAGACCGGAAGCGTTCGCCGCGGTCACCGTGCCATCCTTGTCGAAGGCCGGCCGCAGCTTGGCCATAGCCTCCAACGTCGCGCCGTGGCGGATATATTCGTCGGCATCGACGGTCACATCGCCCTTGCGGCCCTGAATGACGAAGGGAACGATTTCGTCCCTGAAGCGGCCAGCCTTCTGCGCTGCTTCGGCCTTGTTCTGCGAGCTGACGGCGAACTGGTCCTGATCGTCGCGTGAAAGCTGCCACTGGCGTGCGATATTTTCAGCAGTAACGCCCATGTGATAGCCGTAAAAGGCGTCGGTCAGACCGTCCTTGATCATGGTGTCGATCATCTTCATGTCGCCCATCTTCACGCCACCGCGCAAATGCGCTGCATGTGGCGCCATCGACATGGATTCCTGACCGCCGGCGACGATGATCTTCGCATCGCCGAGCGCGATCTGCTGCATGCCGAGGGCAACGGCACGCAGACCGGAACCACAGAGCTGATTGACGCTCCAGGCCGTCGCCTCCTTGGGAACACCAGCCTTCATCGCCGCCTGGCGAGCGGGGTTCTGGCCCTCGCCGGCCTGCAGGACCTGGCCAAGGATAACCTCGTCCACGTCTTCGGGGGAAACACTTGCCCGCTCCAGCGCGCCCTTGACGGCGGCTGCGCCGAGCTCGTGAGCGGGAATTGTGCCGAAAGCACCGTTAAAGGAACCGACAGCGGTGCGCGCTGCGCTGGCGATGACGACGGATGAACTGCTCATGGGGTGGTTTCCTCGTTTCTCGTCACACATATAAGTGGAAACTGACAAAGCTGCAGGCGCAAGTCAAATGCCAAGACCATTCCACCATTTGCTGCAGCGCCCTCGAATGGATTTATCCGTACAGGGAAAGGGCTTGCCGCATCGCACAAAGAGATTGTCACCGCCCTTCTTTTGCGTCTACAGTCTCTGGTGGAGGAGTATCCATACAATCAGACGGGGTTCGGGAGACTGATATGGCGAAGACTGAGGGTCAGATCGTAATAAAGAAATATGCCAATCGCCGCCTCTATAATACAGGCACCAGCACTTACGTGACGCTGGAAGACCTGGCGGAGATGGTGAAGAAGGGGGAGGATTTTGTTGTTCAGGACGCCAAAAGCGGTGACGACATCACGCATTCGGTACTGACCCAGATTATTTTCGAGCAGGAATCGAAGACCGGCAACACGCTGCTTCCGATCTCCTTCCTGCGCCAGCTGATTACCTACTATGGCGACCAGATGCAGATGGTCGTTCCGAGCTTCCTGGAACATTCCATGCGCGCTTTCACGGAACAGCAGTCGCAGATCCGCGAGCAGGTGAACCGTGCCTTCGGTGAAACGCCGCTCGGCAAGAACCTGCAGCTTCCCATGCAGATGGTCGAGGAGCAGGTCCGCCGGAATACCGAGATGTTCCAGCAGGCCATGCAGATGTTCTCGCCCTTCATGACGCCGCCGCCAAAGGAAAGCCGCAAGGCAGAGGCGAAGGACATCGACGAGCTGAAGGAACAGCTGCGCGCGCTGCAGAACAAGCTCGACAACCTATAGGCCAATCGAAACGTCCCGGCCGGCGCTGCGGATCGACACCGCAAAGCCGCCGATCACGTCGATCAGCGCAATGGTCATCAGGATGAAGAAAACCTGGGTCGCCGCATCCTGGACGAGCAGAAACTCGACCAGGAAGGCGATGAAGACCAGCATCGACAGCATATGATTGATGAGGTTGCCGGAACCGTTCCGGGTTGCCTTCAGGATCTCGAAGAAGAGTACGACGAGCGCCACGACGATGAAGAGATCGCCGAGCGCCATGCTCCAGATTGCGCCCGAAAGCATCGACAGCACGATCACGTCATGCTGGAGCGACGGAATACCGCCACCGCCCATCAGGCCCAGCATCGCCAGATTGTAAAGAATAAATGGAATAACCATCAGCGGTATTGTGTTAATCATGCAGAAATACCTCCCCGATCTCGCGGGAATACTGCCTGATATCAGTGTCTCACTTCAAGACACCGAAGATTATAATATCTTGAAAAGAAAAAGGCCGGCATTGAGCCGGCCTTCAAAACTTTCATCGGACAAGCCGCATAAAGAATTATGCGTTTTCCTTCGGCGTCAGAACCTGACGGCCACGGTACATACCGGTCTTCAGATCGATATGGTGCGGGCGGCGCAGCTCGCCGGAGTTCTTGTCTTCGACGTAGGTCGGAGCCTTCAGCGCATCAGCCGAACGGCGCATGCCGCGCTTGGACGGGCTCGTTTTTCTCTTCGGTACAGCCATTTTTCTTACTCCACTTGCGGGCAAAACATTCCCACGGCCAGACTGGCGGCCGAAACGGACATGTCGCGATTTCGGAATTTTGCGCGCTTATACATGCAAGGGGCGGCCTTGACCAGTCCCCATATGTATTTTTTGCGATGCCTCTGATTCTCCGCTCAGACTTCGTCTTCCGGCACGATCCAACGCTCGGCGCGGGCCGCTTCTTCCCACTTCCGCCAGGCCGGATGCGCCTTCATCACGTTCATGTAAGCCAGTGTATCGGCGCTGCTGACGAGATCATAGATATCGAAGCGATTGACGACAGGCGCAAACATCGCATCCACTCCACTGAATGCACCGAAGAGGAACGGTCCACCGGATTTCTGCAGTAGATCACGCCAGATTGTCTGGATGCGACTGATATCGGCAGAGACGCCGCCAGGCATCGCGATCTTGCCCTTTGGCCGGCGAATATTCATCGGGCAAGCGTTGCGCAGCACCCGGAAGCTCGACATCATCTCGGCGGAGACCGAACGGGCGAGCGCCCGCTCGGCACGATCCTTCGGAAGCAACCCGGCATCGGGATAGAGCTCGGCCACATATTCGATAATCGCAAAGGATTCCCAGATCTTCAGAGCACCGTGCTGCAGCAAGTGCACGTGGCCGCTCGGCGAGACCGCCTTGATGTTGGGATTGCCGTTTGGATAATCGAAGGGGATCAACACTTCCTCGAAATCGATGCCGCCGCCCGTCAGCGCCATCCACGGCCGGAACGACCAGGAAGAGTAGTTCTTATTGGCGATATAGAGCGTCAGCTTGTCCATGGTGTGGTCCTGTCAAGGTTCGAAATCGAAGATCAGCAGTTCGTGGAAGTGGTTCATATCCTCGAACACGCAGAAGGCCGGCGGATTGAGTTCCAGGACCGGCGCCTTGCTGCGGATGTCCTCTGTCACCTCGTCAAGCATCGCCTGCCAGCGCGGCAGCGCCTCGTCTTCCAGCCGCTCGATCGCATAGGTGAAGGTCATGTGGAACTTGTAATTCTCATGGTTGGGCTGACGGTAACCCAGGAGATCGGCGAAGGCATCGCGCCAGGCGCGCATAACCTTGCGGTCATCCTCTGTCGCCCCATCGAGGAGCAGGCCGGACGGACGGGCTTCGACGATCGCGACCTTGAACGGATCGAACATCGTGAAGCCTTCGAGCCGCGCGCCCATGAGCTCCGTCATATCGTCGATCGGCGTATCGAGCGGAATATTATCAGGCCAATGGTTCTCTTTGCGGCCGGTCTCGATCACGCCTTCAAAGAGCGTCATGTGGAGGCTGGTTATTGGCGTGAAGATGAATTGTGGTGCCTCGGGCATCGCCAGATATCTCTCACGCGCTTCGATCAGCACCTGCTGCGTTTTTGAGCCCCGCGGGGGATGGCAGACGATCGTGTTACCCTGCTCCGGCAAGAAGCCGCCGAGCTTGTGATAGCGGGAGCCGAGATGCCGCGGCGGAGCCGGATTATGGGTCTTCGAATACTGAAGCAGCTCGGGCGAAAGTGTCGTGGTGGTCATGGGCGACTCGGGGCTTTGATTGCTGATGCATTCGCCCATATGGCAGGATCAAGAATGTCAGATGACGCTTGCCGCTACCAACGACAAGTTCTGATATCAATCATAGATACACTTGATGTAATCGCCCGAGCCCTGCGCCCGCCGTTCGATGAGCGATGCAAGCCTGCGTAGCCCTCGCTCGGGTTTTCCGGCATTGCGATCGATCGGGTTCGGCAGCGAAACCGCAAGCAACGATGCCTGGCGGCGCGTAAGCTTCGAGGCAGGCACCTTGAAGTGATACTGTGCCGCTGCCTCGATGCCGTAGATGCCTGGCCCCCATTCGGCGATATTGAGATAAATCTCCATCAGTCGCCGCTTCGACCAGACGAAGTCGGAGCCGACGGCCAACGGCAGTTCCAATCCCTTGCGGATGAAGGAGCGGCTGTTCCAGAGGAAGAGGTTCTTCGCCGTCTGCATGGGAATCGTGCTGCCGCCGCGCGTCTCCTGGCCCTTCAGCGTGTCTTCGACCAGCATACGCATCTCGCCCCAATCGACACCGCCGTGAAAGCAATATTGCCCGTCTTCCGACATCATCACCGATTGCACGAGCACCGGCGCAACATCATCGATCGACACCCACTGCCGGTCGTAACCGCGCAGAAGCATGAGATCGCGCAGCATCAGCGTCGAAATCGGATGGATGAAGGGCAGCAGATAGACAAAGATCAGCACATAGGGCAAAAGCAGCACGGCCAGAACGGCAAGAACAATGCGTTTCAGCACCTGGCGGTCTCCAAGCCAACGCCGGTGAACCGGCGCCTCGACGCTTTCCTCTGTCTGCGGCGCTATATCCAATGTCCCAGTCCGATTTCGCCCTGGTCGTTGTCATACCGCCTGAAAACCCGCATTGCCAGAGTGCAGCGGAAATCTTGACACGATGATCGACAATTCCGTTGCCAGCAGCCGTTCTGCCGTGCCAAAGAGCGCGCATGGACGCCAAACGGGAAACATTCGAGACACGGTTGAAAAGCAGTGCCGCCGAGATCGAGGCGCTGCTCGATCTCCTGCTCTCTCCTACCGAGCTGTCCGACGAGATCGCCCGCCCCGACCTCTTGCGTAGCGCCATGCACTACGCCGTCCTGAATGGCGGCAAACGCCTGCGCCCCTTCCTTGTCGTGGAAAGCGCAGCACTTCTCGGCGGCAACAGACAGGCCGCGCTTCGCGTCGGCGCGGCACTCGAGTGCATCCATTGCTATTCACTCGTTCACGACGATCTGCCGGCTATGGACGACGACGACCTGCGCCGCGGCAAGCCGACCGTACACATCAAATTCGATGAAGCGACCGCTATTCTGGCCGGCGACAGCCTGCTGACCTATGCCTTCGATATCATCGCCGCGCCGGAAACCGACCTGCCGGACCGCAGCAAGACGGAACTTGTTCTGGCGATCGCCCGCGCCGCTGGCCTCGGCGGCATGGCCGGCGGACAGGCCCTTGATCTTGCAGCGGAAACGCAGGCGCCCAATGAGGCTGGCATCATTCGCCTGCAGGCGATGAAGACGGGCGCGCTGATCCGCTTCGCCTGCGAGGCCGGCGCCATCATTGCCGGCGCGTCTACCGAAGACCGGCAGCGCCTACGCCGCTTCGGCGAAAAGATCGGCCTCGCCTTCCAGCTTGCCGACGATATTCTCGATCTGACTTCCGATATCAAGACGATGGGCAAAGCGACCGGCAAGGATGCTGCCCGCGGCAAGGGAACGCTCGTGGGGCTTCACGGTATGGAATGGGCAGACAAACAGCTGCGCCGGCATGTCGAGGATGCGGAAGAGCTGCTGGTCCCCTATGGTGAACGCGCCGCATTGTTGATCACCGCGGCCCACTTCATAGCCGAACGCAAGAGCTGAGACAGAGCAGAGCCACCATCCAACCCTGCTGCAGCAGGCCACCGAAAGCGGAGCAGTTACTCCGCCGCCGTCTTCTGGCCGAATCGCTTCTCGATATAGTCGATAACCAACGCCTCGAAATCCGAGGCGATATTTGGGCCGCGCAGCGTCAGGGCCTTCTTGCCGTCGATGAAGATGGGCGCAGCCGGCGTCTCGCCGGTGCCGGGAAGCGAAATACCGATATCGGCATGTTTGCTCTCGCCAGGGCCGTTGACGATGCAGCCCATGACCGCGACATTGAGCGCTTCAACACCCGGATATTTTTCCCGCCAGACCGGCATGTTCTTTCGGATGTCGTTCTGGATGTTCTGCGCGAGCTCCTGGAATACCGTCGAGGTCGTACGCCCACAGCCGGGACAGGCCGCGACGACGGGCACGAACTGGCGGAAACCCATGACCTGGAGCAGTTCCTGCGCCACCTGAACCTCGCGGGTGCGGTCGCCATTCGGCTCCGGCGTCAGCGAAATGCGGATCGTATCGCCGATGCCGTTCTGCAGCACATAGCCCATCGCGGCCGAGGACGCGACAATGCCCTTGGTGCCCATGCCGGCTTCGGTCAAGCCGAGATGCAGCGCGTGGTTGGAACGTTCGGCGAGCATGGAATTGACGGCGATCAGGTCCTGAACCTGGCTGACCTTGGCCGACAGGATGATACGGTTGCGCGGCAGGCCGATCTCTTCGGCGAGTTGTGCCGACAGCAGCGCCGACTGCACGATCGCCTCGCGCGTCACCTGCCGGGCCGAAAGCGGCGATCCCTCGGCCTGGTTTTTGTCCATCAGCTGCGTCAATAGTTCCTGGTCGAGCGAGCCCCAGTTGACCCCGATGCGCACCGGTTTGTTGTAGCGGATTGCCATCTCGATGATTTCGGCGAACTGCTTGTCCTTCTTGTCCTTGAACCCGACATTGCCGGGATTGATGCGATACTTCGCAAGCGCTTCGGCACAGGCCGGGTGATCGGAAAGCAGCTTGTGGCCGATATAGTGGAAATCGCCGATCAGCGGCACGTCCATGCCGAGGCGCAGCAGGCGCTCGCGGATCTTCGGTACGGCGGCAGCACTTTCGTCGCGGTCGACGGTGATGCGCACCAGCTCCGAACCGGCGCGATGGAGTGCAGCCACTTGCGCAACCGTGGAATCCACATCCGCCGTATCGGTGTTCGTCATGGATTGCACGACAACCGGCGCACCACCGCCGACGATGACACCGCCGACATCGACGGCAACGGAAGCGCGGCGCGGTTTCGGATCGAAATCGAAAGCAGACATGAAGAGCTCTTACACCCGGAAAACAGAGCCTTTCAGGTGGATCAAGCCCGCGAGCTTGTCAACCGCCCCGCATATCACTTTTGTTTGGATGCGGCTCAATGGCCGCCGCCCGAGACCCCGTCGGCATAATGTGCGAGCCTGGAGAATGCGAGAACCACGAGCAGGAGCACCGGCAGCGCCATGAAGACGGCCGCAAAGCCCACATGCTCGGCCACGAAGCCGATAATCGAAGGCGCCACCAGCATGCCGGAATAGCCCAAGGTCGTGACGACAGAGATGCCGATGCCGGGCTTCAGGCCGGGGATGTTGCCCGCAGCCGAAAAGGCGATCGGCACCATGTTCGAAATACCGATACCGCAAAGCGCGAAGCCGAGGATGGCGATTTCAGCATCCGGCGCAAGGCTTGCAAGCAGCATGCCGGCGATGGCAAAGAGCGTGCAAATGCGCAGTGTCTTGACCCCGCCGAGACGATCGCGGACCAGATCGCCGGCAAAGCGCATGGTCGCCATCGCCGCCGAGAAGGCCGCAAAGCCGAGGCCGGAGAGGGCAACGGACGCACCCATTTCCTGCCTGAGATAAAGCGCTCCCCAGTCGAGGACCGCACCTTCTGGTACCATGCAGAACAGCGCCATGACGCCGAGCAGCCACGGCAGCGGCACCATCGGCAGCTTCGTTTTCTCTTTCTTGGTGTCGGGATGCGGCGGATCGGCCAGGACCATCGGCCAGGCGGCGGCGAGGAAGATGGCGGCCAGCACAGTCGCCAGCTCCGCGTGGCCGAGAATACCGAGCTTGGAGATCACCAGACCGCCAAGGCCGGAGCCGATCAGGCCACCAAGGCTCCAGAAAGCATGGCAGGACGACATGATCGCGCGGCGCATGGATTTTTCTACCGCCACGGCATTGGCGTTCATTGCCACATCCATTGCGCCGATGAAGCCGCCGAACAGAAAGAGCGAAATCGCCCCTGTGATGACGTTGGGAGCCAGCGTCAGCGCCAGAAGCGTGGGCAGCAAACAGACTGCGAGCACCCGCACGACAACGCGTGAGCCATGTTTTGCAATCTGTGCACCGGCGATCGGCATCATGACCAGCGAGCCGAAACCGAAGACGAGGATCATCAGCCCGAGCTCGAATTTGGTAAGCCCAAGCCGCTCGGCGAAATCAGGAATCTTCGGCGCCCAGCAGCCGACGACGAAACCATTCATGAGAAAGAGCAGCGAGACCGCCACTCTGCTCCGGGTGATGAAGCTGCTCCGCACCCTCGGCGCCGCACTCACGTTACTATCCATTTCCTTGTCTTTCCTCTTAATCGGGCTTGCCTGCCCGATCCCCAACAAGTGGAACGGCCTCAGGCCGTCTTGTCCGCGATGATCGTCCGGCACCCGCGTGCACGGTATTTCTCAAGCATGGCGGCATCCGCATCGTGCTCGACGATAAGGCATTCGCAATGCGCGACCGGCAGAACGCTGTGTGGCGCAGCCGTGCCGAATTTTTCCGATGTGGCAGCGACCATGACCCGCTTGCTCCTGGACGTGGCGAACCGCTTGAACTCCGCATCCTCGAAGCCGAATGTCGTCAATCCCGCCTCGATATCGACGCCGCAGGCGCCCAGGATGCAGAGGTCGGGCGCCAGCTGCTCCATGTCCCGCAATGCCTTGGCGCCAAGTGAACCACCTGTCTGGCGATCGACCAGACCGCCGATCAGAATGACATTGACACCCGGCTTCTCAATCAATGCGGCAGCGATCGCCGGAGCATTGGTTGCTGCCGTCAGCGCAAGATCGGCTGGTAGAGCGTTGGCAATCGCCAGATTGGTGCTGCCGGCATCGAAGAATACCATTGTGCCTGCAGCGATTTCCTCCGCAGCAGCGCGGGCCAGCGCCTGTTTCCGCTCAGTGGCAAAGCTCATGCGCTGGGTCAGGCTTCCGTGCGCCGGCGAAATCGGCAATGCTCCGCCATATACCCTCTCGCAGAGCCCTGCCGCCGCCATCTCACGCAGGTCGCGCCGTACCGTATCCTCCGAGACGCCGAATTCGACTGCCAGTTCCGCAGCCAGCACACGGCCATGCGTCTTCAGCCGTTCGGAAATGACAGTCTGGCGCTCGCGCAACAGAAAATCTTGCATGTTTATACCGGATCAATCGTTCATAATCTAAAATCATGCATAAACACTGATGACCGTGCACGCAACATGCACGATCACACGTTTTCTGACGTTATGAAACAAAGCCCCACGACCAGGGCGAAATCTCGCATATTGACCGCCTCCGGGGGCAGGACTATCGATCAGGCATCCCCGATTCCCGCCGGTATCGCCTGCCCCTGGTACATTTCCGTGAAAAACTCCGTCAGCCTGGGCATTCTGCTCACGACATCAGCCTACATGGCGTTCACCTTCCATGATGCGATCGTCAAGGTTTTGACGGCGAGCATTCCCGTCTGGCAGATCCTGTTTTTCCGCAGTCTCACCATTCTCGTCGGCTGCCTCGCCTATGGCCGTGGCAAGTTGGTGCATCAGGCAGTTACCTCACCGATCATCAAGCCGATGATTGCCCGCAGCATCCTGCTGCTTTCCGCCTGGCTTTCCTATTACACGGCAGCAAGCCACCTGCAGCTCGCGGAAGTCACCACGCTCTATTACGCGGCACCTATCGTCGGCACCATCCTCGCCTGGGTCATCCTGAAGGAAGAGGTCACGCCCGCCCGCTGGCTTGCCGTTGGCGTCGGCTTCATTGGAGTGCTTATTGCCTGCAATCCGGTCGGGCTGACCATCTCCTGGTCGGTCTACCTGGCGCTCCAGGCAGCCGTACTCTGGGCCTCCGCCATGGTTCTGCTGCGCAAGACCTCGCTGCATGAGAAGACCATCATCCAGCTTGCGGTTTCCAACGTCTTCTTCCTGACCATGACCGGCATTGCCGTCATCTATACGTGGCAAACCCCAACCCTCACGCAACTCGCCCTGCTCATCGGCACCGGCATCGTCGCCGGCTGTGCCCAGTTCGCCCTTTTCGAAGGCATGCGCCAGGCGCCCGTTTCGGTGCTCGCGCCCTTCGAATATACGTCCCTCGTCTGGGCCTTCATCCTCGGCTATGTGATCTGGGCGGACATTCCCACACACAATGTTGTCGTCGGCGCCGTCATGATCCTCGGCGCGGGTTTCATCATCATCGCCAGCGAAAGATTGCGCCGTCGCGCCACTGCCTGATACCGGTTTCAGTCGAATTCCGGAGCCCAAGCGGCAGCTTGAGAAAAATATTCGCAGTTGCCGCTTTTATTTGCAGTTTTCTACGCTTTCGATGCTGCAATTTTCTGCGATGTATCGACCATCCGAACACAATCTTCCCAAGGATGGATAGAACAATGAACTGGTTGAAAACCGTTGCCGCCGCCGCTCTCATTCAGGCCGCAGCCCTGCTGCCTGCCCACGCCGGCGAAAACCTCGGCGCCATCAAGTCCGCCGGTGTCTTCAAAATCGGCACCGAAGGCACTTACGCGCCCTTCACCTATCATGATGAAAGCGGCAAGCTCGTCGGCTTCGACGTCGAAATCGGCGAAGCAGTGGCCGCGAAGCTCGGCGTCAAGGCTCAGTTCGTCGAAGGCAAGTGGGACGGCCTGATCGCCGGCCTCGACGCCAAGCGCTACGACACCGTCATCAATCAGGTCGGCATCACTGAAGCCCGCAAGCAGAAATACGATTTCTCCGAACCCTATATCGCCTCCAAGGCCGTTCTGATCGTCCGCGAAGGCGACGACAGCATCAAGTCCTTCGCCGATCTCAAGGGCAAGAAGTCCGCTCAGTCGCTGACCAGCAACTTCGGCAAGCTCGCCACGGAAGCGGGGGCCGAACTCGTCGGCACCGACGGCTTCGACCAGTCGATCCAGCTCGTCCTGACGAAGCGCGCCGACGCGACGATCAACGACAGCCTTTCCTTCCTCGACTTCAAGAAGCACAAGCCGGACGCTCCGGTGAAGATCGTCGCCCAGCAGGAAAATGCTGACTATTCCGGCATCATCATCCGCAAGGGCGAGCCGGAACTGCTCGAAGCGATCAATAAGGCGCTCGCCGACATCAAGGCTGACGGCACCTATAAGAAGATCGCCGACAAGTACTTCGGCCAGGACGTTTCCAAGTAAGTCCTGACCGGCGGTTTCGCGCTGCCCCCATATCATTTATAGCTGCATAAGAAAGCGTCCGGCGACCCTTCGCCGGACGCATCTTTTCTTGAGGACACGCCCTTGCCGCACTGGCTCCAACTGATGGCGGAATCGCTCCCCTCGCTCCTCTGGGCTGGGTTGATCTTCACCATCCCCTTGACCCTGCTTTCTTTCACTTTCGGCCTGGTTCTGGGGCTGATCACCGCGATCGCCCGCCTCTTTGGCCCGGCATCCGTTGCAGCCATTGCCCGTTTCTATGTCTGGATCATCCGCGGCACGCCGCTGCTCGTGCAACTCTTCGTCATCTTTTACGGACTGCCCAGCATCGGCATTCTGCTTGATGCCTTTCCGGCAGCATTGATCGGCTTCACGCTGAATATCGGCGCCTATAGCTCGGAGATCATCCGCGCCGTGATCTCCTCGGTGCCGAAGGGCCAGTGGGAAGCGGCCTATTCGATCGGCATGAGCTGGCGCCAGGCGATGAGCCGCACCATCCTGCCGCAAGCCACCCGCGTTGCCGTGCCGCCGCTCTCCAACACGTTCATCTCACTGGTCAAGGATACCTCGCTCGCTGCTGCCATCACCGTGCCGGAGCTCTTCCAGGCCGCTCAGCGTATCGTTGCCACCACCTATGAGCCGCTGATCCTTTATATCGAGGCGGCATTGATCTACCTTGCCCTGAGCTCAGTACTGTCGACGCTGCAGCAGCGGCTCGAACGCCGTTTCGCGCGTTATGGCGGCATGCTGGAGGCAAATGCATGATCGAGCTTTCCAATATCGAAAAGCGCTTCGGCGATGCGGTCATCCTGAAAGACATCAGCATCCGCATCCCCGAAGGCAGCGTCACAGCCCTCGTCGGCCCATCCGGCGGCGGCAAGAGCACATTACTTCGCTGCATCAATCTTCTCGAAGTCCCGACCGCTGGCACCATCCGCCTTGGTGAGGAAACTCTTTCCTTTGCACCCGGTAAACGCACCGGTTGGCAGGCAATTCAGAAAATCCGCCGCCAGACCGGCATGGTCTTCCAGAACTTTCAGCTTTTCCCGCACCAGACGGCGATCGAAAATGTCATGGAAGGTCTGGTCACCGTCCTGAAATGGCCGAAGGAAAAGGCGCGCGAACGCGCCATGGAACTGCTGACCAAGGTTGGTATGGCGCACAAGGTTGATGCCTGGCCTTCGACGCTTTCGGGCGGCCAGCAGCAGCGTGTGGCGATCGCCCGCGCACTTGCCCCTTCGCCACGCGTCCTGCTCTGCGACGAGCCGACGTCTGCGCTCGATCCGGAATTGTCCGCGGAAGTGGTCGATGTGCTGGGCCAGCTCGCCCGCGAGGGCACGACCATGGTCATGGCGACCCATGACCTGAGGCTCGCCTCCAAGATCGCCAACGACGTGGTTTTCCTGGAAGCCGGCAGCGTGGTGGAGACGGGCAGCGCCAGGGCAATCTTCAATGCGCCGGAACGCGAACGCACCAAGCGTTTCATCTCGACGATCAACGCCGCAAATACCTACGATATCTGAGGCCCCGCCGGGACGCGATCATCCCGGCATGCGGAAATTCCGATCAGGCAGACGTGACGACGGCGCGCGCTGCCTTCAACGCATTGCCCCACCAGGTCAGCTGATCGAGCAAGTTCTTGGCGGCTTCGTTCAGATGAGCGTAGTCGCCGAGGCTCTTACCTTCCTTGAGGACAGAAAGATATTCGCCGAACGATATGTGAACGGCCGTCTTGACGGACGCCGCGCTCATTTCGACGAAAATCAGGCGAAGATGCTCAACCGCACGTGCGCCACCGACGCCGCCGTAACCGACGAAGCTGACCGGCTTATGGATGAACTCCCCGAGATCGATCGCGTTCTTCAGAACAGCAGTCGGGGCGTGATTGTATTCGGCGACGGTGAAGATGAAGCCGTCGAATTCGCGCAGCTTCTTCTTCCAGCGCTCGGCGGTTTCGCTCTCCGCCGTCGTAGCGCGCTCTTCGCCGAAGAAATGCATGGGGTAGTCGAGAAGATCCAGAACTTCGACTTCGAGATCAGAACGCTCGCCGACGAGCTCAGCGATCCACTTGGCCGGATGTTCCGCGAAACGGCCAATACGCGTGCTGCCGACGATGACGGCAATCTTCAACTTGCTCATGAGATGATCCCTGACTGGTCTGGGGGGGCGGTGGTAGGAGCTGAAGTCTATGAGAAAACCTCCCCGCCCGGCAAGGCGAGAAGGCCGCTAACTCATAGAAAAATCAGCTTTTTAACGGCCCGATCCTACACAATCGGGTGATCACGATACCGGTCGCCCGTCCTCTGCTCACCCAGCGTAGACGACGAGCAGATCCTTGGCGTCGATCTGGTCGCCGGCCTTGACCAGGACTTCAGAAACGGTGCCGTCCTTCTCCGCATGCAGTGCCGTTTCCATCTTCATCGCCTCGATGGAGACGAGCACGTCACCGGCGCTGACGACCTGGCCCGGTACAACAAAGGCGCGTGATATGACGCCTGGCATCGGCGCTCCGACATGGGTAGCATTGCCCGGCTCCGCCTTGCGGCGGGCAGCCGCGCCTGAAGCGCCGTGCGCCCGATCCGGCACCTTGATGCGGCGCGGCTGGCCATTGAGTTCGAAGAAGACGGTGACCATGCCCTGGCTGTCGGTGCCGCTCATCGCCTGGTTGACGATGACGAGCGTCTTGCCCTTCTCGATATCGGCAAACAGCTCCTCGCCATCGGCAAGACCGTAGAAGTAGGCAGGCGTCGGCAGCACGGAAACCGGACCGTAGGTGTCCGAAGCCAGCGCGAAATCGGTGAAGACCTTCGGATACATGAGGTAGGAGGCGAATTCGAAGTCGCTGACCTCGCGCTCCAGCTTGGTCTCGATCGCCTTGCGCTCCGCATCGAGATCGGCATCGTCAAGCAGTGAGCCGGGGCGCACCGTATAGGGCTGCTCGCCCTTCAAAGCCTTCTTCTGCAACGCTTCCGGCCATCCCGACGGAGGCTGGCCGAGATCGCCCTTCAGCATCGAGACGACCGATTCTGGAAAGGAAACTTCCTTCTCAGCGCTGACCACATCGGCAACCGTCAGGTCCTGGCTCACCATCATCAGCGCCATATCGCCGACAACCTTGGACGAAGGCGTCACCTTGACGATATCGCCGAACATCTGGTTGGCGTCGGCATAGGCCTGCGCCACCTGGTGCCAGCGGGTCTCCAGCCCCAACGAACGGGCCTGTTCCTTGAGGTTGGTGAACTGGCCGCCCGGCATTTCATGCAGGTAAACTTCTGAAGCCGGGCCCTTGAGATCGCTCTCGAAGGCCGCATACTGATTGCGAACCGCTTCCCAATAGAACGAGATGCGGCGAATCCACTCCGGATCGAGGCCCGGATCACGCTCGGAGCCACGCAGCGCCTCGACGATGGAGCCGAGGCAGGGCTGCGACGTATTTCCGGACAGTGCATCCATCGCTGCATCGACAGCATCGACGCCGGCATCCACGGCAGCAAGAACCGTGGCCGCGGCAATGCCCGACGTATCATGCGTGTGGAAGTGGATCGGCAGGCTGGTCGCTTCGCGCAGCGCCTTGAACAGCACCTTGGCGGCGGCCGGCTTCAGGAGGCCCGCCATGTCCTTGAGCGCGATGATATGCGCGCCAGCCTTTTCGAGTTCGACGGCAAGGTCCGTATAATATTTCAGGTCATACTTCGGTCGCGCCGAATTGAGGATATCGCCGGTATAGCAGATTGCCGCTTCGCAGAGCTTGTTCTCCTCGGCGACGGCGTCCATCGACACGCGCATATTCTCTACCCAGTTCAGGCAGTCGAAGACACGGAAAAGGTCGATGCCGCCCTTGGCAGCTTGGCGGACGAAATATTTCACGACATTGTCAGGATAGTTCTTGTAGCCGACGCCGTTCGCGCCGCGCAGAAGCATCTGCAGCAGAAGGTTGGGAGCCGCCTCGCGGATCAGGCCCAGACGCTCCCACGGATCCTCGGTCAGAAAGCGCATGGAGACGTCGAAGGTAGCACCCCCCCAACATTCCAGCGACAGGAGATTTGGCAGTGCATGCGCATAGGTGCCGGCGATCCTGGCGATATCATGGGTGCGCATGCGGGTGGCGAGCAGCGACTGGTGGCCGTCGCGCATCGTCGTATCGGTCAGCAGCACCTGCTTCTGCTCGCGCATCCACTCGCTGAATTTCTTCGGGCCGAGCTGGTCGAGAAGCTGCTTCGTGCCATCGGGGATCTTGCCACCATTTGCATAGGGTACGACCGGCTTGGCGGCATCCTGCGATGGCCGCGGGCGATCCTTTGCCTCGGGATGGCCGTTGACGGTAACATCGGCGAGATAGGTCAAGAGCTTGGTGGCACGGTCCTGGCGCTTGACCTGCTGGAAGAGCTCCGGCGTCGTATCGATGAAACGTGTCGTATAGGAATTATCCTGGAACTTCGGATGCGTGATGATCGCTTCCAGGAAGGTCAGGTTGGTGGCAACACCGCGAATACGGAATTCGCGAAGGGCGCGGTCCATGCGGGAAATGGCTTCCAGCGGGTTCGGCGCCCAGGCCGTTACCTTCACCAGCAGCGGATCGTAGTAACGGGTGATGATCGCACCGGTATAAGACGTGCCGCCGTCGAGGCGGATACCGAAGCCCGATGCGGAGCGATAGGCGGTGATGCGGCCATAGTCCGGAATGAAATTATGCTCCGGATCTTCCGTCGTGATACGGCACTGCAGCGCGTGGCCGTTGAGGCGGATATCCGCCTGCTTCGGCACGCCGGATTCTTCGGTGCCAATGGCAAAGCCGTCGAGGATATGGATCTGCGCCTTGACGATATCGATGCCGGTGACGACTTCGGTGACCGTGTGCTCGACCTGGATTCGCGGATTGACTTCGATGAAGTAGAATTTGCCGGTATCGGCATCCATCAGATATTCGACGGTGCCGGCGCCAACGTAGTTCGTCGCCTGCGCGATCTTCAGTGAATAGGCGGCAAGTTCCTGGCGTTGTGCGTCCGAAAGATACGGGGCGGGCGCACGCTCGACGACCTTCTGATTACGGCGCTGGATGGAGCAGTCGCGCTCGAAGAGATGCACGACATTGCCATGCGTATCGCCGAGGATCTGACTTTCAACGTGGCGGGCACGCTCGACGAGCTTTTCGAGATAGACTTCGTCCTTGCCGAAGGCGGCCATCGCCTCGCGCTTGGCTTCCGTCACCTCGCGGGCGAGATCGGCTTCCGAGCGGATGACGCGCATGCCGCGACCGCCGCCGCCCCAGGACGCCTTCAGCATCACGGGATAGCCGATCGCGGCAGCCATCTTCGCGACTTCTTTCATGTCGTCAGGCAGCGGCTCAGTCGCCGGAACGACTGGAACACCGACGGAAATGGCGAGATTGCGCGCCGCGACCTTATTGCCGAGCTGACGCATAGTATCGGCCCTCGGGCCGATGAAGGTGATGCCTGCAGCATTGCAGGCATCGACGAATTCGGGGCTTTCCGAAAGCAGGCCGTAGCCCGGATGAATGGCGTCGGCGCCGGAAAGCTTGGCGACGCGGATCACCTCGTCGATCGAAAGATAGCTTTCGATCGGCCCGAGGTCGCGGGAAAGATGGGGGCCGCGGCCGACTTGATAGCTCTCGTCGGCCTTGAAGCGGTGCAGCGCCAGCTTGTCTTCCTCAGCCCATATCGCGACCGTTTTTATTCCGAGTTCATTGGCCGCGCGGAAGACGCGGATGGCGATTTCGGAACGGTTGGCGACAAGGATCTTCGATATGGGCAATGTACTCTCCTCAAAGCACGAAAAACGGGCCATGCTGCACCCGCGAAGAGAATTCTTAACGTGCTGTTACAGAAAGTTCAATTTCCCTCATCTCGACGAAATAGAATTTCTCTAGATCTCAGGTAATCAAACCATACCGGAAAGCAAGCGCCACTGCCTGCTGCCGATTCTTGGCCTTTAGCTTATCCTGCAGACCGTTCATGTACCAGTCGACCGTATGATTGGAGATCTTCAGATGCTTGCTGATTTCCATCGAGGTCATGCCCTCGGCGAGATAATGCAGGATCTCCATTTCGCGCCGGGTCAGCTGTGTGTCGGTCATCGGCACTGTTTCCAGCGCTGCAGCTTCACCCTGCAGATCGAGCAGCCGCCAGAAGGCTTTGCGGGCGATCGCCTCGAAAAGCGCGATTTCAGCGGGTGAGAGCTCAACGGGTTTACCGCCGAGGCTGAGGCTGCCAAGGATGCCGTTTCTTCCATAGATCGGGAAGACATAGCCGTCTTCCAACCCATGGCCGAAGGCATCGACCATCATCTGCTCCATGCGGCGCTGATGCGGGTCGGCCCTAAAAGCAGCCATGCTGTCGCGCCAACGGAAGGGCCGCTGTGCATGTGCAAGATACCGCACGGTCGGATCGACGAGCACATATTTTTTTACCGCATAGATGTGCGACCATCTGTCCGGCCACCGGCTGGCCATGGTCACACTCCATGGGTTGTCTCCTTGCTTGGGATGGCGAAGCAGGCCGTAGAAATCGAATCCGTTCGCGCGGATCACCTTGTCGAGTTCTTCGATCGCGCTTTCGCTGTCGGAATATTCCTCTAGAATAACAAGTAATTGAATTAAAGAATGAATTTGCACAAAATGCCCCTTGCCCGGACCAACGAGGCCGCCGGAGCAGGCCTGATAACCCGCCGCTGAACGGTCTTGATTAAAAAATTGCAGTTCACAAACTGGATGGTGCGCTAGACGCTCCAGGGAATGCAAGCGCAAATTGTCGCGATCTATGCCTAAGCAACAATTTCGAAACTATGGTCACTTATCGCACTCAGCGATCGCACCGTGCGCGCGAACTTCGAAGGCGGATTCCAAACCCGAATATCCCGTTAATCGTCGGTTCAGGTAGATTTTTGTAGCATCGCACCATCCCGTTTTTTCGCAGATGCAAAAGAGGTCCCGACGTGTCGTTATTCAAGGTCTATGCAAGGGCTCTGCGCTATCTTGGCGCCTACAAGCTCCGCGTATCCCTCGTCGTTATCGCGAATATCGTATTGGCGGCCATCACTATCGCCGAGCCAATCCTGTTCGGCCGTATCATCGATGCGATTTCCGGCAAGGGTGAGGTCAAACCGATTCTCATGATGTGGGCGGCATTTGCCGTCTTCAACACCATCGCCTTCGTCCTTGTGGCGCGTGAAGCCGACAGGCTGGCCCACGGCCGCCGTGCGACGCTTCTGACGGAGGCTTTCGGCCGCATCA
Organism: Rhizobium viscosum; assembly: GCF_014873945.1. NCBI lineage: Bacteria > Pseudomonadati > Pseudomonadota > Alphaproteobacteria > Hyphomicrobiales > Rhizobiaceae > Rhizobium > Rhizobium viscosum. The sequence goes on along the minus strand of NZ_JADBEC010000001.1, from coordinate 2,014,567 downwards.
TCTCCATGCCGCTTTCCTGGCACCACCAGCGGGGCACGTCGAACGCGTTGCACACGCTGCTGCGTGCCTGCGAAACCCTGTTCGGCCTGTGGCTGGAGTTCATGCGCAACCACCTTTCGACGGTCATTGCGCTTGGCCTGCTTATCCCGACCGCAATATCCATGGATCTGCGTCTCTCCGCAGTCCTGATCGTACTCGGTATCGCCTATTGGATCATCGGCCGCGTGGTCATGAGCCGCACCAAGGACGGCCAGGCTTCGGTCGAGAACCACTATCATACCGTCTTCGGCCATGTCAGCGATTCCATCAGCAACGTCTCGGTGCTGCATAGCTATAACCGCATCGATGCCGAGACGCGTGCACTGAAGTCCTTTGCCGACCGCCTGCTGCAGGCGCAGTATCCGGTACTCGACTGGTGGGCGCTTGCGAGCGCGCTGAACCGCATGGCCTCCACGATCGCCATGATGATCGTGCTCGTCATCGGTACCGTGCTGGTTCAGAATGGCGAACTGCGTGTCGGCGACGTCATTGCTTTCATCGGCTTCGCCAACCTGCTGATCGCCCGCCTGGACCTGATGCGCCAGTTCGCCACGCAGATCTTCGAAGCCCGTTCGAAACTGGAGGACTTCTACAATCTCGAAGATTCCGTTCGTGAACGCGAAGAGCCGGCCGGCAACGGCGAGATCAAGGATGTCAAGGGCGATGTCGAGTTCAAAGACGTCTCCTTCGGCTTCGCCAATAGCTCGCAGGGCCTGCACAACGTTTCCTTCAAGGTGAAGGCCGGCCAGACGGTTGCGATCGTCGGCCCGACCGGCGCCGGCAAGACGACGCTCGTCAACCTGCTGCAGCGTGTTTACGATCCGCAGGGCGGCCAGATTCTCGTCGACGGCACCGACATCAGCAAGGTCACGCGCAAGTCGCTGCGCCGCTATATCGCCACTGTCTTCCAGGATGCCGGGCTTCTGAACCGCTCGATCAGCGACAACATCCGCCTCGGCCGCGAGAATGCCTCGGAAGAGGATATGCGCCGCGCCGCCGAAGCTGCTGCCGCCGCAGACTTCATCGAGAACCGCGACGAGCAGTATGACACCCATGTCGGCGAGCGCGGCAACAAGCTCTCCGGCGGCGAACGCCAGCGTATCGCGATCGCTCGTGCCATCCTCAAGGATGCGCCGATCCTGGTGCTGGACGAAGCGACCTCCGCGCTCGACGTCGAGACGGAAGCCCGCGTCAAGGCTGCGATCGACAACCTGCGCCAGAACCGCACCACCTTCATCATTGCTCACCGTCTCTCGACGGTCCGCGAGGCGGATATGGTGCTGTTCCTCGACAACGGCCGCATCGTCGAGCACGGCAGCTTCGACGAGCTCAGCCACTCGAACGGCCGCTTCGCCGCTCTGCTGCGCGCCAGCGGCATCCTGACGGACGACGAAGTCCGCAAGGCCCATACGACCGAAGCTGCCTGATCGGCTTCGCAAGGACACGACAAAAGGCCGGAAGGGCACTGCTCTTCCGGCCTTTTTGTTGCATGGGACTCCCTGTGAATCGCTGTAGGCAGGCCCGCTTGTCATCATCCTCGGCAAGGAGTGATCCGTAGAACCTCTAAGCCGCTTCGGCATAGACCAGGTTAGGTGCAAGAATCCATTCGCCCTGTTTGAGCGACATGACATCGAGTCTGCCGCAACCATCTCTGGCGGCAACGCCGACGAAGTGATAACGGTCGCCGTTCCGGTCGATGACCACGGCAGAAATCGGTTTGTCGCAAAGATGGCCGACCACAGGGCCGTCTACATTCGCGGCGTCAAGCAGGAAATATTCGTGAGGAACGTTGCGGCTAACCATCAGGCGCGACCCTCGCTCCGGATGGCCAGGCCGACGGCCGTCTTTGTCCCTGTCCGCAGCGCGGCGCCCGGGCGATCGGCCTCGGCCGGAACCGGCTTGCGGCAGAACTGTTTCGTCTTCTTGATCTCGACAACGAATGGCTTTCGCTGCGGCCTCATAAACTGTCCTTTCCGTTTGAAATGCGTGTCATGCAAAGATGCATTCGATCTGTCCAAGTGGTCCGAAATCAGCCGCCAGATGCTGGCCGGGCCAGACCTGAAGAATGGTCGTGCACGATCCCGTCGCAACGATATCATCGGCCTGAAGCTGCCTGCCGTTCGCCGAAAGCTGGCCTGCCAGCCAGACGACAGCGTTGAGCGGATTGCCCATGACCGATGCGGATGTCCCCGAAAAGACCGTCTGCTTGAACAGGAAGGTCGTAATATCGATGCCGGCTAGATCGGCTGATGTCAGCGCCCCGGTATGATCACCGCAGAGGGTTGCGACATGCAGGCCGAAGTCGGCGATCGCTGCGTGGTCTCCCGTGAAGACCCGCCGCGTGCGCCGGCCGAGAATACCGACGGCCGGGCGGCAATCGAGCACGGCTTCAGCAGCACTGTCGAGGTTGATCGGCTCTCCGATATCCGAATAGGACCGCAGCATCGTGAAAACCAACTCACACTGGACACCGATGGTGCCTGGCGGCAGCCGGAATTCCTTCGTACCGGCAAACAGTGCGGAAGCAGGAATTTCGGAATAGATCGGCCTTGCAAGACCGAGGGTGCGGCGCGATGCCTCGCTCGTGCCGACAAGCGCGTAGCCCTTGCGCTCGAAACCCAGCGCATCCTGCGCAATCGCCTGAATGTCATAGGCCTCACGTTCGGAGGAGATCAGGTCAAGCGGAAGATCGCAGAGTTCGTTATACCGACGGCTCCTGGCGAGGATATCGGCTGTGGCGTCCTTGAGTTCGAAGTACATCTTCGTGCTCCCTATCATTGGCATTGCCTCAGGGAGCCAAAATGGAGCCAGGCGCGTAACCGTTCCATTCGTGATGAACGGCTAAAAAATCAAAATCTCATAGTGATCCCCGCTTGCGGCCGCACACTCCACCTGGAACAACCGCGTCAAGGCATAGCCATGCGCGCTCGTCGAAAAGAAAAAACCGGCGGCCTCTTCGACCGCCGGCTCAGCATTTCCTTAAAGAAATCTGGCTATTTGCGCTTGCCCTGGCCATAGGCGTCCACGCCGCGACTGATGCGGACCGGCACCGGAATGGCGCCGCCGGCAAGAGGCGGGGTCTTTTCCTGTTCGCGCCTGTATTCGAGATGATAGGCATAGGCGAACTGGGCGGCGATGCCGACAAGCACGAAGATCGGACCGATGACCTGGTCGCGGTTGGTAATGTAGAGCAGCACCTGCCCGACCATCGCCAGGATGGTGCCGGCGACAAAGATGTTCAGCGAATGACGGCCGAGGATCGTCAGCGGGTGATCGGCCGGGCGGCGGAAAGCTTGGGATACCGCGGGAATATTGATCACCAGATAGGCGAGCGCCAGCACATGCAGAAGGCGCGGCAGCGACAGGAAGGTCTTGTCGAAGCCGGTCAGCACGGCAGGCAGGCCGAGTGCTGCGAGATAGTTTCCGAGATCCCAAAGATGCGCCGTCACCCAGATAAAGGAGAGAACGACATAGCCGAGGGCCAGCGCGAAAAGCAGCGGATGGCGGGGAAGCGTGCCGCCGCGCTTGACATGCATCATCGAGACGATGCCGATCGTGAACAGGAACTGCCAGGAGAAGGGATTGAGGAACCAGTCTCCCTCGAAAAGCATGTTCTGCGGCGCGATCTGGTAGATGCCTGCAAGAAGCCATACCATGCCGGAAACGGCGAGCGCCAGCAACGCGCTCTTCTCGTTCAGCAGCAGGATCAGCGGCACCATCAGCATCAGTGCTCCATACATCGGTAGGATATTGTTGTAGCCGATCTGATGGCCGAGCAGGAGCAGGGCCGGAATGCCCTCCTTCAGGTTCATCAGCACCGCCAGAATGTTGATCTCGACCAATAGCCCCGGCCGGTGGAACAGCCAGGCGCCGCAGATGAACAGCGCAAGCGTCACGAAAGTGGTGATCATGTGGGCAAGATAAAGCGTGAAGGCACGTTTTGCCGCCTTGATCGCCATTTCCAGCCGCTTGCCTGCCTTGAAGCCCGAGCCATAGGCAAGACCGACTGCAATGCCCGAGATCAGCACGAAGGCTTCGGCGGCATCGGAAAAGCCGAAATTCTTGGTCGTAATATATTCGAAGATTTGCCCCGGGACGTGATTGATGAAGATCGTGATGAGCGCAAGACCACGAATCACGTCGAGCCTCGTATCACGCTTGGATGCAGCCACTGATATGGAAGTTCGTTGGGCGCCAATGGCTTTGGTCGGCATACCTGCCATGGTGTCTCTCCTGTTATCCGTTTGCAAACGCTACGCCGGCCAAAAGGGTTCCCCCTTTGGCCGCGCGAATCGCCGGAAAATCAGCTTGGAGATTGCTGGGATCCGACCGGATATCCCTCGCGGGGATTGGCGACTTCGGTGCCGTCTATCGACACACTGTAGCCTTCAGCATTGGACGCTTTTGAGACCGAAATGCGGTATTTGCTTCCGTCGCGTTCGATCTCTGCCGCAAACCCGTCCCAATTGGAAGGGAGCGACGGGTTCACAAAAAGTTGTCCACCCTTTAGCCGGATACCGAGGATACCTTCCACCGCCGCGCGGTAGAGCCAGCCGGCCGAGCCGGTGTACCAAGTCCAGCCACCACGCCCGACATAGGGAGCATGTCCATAGACATCGGCCGCCACGACATAGGGCTCGACGCGATACCGTTCGGCCGCCGCTTTGTCTAGCGAATGGGTAATCGGATTGAGGATCTGGAAGCAGCGCAGGGCATCATCACCGCGCTTCAATTCCGCCAGCGCCATGACCACCCAGGTGGCGGCATGCGTATACTGGCCGCCATTCTCGCGAACGCCGGGCGGATAAGCCTTGATATAGCCTGGATCCTTCAGCGACCTTTCAAAAGGCGGTGTGAAGAGGCGGATGATCCGTGCATCTTCGTCAACCAGCCGATCGAGCACCGCATCCATCGCCTTGATGGCCCGTTTGGGATCACCTTCACCTGAGAGCACGCTCCAGGACTGTGCAATCGAATCGATCTGGCATTCCAGACTCTCCTTCGAGCCGAGTGGCGTGCCGTCGTCGAAAGTGCCGCGGCGGTAATAATCGCCGTCCCACGCAACGCTTTCGAGCGCGTTCTTAAGTTCGATGAGATGCGCCTTCCATTGCTCCGCGCGGGCTTTATCGCCCCGGTCTTCGGCATGCGTTATGAAAGAACGCAAGGCGCCGGCAAGGAACCAGCCGAGCCAGACACTCGTGCCCCGGCCATCGATGCCGACGCGATTCATCCCGTCATTCCAGTCGCCGCCGAGGAAGAGCGGCAAGCCGTTCGTTCCCTTGCGAGCAATGGCGAGATCAAGCGCCAGGGCTGCATGTTCGTAAATGCTTGCCGTATCCTCGGATATTTCCGGCTTGAAGAAGGAGTCATGCTGGCCCTCCAGCAGCACCGGACCTTCGAGGAAGGCAAGCTGCTCGTCGAGCACGCTCTTGTCACCGCTGACACTGCAATAATGACCGATCGCATAGGCGAGCCACACGACATCGTCGGAAATCATGGTGCGTACGCCGGCTCCCGTCCGCGGCAGCCACCAGTGCTGTACGTCCCCCTCGCGGAACTGGCGCGAGGCCGCATTGATGATTTGGCCTCGCGCAAGCGCAGGCTCCTGTAGCACGAAAGCGAGCGTATCCTGCAACTGGTCGCGGAAGCCGAAGGCGCCGCTCGCCTGGTAGAAGGCCGTCCGGGCCATGATGCGGCAGCCGAGACTTTGATAGGGCAGCCAGGTATTGACGAGGTTGTTCATGCCCTTATCCGGCGTCGAGATCTGCAGCTTGCCGGTAAATTCCTGCCAAAAACCCCGGTTCGTCTGCACCGACTCATCGAACGAGGCATTTCTGATATCGGCAAGCAAGGCGCGCGCCTCTTCTTCGGTGGACGCATCACCCAGGAAGAAAATGACGTCGCGCTCTTCGTCGGCGCCGAGCTCGATATCGATCGCAAGGATCGCCGCTGGATCGCCGTCGAGCTCCGTAGAGCCGGAAAGAGCAGCGGCTGCAGTCACGGCGACAGGCGCCACAATCGTCCCGCTCTTGCCGATGAACTCGAGACGGCTTGCCGAGAAACTCGAAACCGTCTCGGTCGCGGCGAAGAAGGCAGTGCGACCCGAATAGTCGATGCTGTAGGGGTTCGTCGCAAACAGCGCCCCTGTCTCCTCGTCACGTTTCGACAGGATGAAAGAAGCGGTCTTCTGCGGATTATTCCCAAGGATCCATTCGACATAGGCGTAGAGCCTGAGCTTGCGGCTTACCGAACCAACGTTGCGCAGGCGCAGGCGCTGCAGCTTCACCGGCTTCTCGCGATGCACGGTCTGTGTCACTTCCAGCGCGATCTCGTGTTGCGTGCTGGAGAAAGTGGAGTAACCGAGACCATGGCGCGCTTCGAAGCGAATGTCGTTGCGACGGGAAAGCCCTGCAAATGGCGTCATGACCGCGCCACGTTCGAGATCCGCTATGTAGAGGGCTTCGCCGGAACGGTTGATGACCGCATCGTTCGACCAGGAGGTGAGCTGGTAATCGCGCGAATTGACGCTCCAGGTGAAACCGGCACCTTCCGCCGATACATGGAAGCCGAACTGGTCGTTCGAGATGACATTGATCCAAGGCTGAGGCGTCGCCTGCCCGCCCGGCAGGCGCACGACATATTCACTGCCGTCGCGGGCAAAGCCACCGATGCCATTCCAGAAGTCGAGATCGCCTTCCTCCTCGATGGCAACCGTTTTGATAGAAGGGGCCGGCAGAGGCGGCGCGCGTTTAACCGGAATCCCAGCACGCTCGGCCTTTTCCATGTCCTCCAGCTCTTCCTTGAGGGGCGTAAACAGCATGTGGGCGCGGTTGATCTGATTAACCACCTTGCCGTTTTTCGCATGCAGCGTCACGCGCGAGGCGGCGATCAGTGCCTGATAGGTGCTCTCTTCCATTAGATCCCTACGGACCGCGAAAATGTGCTGGCGCAGGCCATCGGCCTGGCCCATGCGTCGCACGCCCTCGCACATGGCGTCGAGCGCATGCTGCATATCCTGTGCATAGGAAGAGGCCCGTTCGTTCATGATGACGAGATCGGCGGTCACGCCACGTGAACGCAGGTATTCCTGCGCCAGCAGCGCTTCACGGGCGATTTCGAGATCCATGTCGTCATCGATGCGCAGCGTGAAGATCGGGAAATCGCCCGAAATCGCCAATGGCCAGAGCGCTGACTGCGACTGCATGCCGGCCCGGATGGCAGCGTGGTCGCCGCGAAGCTGCATGTCGGGATAAACAAGACAGCGGCCGAGATATTGGAACGCTGCCGCCTGTTGCGAGCTGACGCCGACATGGCGCATCTGCACCTGTGTACGTGTCCAGGCCTGGATGAGTTCGTGGTTGAAGGCATCCGGATGGCGATAGCGATCGATGGCCTTATCCACCTCGGCACGGCTAGGTGCCGCAATCGTCCAGAATATCACGCTGACCTTCTTGCCGGCCGGCACGCGCACCGTCCGGCGCAACGACAGGACAGGATCCAGCGTGAAACCGTCAGTGCCGGAAAGGCTGGCACCCGGATCGAAGGCAGCGGCATTCGAAAGGCTGCGGCCGCGACCGATGAACGTCCTCCGCTCGGTTTCGAATTCCGTATGTCGCGTATCCCCGGCATTGTCGACGATCAGATGTGCGATGCTCATATTCGCTTCGTTCGAGTCGCGCTTGTTGCGCTCGGCGCGGATGACGTCGCCGCGCGTGTCGATCTCCGTTTTGACGAACATGCGGGCGAAAGCCGGATGCGCGTTGTCCGTGTCGTCAGATGTAATGACCGGTTCGAGATAGGACGTCACTTCGATGAAGCGATCTTCCGCACCTGTGTTGAATAGTGTCAAGCGGCGGGCTTCCGCATCATGCTCGGTGGCAACGATACATTCGACCTCGCTCGTAAGCTCGCCAAGAACCTTGCTGAACACGGCTTTCTCGTCGGCAAATTCCACTCGGACCGTTTCGCCCTCCACGCTCTTCGGCTCTGATGTTGCCGACCACCATTCATTGGTCACCGTATCGCGCAGGAAGATGAAATTGCCCCAGCGGTCTTCTGTCGGATCCGGCTTCCAGCGGGAGACGGATAGACCGTTCCAGCGGGCATAACCCGCGCCCGTTGCCGTCAGCATCAGAGAATAATGGCCGTTCGACAGGAAGACGAGCTCTCGTTCGCGCGATGCCGGATCGGTGAATTTGCGGATGACGGGCCGCATCAAATCGTCCTGGATGCTGGCAGGCGTATCGGATTCATCCTTGCCGCTCATGACCGGGATGTCGCGCGGCGCTTTTTCCTGCAGCAGCAGTTCGGCCGCTTCGATGACCGGATCGGAGTGGAAGAGTTCGCGCAGATGGCCGTTGAAGGCGACGTTGGCGACAGCCGCGATCGACATGCCGTGATGGTGGGCATAGTAGTTGTAGACGACTGCACATTTCCTGCCCTCAGGTACGCGTGTCGGCGTGAAGTCGACGGCGTCGTGAAAGCCGAACCTGCCGAGAGCGCCGAGCTTGCGAAGCCTCTGCAGGTTTTCGAGCGATGCTTCCGGGTAGTATTGGCTGGCGAGCAGCGAGGCATACGGTGCGATGACGGCATTGTGGCCGAGACCGCGCTTGAGGCCGAGCGTCGGCACGCCGAAGTTCGTGTACTGATAGTTGAGGTTATGGTCACGGGCATTGAACGCCGCTTCCGAGATGCCCCAGGGTGTACCGAGCTTACGGGCATGGTTCATCTGTTCGACAATGACGAGATTGTTGGTCTGGTTGAGGATACCCCCACCGCGCTCCTGCATGACGAGCGGCGGCATCAGATATTCGAACATCGAGCCGGACCAGGAGACCAGCACGCCCCGGGAGCCGACGGGCACAACCTGGCGGCCAAGCTTGTACCAATGTTCCGTCGGCAGGTCACCCTTGGCAATACCGAAGAGCGAGGTAAGACGGCATTCCGAGGCCAGAAGATCGTAGCAGGCCGCATCGAGCTCGCCGCTTTCGACGCGGTAGCCGATCGACAACAGGCGACGCTCCGGGCGGTACAGAAAGGCGAAATCCATCGAAAAGGCGAGATCGCGGGCTTTGTCGCGAAGCGCGACCAGGCGGGGGCGCAGCGCATCGATGTTGGAAAGGTCGAAGGTACTATCGGAGATATGTGCCTCGCAGACCTTGACCAGCGAGGCCGCCCACAGCGTGACCTCTTCCGTCTGCTTCGACTTCACCTCGTGATGCAGATTGCCGGCAAGGTTCCGGATGTCGCGCGCCAGAACGGCAAGGTTGATGACACGGATCGAGGCAAATTCGTGCTCGCGCTTGACGGCGACAAGCGCATTCTGGAAACCGGCAATACGCTCTTCCAGACGGCGGCGCAGCGGCCGCACGGTCTTGCGGTCATCGGGAAGATCGGCCAGCACTTCACCGAGGATGCCGGCCGTATCACCCACACCGTCGAGATTGCCCTGGACATGTGCCGAGGGCGCTTCCGCCCAGTCGCGGCAAGCCGAAGAGATGGCGATCAGGTGACCGGCAAGATTGCCGCTGTCGACCGCCGAAACGTAGCGAGGTCCGAGCGTCTGCAGCGTATCGGTGTGATACCAGTTGAAAAGATGGCCGCGGAACTTTTCCATGCGGTCGATGGTGGCGATCGTCTGCTCCAGGCGCTCGATCGTCTCCTCGAAGGAAAACCAGCCGAAATGGCGGCCGGAAATGACGGACAGGAGATAGACGCCGATATTTGTGGGCGACGTGCGCGTCGCCACGATGACGTGGGGCGTTTCCTGCACGTTGTCGGGCGGCAGATAATTCTGCTCCGCCGTCGTGAAGGTTTCGAAGTAGCGCCAGGTGCGGCGTGCGATCCTGCGCAGCTCGCTGGAGACCGCATCCGGCACGTCGAGCCGATCCTCCGTCTCGGCCGACTGGCTCACATACCAGGCGACGGCCGGCGAACAGATCCAGAGGAGCGCGAAGGGAATACCAACGAAGAAAGCGTCATTGCCCGACAATGCAGCGAAAGCGACCGACAAAATCGCCAGAATCGGAGCATGCCACATCGCTCCATAGTAGGAGAGGATGGTGCCCTGCCTGCCGGCCCCGACGCTGGCCGCGGTTCGCCACTGCAAGAGCAGCTTGCGGCTGACGAAGAGGCGATAGAGCGATCGGACGATCGCATCCACCATGATGCAGACGGTGTCGGCGATGAAGATGATGCGCAGCGCTACCTGAGCATTGGCGGCCGCGATATCCGACCAGACAGTATAAAGATGAGCGCTGGCGACAATATCGCTGCTGCGCGGCATGATGCCACTGATAAGCGACAGCGTCGGGGCCACAAACAGGCAGAAAATCAACAGGATCTGCCAGATCAACGCGCCGAAAGGCTCCATTAGATACCAGCCGAGTACGGAAGCGAGGAACCAGGCGATCGGTGTCAGCGACCGGCGCAGATTGTCGAACATCTTCCAGCGCCCGAGTGCGGTGACGCCGTGTTTCGGACTCAACATATAGGGCAGAAGCTGCCAATCGCCCCGCGCCCAGCGATGCTGGCGCGAGGTTTCGACCTCGTAGCGTACCGGAAAGTCCTCTACGAGTTCGAGATCGGTGACAAGTGCGCACCGTGCCATCGAACCTTCGAGAAGGTCATGGCTGAGCACCGAATTCTCCTCGATGCGCCCCTTCAGTGAAGCCTCGAAGGCATCGACATGATAGAGGCCCTTGCCGGTGAATGTGCCTTCGCCTGCAAGATCCTGATAGACATCCGAAACCGTGAAAACGTAGGGATCGAGACCGCGATTGATGGAAAAGACGCGTTGAAAGACCGATGCATCCTTACCTGTTGTCAGCGACGGTGTGACGCGCGGCTGCAGAATGCCGTAGCCGCTTTCGACGCGCCCGCTTTCCGGGTTAATGACCGGGCGGTTGATCGGGTGGTGGAGCTTGCCGACGAGTTTCGTGACGATATCGCGCATCAGGCGCGTATCGGCATCGAGCGTCATTACATACTCTATATCGGCCGGCACGGTGTTGGCGCCTGGCAGATAGGTCGTATCGTGGTCGCCGCGCAGCAGCAGGTTCAACTCGTGCAGCTTGCCGCGCTTGCGCTCCCAGCCCATCCACACGCCTTCAGATGGATTGTAGAGGCGGCGGCGATGCAGCAGATGGAAGCGCGTCTTGCCGTCATGGGCGTAGCGGGCTGAGAGATTGGCGATCTCCCGACGTGCATATTCCAGCACTTCGAGATCGGCGGAGGTTTCCTCAACCTCGCTATCCGGCCAGTCGCTGAGCAACGCGAAATAGATCTCGCCGCGCGGATTGGCGAGATAATGTACCTCGAGATTGCGCACCATCTCGTCGACGGTGTCACGATCAGAAATCAGGCATGGCACGACGAGGAGCGTGCGCGCATCCTCGGGAATGCCCTGTTTGAACTCATAACCGACAAGCCGCGCCGGCGTGACGAAAAAAGAAAGTACCGTGTTGAAAAGCCCGCTCGCACCTTCCGAGGCCGGCAATGCGAACAGCATGAGCAGCAGGGCGATTTCAATCGATCCCATGCCGGCATCGGCCATGAAGCCGCCGACGATCACCATGGCGATGATCGTGATCAGGGCGACCGGAATGGCGATCGCCATCCAATTGAATTTGCGCACCGCGCGAATGGCGTGCTGTGCCAGCGTCGGGCGGTAGTCCGCGCGCGCTTCGAGTTTTGGACGTTGAGCGCCCGCAATGAAGCCGCCAATATCAGGCTCATGCGGCCGCGGCTCATCGGAAAGCCTGGCCTCGGATACCATATCGACAGCAAGCTGGGCGATTTGAACCTCGCTTAGCGGCGAGCGCCTGGCAAGCCTCTCGATCTGCCGGCGATAGCTGTTGCGCGAACCGGAGTCGAGATCACCATAGTCGGACTGATCCCAGAGCAACCTGTCGACGTGGCTGACCTGCTCGACCCAGACCGACCACTCCGCATCGTTGATCTCGCGCAGGCTGCGGATGATGTTGCCCATCGTGACATTGCCGGCGGAGAGACGGCCATGCTCCGCCATCATCGCTTCCTCGCTGTCACGCCCAAGCTTTTCCAAGCGCTCGTCGAGCCAGGAGATCGCCAGGCTCGAAGTCTGCGAACCATCACGCATGCGGTAGAGGAATTGGGTCGAGAAAGTGTTATCCTCGGCAAGCTCTTCCAGCGTCTTCAGATAGGCGGCAGCCTTCGCGGTGTCGGCGAGACGCACCAATTCGTTGGCCGCCTCATTGGCGCGCCGGCGCAGACGGCGGCTGCGCTCGACGCGGCTCGAAATACGACGGAGGTTTTCGACCAGCACGTAACGCACCAGGGACGGCAGCGCCCAGAGCTCACCGATCTTGAGAGTTTCGTGCTTCTGGAAGCCGTCGACCAGCGCTGTCAGGCTTTCCTGGGAGATGGTGCCGTGAGTATGGGCGACATAAAGCCAGGCCAATACGAGCGTGCGCGGGATTTCGACGCCCCCGACTTTCATCCGCGGGAGTTCTTGATAGAACCGGCGCGGGAAGTCGCGGCGGACTTCCTGAATTGCTTCCTCGACGATGTAATGATTGTCCAGCAGCCATTCGGCGGCCGGCGTGATCGCCTCCCCAGCCTCGGCATCGGTCGCAGTCGTGCGGTAGACGCGCAGGATTTCCTTCTCGTTTTCCTTGTGGCGCGCAAAGAAATCGAACGCTGCGAAGCCTGGCAACTCGCTCACGGTGCCGCAAGCGACGCTTTCGCCCATGGCCCTGATGTCCTCGTTGGACAGATAAGTCGAGCGGATCGAATCGCTGTGGTCGATCTGCTTGTTCTCAGGCTCGTACGACAGACTCAGAGATGGACTTGAAATGGCCATGGGTTCGGTTCTGGATCCAAACGACGTTATAATTTCGGCTAGGTTCTGCATTGCTTACGATGACTCTCGCATGAACGCGCCGGTCATCTTCGAAGTCGGGAAAGCAAGATAAACGGACGGTCGGTGCCTTTTGCCGCAACGAACCGACCGGCTTCGGCCATAACTTTGCGAATGGTCATGCCGACTTATGCCCTCTCTGCAAAGCCACCCGGGAAAGTTGGACATTCTCGCGATAATTCAAGTCAAAGGACCTGTTTGACCGCTGCCCTTCCCCCGGCGTGAAAAAGGCGCATGGACGATATCCATGCGCCTGCACGAGGTTCCCGGCACTATCAGCGCCTCACGTCTACTTTCCGGAATGGGCTGGATTGCGTGGAACAGAAGAAGGATGATGACCGGATCGGGATACCGATCTGCCATAGCACGATGCCTTTCACGAGCACTCTCCATAAACAACACCGAAGTGCCAGGAGAATGCCAGCGCATCCCAATTGTTCCGGACAGGAAAATATTCGATCAAATAGGCGCCATCAATTAACGCCTCAAACGCGCCGGTATCAGCCGACGACGCCGCAAACCATAGCGACGACGAAAAGGAAAGCCGCCGTGAAAAATGTTACATGGATCGCGGTCTGGATTCTGTGCCGCGTGGTGACCGGCTTCTTTGCCGGTACGGATCCGTACTGGTTCACGTGAGTATGCGAAATACCCAGATTTGCCATGTGTCGCCTCCGTCTGTTTGTTTTGCGGCCGAATTGCTGGCTCGCATTTATATTCTTATATTCCCTATAAGGTAGGTAGAGATAAAATTCCGTCCAGAGCAGACGGAAGAGAAAATCCACCCAGCGTCAGCTCAGCAGAGCGTGCGCCATGCCCAGATCCAGGAACGCTCGACAGCGCCGTCGCTCTGGGGTGTATTGGGGGATGTTTCGATCAACCGGCGATCCTTTTCAGCCGGGATAGTCACGGACGCGGTTTCCCTCCGCTCGACCTTAACAGGAGGATCGAGGTAACCCATGGTCATCCCACCGAGAAAGAACATGCCTCAACCTCCATCGATCACGAAAGCTAACGGTCGTTAACGGGATCATGACAGAACTAAGGCAGCTGTCAATAGTCTAGTCGAATGGTCGTGTTTTAGGGAAGCATTATCCTTAACGCTGGCGGCATGCGAGATTTTTCAAAGGCTTGAAAACATTGGCTTTCAAGCCTTCACGAAACCCTTGCTCGCGATCATCAAATTTCGCGTGTACTCCTCGTGAACGCTCCCGGCGGCAAGTTCGGCCGATGTCAGCCGTTCAACAACAGCGCCGCCGCGCATCACGGCAAGCCTCTTGCACATATGGGTGATAACCCCAAGATCGTGGCTGACCATGACGAATGTCAGTTTCCGGTCCCGCCGGATCTGCTCCAGGAGATTGAGAACCTCGGCCTGTACGGAGGCGTCGAGCGCCGATGTCGGCTCATCGAGCAGCAGAATGGATGGCTCGACGATCAGGGCGCGGGCGATCGCCACACGCTGCCGCTGGCCTCCGGAAAGCTGGTGCGGGTAGCGGAAGCGAAAACCATTGCCGAGCCCGACTTCGTCGAGCGCCCGGGCAATACGCTTCTCGCTGTCACCGATGCCATGAATGGCGAGCGGTTCCAGAAGCAGGCGGTCGACGGTCTGGCGGGGATGCAGCGAGCCGTAGGGATCCTGAAAGACCATCTGGACGCTTCGGTAGAAGCTTCTGCTGCGCTTCGAACCTTTAAGCACCTCGCCATGGATGCGGATCGTTCCCTCGCTGACAGGCGCAAGCCCGGCGACCGCGCGCAGCAGCGTCGACTTGCCCGAGCCGGACTCACCGACCAGGCCGAAGGATTCGCCGCTTTCGATGGAAACGCTCACGTCTTTCAACGCATGGAAATGATCATAGACGACACCGAGATGGTCCGCGGACAGCGCCGTACTCATAAAGCCCACTCCGGCTTGCGGTCGAGAACCGGCAGCGGATGCCTGTCTTCACCGATCTGCGGCATGCAGTTCAGCAGGCCTTGCGTATAGGGATGCTTCGCGTTGCGAAGCTCGGATGCGGCAACCTCTTCGACGATACGGCCGGCATACATGACGATGACACGGTCGCAGAAAGAGGAAACGAGCCTTAGATCGTGGGAGACGAAAATCAGCCCCATGCCACGCTCGGACACCAGCCGGTCCATGATCCTCAAAACATCGAGCTGGACCGTTACGTCGAGGGCCGAGGTAGGCTCGTCGGCGATCAAGAGTTCCGGTCCGGCGATCAGCATCATGGCGATCATCGCGCGCTGGCCCATGCCACCCGAAACCTCGTGAGGATAGAGACCGAAGACACGGTTGGGATCGCGGATCTGCACCGCTTCCAGCATATCGAGCGCACGGTCTCGCGCCTCGCCTTTGCCGACCTTCTCATGCGTGCGCAATGTTTCGCAGATCTGCTTGCCGATGGTCATGACCGGATCGAGCGAATATTTCGGATCCTGCAGGATCATGGCGATACGTTTGCCGCGCAGCTTGCGCCGCTCGGCGGCCGAAGCCTTGAGGAGATCGAGGCCGCTGAAATCCAGCGTGTCGGCGGTGACGAGGCCGTGCTTCGGCGTCAGCCCCATGATCGCACGGCCGGTCTGCGATTTGCCGGAGCCGGATTCGCCGACGATGCCGAGTCGCTCCTTGCCGAGCGTGAAGGACACGCCACGCACGGCCTCAATGACACCCGTGCGGGTTGGATAGCTGACACGCAGGTTTTTCACGGTCAGAAGCGAACTCATTGACCGGCCTCCTTCGGATCGAGCGCATCGCGCAAGCCATCCCCCAGAAGGTTGAAGCCGAGGCTGACGACGAGGATGGCGATACCGGGCATGGCTGCAACCCACCACTGATCGAGGATGAAACGGCGGCCGGAAGCGATCATCGCACCCCATTCCGGCAGCGGCGGCTGTGCGCCAAGACCGAGGAAGCCGAGGCCGGCGGCCGTCAGGATGATGCCCGCCATGTCGAGCGTCACGCGCACGATCAGCGAGGAAATACAGAGCGGCATGACATGCCTGATAATGATGCGCAGCGGCGAGGCGCCCATCAGCTTGACCGCCGAGATATAATCGGACCGCCGGACCGTCAGCGTCTCGGCGCGGGCGATGCGCGCATAAGGCGGCCAGGAGGTAATGGCGATGGCGATAATGGCGTTCTGGATGCCAGGACCCAGCGCTGCGACGAAGGCAAGCGCCAGCACGAGTTTCGGAAAGGCGAGGAAGATATCGGTGATACGCATCAGCGTCGCATCTACCCAGCCGCCGGCATAACCTGATACCGTGCCGACGATGAGGCCGACCGGCGCGGAGATGATGGCGACCAGTACCACGACGAGCAGCGTCAGCCGCGAGCCGTAGACGAGGCGCGAGAAGATATCACGGCCCTGATCGTCGGTGCCGAGCAGATAGCCGGCGCTGCCGGGCGGCAGCAAGCGGGCATTCTTGAGATCGCCGACAACCGGATTGTGGGTGGCGATCAGATTGGCAAAGGCAGCAATCAGCAGCAGCGCCACGATGATCAGCAGGCCGACGACAGCGAGCCGGTTGGCGGTGAACTGCCGCCAGGTAACGTAGGCGCGGCCAAGCCGGGCCTGCATGCGCGACTGCGGCCGGTCGGACAGCAACCAGTCACGGCGGCTCAAGGGCGTGGAAGGCGTGGTCGGAACCGTCATCGGTTGCGCGTCCTCGGGTCGAGTATCCGATAGAGAAGATCGGAAATAAGGTTGATGCCGACGAACACCGTGCCGATGACGATCGTGCCGCCAAGCACTGCGTTCATGTCGGCGTTTTGCAGCGAGTTGGTGATGTAGAGGCCGATGCCGGGCCAGGAGAAGACCGTCTCCGTCAGCACCGAACCCTCGAGAAGGCCTGCATAGGAAAGCGCTATGACGGTCACGAGCGGCACCGCTGCATTTCTCAACGCATGCCCCCAGATCACCCGCATTTCCGATAGGCCCTTGGCGCGGGCCGCCACCACATATTCCTGCGACAGCTCGTTCAGCATGAAGCTGCGGGTCATGCGGCTGATATAGGCGAGCGAGAAATAACCGAGCAGCGAGGCCGGCAGGATGATGTGGCGGAAGACGTCATAGAAAACATCCCACTGCCCCTGCCAAGCACTATCGAGGAGATAGAAGCCGGTGACCGGTGTGAAGCTGTATTCGTAGACGATATCGATGCGGCCGGGGAACGCTACCCAGCGCAGCTGCGCATAGAAGACGACGAGCGAGATCAGCGCCAGCCAGAAGATCGGCACCGAATAGCCGACAAGTCCGATGACGCGCACGATCTGGTCGGCAATGCTGCCGCGGCGCACGGCCGCCAGCACGCCAAGCGGCACGCCGATGACCGATCCGATGATCGTGCCGACAGTCGCAAGCTCCAGCGTGGCCGGGAAGACGCGGCGAATATCGACCATGACCGGATTTGTGGTCAGGACCGAATTGCCGAAATCGCCGGAAAGGATGCCCTTCAGATAGATGTAGAACTGCTCGTAGAGAGGCAGATCGAAGCCCATCTCGCGGCGTACGCGCTCCACGACATGGGTCGGCGCGCGGTCGCCAAGAATGGCGAGCACGGGATCGATCGGCACGACGCGGCCGATGAAGAAGGTGACGGCCAGAAGGCCGAGATAGGTAGTGACGGCGGCGAAGAGGAAACGCCCCAGCGCCTTCACAAAGGACAGTGCACGGCCCCTGCGGGGCCGCGCCTCCTGTCTTGTTTCGACGATACTCACTGGATCAGCCTAGCCGGCTCATCACTTCGAGATCGGGCCTACATAGTTGGTGTCGAAGCTGGGACCCAGCTTGAAGTCCTTGAGGCTCTTGCGATAGCCGGCCACTTCGATCTGCTGGAAGATGATGACGAAGGGGCTGTTGGCCAGGAACTTCTTCTGAACATCCTCGTACATGGCTGCACGCTTGGCAGCGTCGCGTTCGAGCAGGGCAGCCTTCGTCACCTTGTCGAGTTCGGGTGCTTCCCAGGTATTGCGCCATGCGAGCGTCTTCACCGTACCGGCATCCGAATTGTCCGGGTTGGAGGTGAAGGTATCGGCGTTGGAGTTCGGGTCGAAATAGTCGGAGCCCCACTGGCCGATATACATGTCGTGCGTACGCGCGCGATATTTCGTCAGCGTCTGCTTGCCGTCGCCGGGGATGATTTCCATCTTGACGCCAGCCTGGGCAAGCGTCTGCTGCATGGATTCGGCAATGCCGGTGACCGGCTGCGTGTTGCGAACATCCATGGTGACCGAGAAACCGTCCGGCACGCCTGCCTTGGCGAGCAGTTCCTTCGCCTTGGCAACGTCGAGCTTGTAGGGGTTCTCGTTCAGCGCACCGAGCTGGCCGGTCGGCAGGAAGGTCTGGTGGATTTCGCCGATGCCCTTGATGAGGGTCGCGCCAATCGCGTCATAGTCGACGAGATACTTGAAGGCTTCCTGGACCTCAGGCTTCTTCAAGTTCTCGTTCTTGCTGTTGAGGCTGACGTAATAGACCGTGCTTTTCGGCGCGTTGGTGGTCGCCAGATCCGCATTCTTGGAAACGGCGTCGAGATCGCCGGGCTCCAGGTTGCGGGCGATATCGATATCGCCGGCCTCAAGCGCCAGGCGCTGAGCCGAGCTTTCCTTCATGTAGCGGTAGATGACGCGATTGAGCTTTGCCTTCTCGCCGTAATAATTGTCGTTGCGCTCCATGACGACGACTTCGTTGGCGCGCCACTCACGCAGTTTGTAAGCGCCGGAGCCGGCATAATTCGTCTTAAGCCAGTCATTGCCGAAATCATTGTCGTACTTGTGGTCGGCATCGACGGTGACCGGCTTCACATGGTCCATCACCAGCTTCTTGTCGACGACGGAAGCAACCGTTGCCGTCAGGCAGTTCAGCACGAAGCTCGGCGCATAGGCTTTGTCGACAGTAAAGGTGAAAGTGGTCGGGTCGACAGCCTTGGCCTTTTCGGTGACGTTGTCGCCAGTCAGGCCGAACTGGGTGAGAATGAAGGCCGGGCTCTTGTCGAGCTTCACGGCGCGCTCGAAGGACCAGGCAACGTCTTCGGCGGTGATCGGATTGCCGGAGGCAAACTTCAGATCCGGCTTCAGCTTGAAGGTGTAGGTCAGGCCGTCGTCGGAAACGGTCCAGCTGTCGGCGAGGTCGCCCTTGATCTTCGACGTGTCGTTCATGTCGAGACGAACGAGCAGGCTGTAGGTGTTGCTGGTGACCTCAGCCGTCGAAAGCTCGAAAGCCTCGCCCGGATCCATCGTGATGATGTCGTCGATGGCAAAACCTTCGACGAGCGTGTCCTTCGGTGTCTCTGCGAAGGCAGCGGGCGCTGCTACCATCAGGAGCGAAAGGGCAGCTCCTGCGGAAAGAAGGCGGAAGCTGCGGTTCAGTTTGGTAATCATCATGGTTTGTTCCCCTGTTTTGATTGATTACTAAGTATTATTTGGTCTCAGGCGTCCTCTTCCCTCCACGCCGAAGCCAGAATGCGAAGCCAGTTTTCGCTGGCCATTTTGGTCAAGTCCTCCGCACCATAGCCAGCTTGCCGGAGAGCGGCAATCAGCCTCTGGTTGCCCGAGGCATCGCCGATTTCCTCCGGAATGGTAGCACCGTCAAAGTCCGAGCCGAGCGCCACGCAATCGATCCCGGCGCGGTTCACGAGATAGTCGATGTGGCGGATCATGTCGGAAAGCGGCGTATCGGCATCGGAGCGGCCGTCCGGACGAAGCATCGCCGTCGCATAATTCAGGCCGACGAGGCCGCGACGCTCACGGATCGCGTCAAGCTGCCTGTCGGTGAGGTTGCGGGCGACCGGCGTCAGCGCATGGACGTTGGAATGGCTGGCGACGAGCGGCTGATCGCTCGTCTTCGCCACATCCCAGAAACCCTTCTCGGTGATATGGGCAAGGTCGATCAGGATGCCGAGGCGGTTGCACTCGCGCACCAGCGCGAAGCCGGCTTCCGTCAGACCCGGCGCCGTATCCGGCGAGCTCGGGAATGCAAAGGGCACGCCATGGCCGAAGATATTATGCCGGCTCCACACCGGGCCGAGCGAACGCAACCCGGCGGCATAAAAAACATCCAGAGCAGCGAGATCGGCGCCGATTGCTTCACAGCCCTCTATATGCATGACAGCGGCAAAAACGCCCGACGCCATCGCTTTGCGGATATCTTTCACCGTTCGGCAGAGCCGCCAGGCGCCGGCACGGTCGAGTCTGAGCGCGATCGCCGCCATCTCCGTGGCTATGGCAAGGGAGGGCAGCGGGTCGAGGGGAGCGGCAAGCGGCGTCGCGTAATGGCCGTTTACATCAGGATCGGCAAAAACGAGATCGCCCGATGGAACGTAAATGGCACAAAGGCCACCCGCCAGACCGCCAGCCTTTGACCTGATGGCATCTATATGGCCTGCCGTCGTACCGTTTGCGAATTCCGCGACCGGATCGCTTCCGTTTTTCGCATGGGACCAGAGTCGAAGGAGAACGTCGTTATGACCGTCGAATACGAGTTGCATCTGCTTTCCTGCACTGCCCGAACGGGCGGACCGAAGCGGCAACAATAGAAAAGCTGACAGAAAGCGCCACCTCTTTTTTCAAATGCGCAATCCGGAAACCATGCAGTTTTGCGATGCAAAAGATAACTTTGCAAATACCTTGGATGCCGCGGTCCGCAGGCTCGACCGCTGCGGAATGTCTTTTCTGCCTGATCTGAAAGAATCCCATGAGTGAGGAAATTTTCCAGGCGCTTATTCGACAATACCCGGATGCCAGGCTGACGGCGGCCGAACAGCCCTTACTGGAAGCCGATTTCGAGGCGCAGAAACACAAACACTTTTCCCGCCGGGCGCTGGGCGGAGCGATCGGCATTATTCACAATGCCAGAGGTCAAGTCGTCCTCGCGAAGAGAAGCGGCATGCACGCGGGCTGGTCTCTGCCGGGTGGAACGGTCGAAGAAGGCGAGGATTTTTCGGTCGCATTTCGCCGCGAGATATTAGAGGAGATTGGCGTGTCCCTGGATGGCGTAGATCTGATCGAACTCGAGCGGAAAAAGTTTATTTCACCGAAAGGCGAAACCTTCGACTTCCTGCTTGCCGTCTTCGAAGCGCGGATAGGTGAGGATGAACTGCCCGGACCGACGGATGACGCTCTCGCCGAGGGATTGGAAATCGATCTTTTCTATCCGGCCGACATTCCTCCTGAGATGATTCTGGGGGATCGCCAGAAACTCGCGCATCATCTGAAGATATCCGGAGCCCTGGATCCTTCGTTGTAATCGCAGCCATTCCAGATGAAACAATGAAGGGGGCCGAAGCCCCCTCTTCCGGTTCAGTGCTTGGTTCGTTTCTTCTGCCTGTAGACGTCGATGACGACGGCCGCGATGATGATGACGCCCTTGACGATTTCCTGGTAGTAGGCGTCGATCCTGAGAAAGGTGAAACCTGACGTCATGACGCCGAGGATCACGGTGCCGATGACGGTGCCGGTGATGCGCCCGACACCGCCGGTGAGCGAAGTGCCGCCGATGACGGTAGCGGCGATCGCGTCCAGTTCATATCCAACGCCCATGCTGGCCTGCGCTGTTTCAGCACGCGCTGCCGTAACGATACCGGCAAGGCCGGCAAGCAATCCCGCAATGACATAGACCTTGACGAGATGCGCTTCGATATTGATGCCGGAAACGCGCGCGGCCTGCGGGTTCGCGCCGATGGCATAGGTGAACTTGCCGTAACGGGTGTAGCGCAGCGCAATGTGGAAGATCAGTGCAACAACCAGGAAAACGACGACCGGCCACGCCTTCGTTCCGATGAAGTGGAATTGCTCGGTGATCCCGGAAACCGGCTGACCCTTCGTATACCACTTCGCCACGCCTCTCGCCGAAACGAACATGCCAAGCGTTGCGATGAACGGCGGTATCTTTGTGTAGGCGATGAGCGCACCGTTTACGAGACCGGCGGCCGACCCGATCAACAGGCCGATCATGATCGGCACGACAGCAGGCAGGTCGGTCAGTGAGGGGAAGACGGCTCGTCCCCAGGTGGAGGACTGGGCAAAGCTCGTTGCGATCATCGCCGTCATGCCGACGACCGAGCCCGACGAAAGATCGATGCCGCCCGTGATGATGACCTGGGTGACGCCGACCGCGATAATGCCGATGACGGAAACTTGCAGGATCATGATCGTCAGGCGCTGCGAGTTCAGAAGGAAGCTCTGGCCAATGAAGATCCAGCCGAGAATTTCATAGACGAGCGCAATGCCAACCAACACGAGGAAGATGCTGAGTTCGGGCGGTACGCGCCGCCGTCTCGGCCGGGTTGCGAGGGGTGCCGTGCCCTCTGCTGCCTTGATAGTCATGTCAAACCTCCCTTTGGCGATCGCGCGCAATCACTGCGCGGCGAGCTCCATCACCTTGATCTGCGTTGCTTCGTCGCGATTGAGAAAACCGGTGACGCGCCCCTCATGCATCACCATGATGCGGTCGCTCATGCCGAGAACCTCGGGCATCTCCGAAGAGATCATAATGATCGCCACGCCGTTTCGCGCCATTTCGGTAACTAGCCGATGGATTTCCGCCTTGGCTCCGACATCGATGCCGCGCGTCGGCTCATCGAGGATCAGGATCTTCGGATGAGTGAGCAGCCAGCGCCCAATCAGCACCTTCTGCTGATTGCCGCCCGAAAGATTCTCGACGCGCTCGTAAAGATTGGGCGTTTTCACGCGCAGCCTTTTTGCCATGTCTTCGCAGGTGGCCTCGATCGCGCCCTGCTGCACGAAACCGGCCTTGACATATCTGTCCTGCAGGACGGCGATCTGCATATTTTCGAGAATGTCGAGGATCAGCAGGCAGCCCGTGTCCTTCCGGTCCTCGGTCAGGAACGCCATCTGGTGGCGAATGGCTTCGGTCGGCGAGGAAATCGTCACCGGCTTGCCGAAAAGCTCGATCGAACCGGAGCTTGCCGGGGTTACCCCGAAAAGCGTTTCAGCGACATTCGACCGTCCGGAGCCGACGAGGCCGGCCACGCCGAGAATCTCGCCGGCCCTCACCTCGAAGGACACGTTGTGGAAGACCCGGTTGAGACAGAGATCCTTGACGGAGAGCACCACCTCGCCGATCGGCACTTCTTCTTTCGGAAACATCTGGGTGATCTCGCGCCCGACCATCATGCGAATGATGTCGTCGCGGGTGACCTCGATCGAGGCATGCGTGCCGATATAGCGGCCGTCGCGGAAGACGGAAAACTCATCGGCGATCTCGAAAAGCTCGTTCATCTTGTGAGTGATGTAGACGATGCCGATGCCCTGGGCTCTCAGATCGCGGATAATACGGAAAAGATGCTCGACTTCGCGCTCCGTCAGCGCCGAGGTCGGCTCGTCCATGATGAGGACGTCGGAATTATAGGAAACCGCCTTGGCGATCTCGACCATCTGCCGGTTTGCGACCGAGAGATAGCGGACCTCGATATCGGGATCGATCGCGATATTGAGCCGGTCAAACAGCTCTTCGGTCATGCGATGCATCACACCGTGATCGACAAAGCCGAAACGGTTCTTCGGTTCGCGGCGGATCCAGATATTCTCCGCAACAGTCATGAACGGCATCAGGTTCAGCTCCTGATGAATCATGGCGATCCCATTTTCGAGGGCATCAAGCGGAGATTTCAACCGGATTTCCACCCCTTTCAGCCGGATATCGCCCTTGTCGGGCGTATAGATGCCGGCGAGGATCTTCATCAGCGTCGACTTGCCGGCGCCGTTTTCACCCATCAGCGCGTGCACGGAGGCGCGCTTCAGCCGGAACTGCACGTCGTCGAGCGCCACGACGCCTGGAAATTCCTTGCGAACGCCCTCTGCGCTCAAGAGATATTCCGCATTCGGAACTGCACCGCTCGCGCGCACGGCGGCCATGGTTGACGGGCTGACGGCCATATCATCTCCTCCGGATACGGACAGGCTGAAAGGATGCGGGCAGAGCCCGCATCCTGCTTGGCGTTTGCCTCAGTTCTTGGCGACGAAGTCCTTGACGTTGGCGGGCGTAACAAGCTGGAAGGGGATGTAGACCTTCTTCTCGACCTTTTCGCCCTTGGCAATCTTGAGCGCCGTATCGAGCGCGCCCTTGCCCTGGCCGGCGGCGTCCTGGAACACGGTGACGTCAAGGTCACCCGCCTGCATTGCGGCAAGCGCATCCTGCGTGGCGTCGACACCGCCGATGACGACCTTGCTCATATCCTTGCCGGCCGCCTTCAGCGCCTGGATGGCGCCGATCGCCATTTCGTCATTGTTGGAGATCACGGCGTCGAACTCGATGCCGCTGGAGAGCCAGTTGGTCATCAGGTCGGCGCCCTGGGTGCGATCCCAGTTGGCCGTCTGCTCTTCCACAATCTCCAGTCCCTTGCATTCGTCCGTCTTGACGACGTCATGAACGTCCTGGGTGCGCATGCGCGCAGCCTGGTTGGAGAGCTCGCCCATGATGACGACGGCCTTGCCCTTGCCGCCCAGAATACGGCAGATTTCCTTGGTTTCCAGCGTGCCGGATTCCTGCTCGTTGGACGCCACGAAAGCCTGCTTGTCCGGCAGCGTGTCGACGTTGACCGGCTGACGGTTGACGTAAACCAGCGGAATACCGGCATCGGCAGCAAGCTTCGACATCGCCGTCGTCGCATCGGTATCGACAGGGTTGACGATGATCGCATCGACCTTGGAGGCGATGAAGTTCTGGATCTGGCTCTGCTGCTTGGAAACGTCGTTCTGCGCGTCTTCAACCTGCAGGGTGACGCCATTCAGCGTCTTTGCGTAATCAGTCATGCCGTTGCGCAGAACGGTCAGGAAGTTGTCGTCGAACTTGGCCATCGAAACGCCAACAGTTTCCGCGTGTGCGGCTGTCGACAGGACGAGCGCCATCGCAGTGCCCAGGATGAATTTTTTCATTGCATTTTCCTCCACAAAACGGTGCCCGGCTGCACCCTCCTCACGCCGGGGTCCCAGACCTCCGTCTGCAGACCTCAATCCGCGCCGCCTCTCCCGTGGCGCTCCGTTAAAACGGAACAAACAAACCGTAAAATTTGTTTCGCGGAATATTCATTCCATTTTATCGAAACGACGTCAAGTCTCTTTGCCGATTTCCGCTATCGCTGTGGAGTAGAAGGCATTCTGCCGAGGTGAATTGTGCATGATTGGCCTGTTGCAATCTGGCCATCATGGGCAAGGACCGTCACAGGTGCTTATTGCGAAAGCCGCAGAGATCCCCATCTACGCGGAGCCCAGCGGCCTGCGCACACAGCCCGTTTTTTAAGATTTGGAGAGAGGACCAATGTCCATTTCGATGTATCGCCTCACCGTGCCGATGTTCCAGCGCGGCATTGCCAGTCTGAAGACCTATCTCGACAAGGCGGAAGCCTATGCCGAGGAAAAGAAAATCGACCCCGCCATCCTCGTAAATGCACGCCTTGCTCCGGATATGCTGCCGCTTTCCGGCCAGTACCAGCGCGCCAGCGATAGCGCGAAATTCGCACTCGCCCGCCTGACAGCGACTGACGCGCCGAAATTCGAAGACAATGAAACGACGATCGCCGACCTGCGCGAGCGTATGGCCAAGACCGAAGCTTACCTTGCGAGCTTTTCTGCCGAAGCTCTTGATGGCAGCGATCTAAGGGAAATCACAGTTCCGGGCCGCAACGGCTCGGTCGTTCCCGGAATCGAATATGTCGCGCTCTTCGCATTGCCGAACTTTTACTTCCACGTGACGACGGCGCACGCCATCCTGCGCAACCAGGGTGCGCCTGTTGGCAAGAGGGATTTCCTCGGAAACTTCTGATCCCGATCAGGGCCGGTACAACACCGGCCCTTTTTCCGTCAGTTCGGTATAGGCAAGCGTCTGATCCAGATGCCGTGCCCTGAGCGACAGCAGCCGTTCGGCATAGTTGAGCCGCACCGAGGCATAGGCCGGATCGTCGGCAAGATTGCGCAGCTCCATCGGATCCTCGGAGAGATCGAAGAGCAGCGCCGGCAATGCGGCGAAATGCACGTATTTGAACCGTTCGTCGCGGATGACGGCAAGATTCAGCTCGTTCGACTGAAGGCCGAAATGCCGCTCCGCCTCGCCATGCGCGATATCCCGGAAATCGAATTCCCAGAAAGCCGCATCCCGCCAGCCCTGCGCCATGCCGCCATCGAGGAAAGGCGCAAGCGAGCGCCCATCGATGCCATTGGCAGGCCTGATGCCGAGCCGATCGCAGAGTGTCGGGAAAACATCGGCAGCACTGGTGAAATTCTCGACGATACCGCCGGCGGAAGCCGCACCAGGATCACGAATGACGAGA
The DNA here is from genome assembly GCF_014873945.1 of Rhizobium viscosum. NCBI lineage: Bacteria > Pseudomonadati > Pseudomonadota > Alphaproteobacteria > Hyphomicrobiales > Rhizobiaceae > Rhizobium > Rhizobium viscosum. The sequence goes on along the minus strand of NZ_JADBEC010000001.1, from coordinate 1,988,343 downwards.
GGAATATGATAGCTGCCGTCGAAATAGCCGCCTTTGCCGAGCGTCCAGTGATCACCAGCCATCTCGGCATGATCGGACGTGAAGACGACGATCGTGTTGTCCCACTCGCCGGCATCCTTCAGGGCCTGCCAGATACGCCCGAGCTGGTCGTCTACCTCGGCGATCATCCCGTAGTAGATCGACCTGATGGCGTCGAAGTCTGCAGCGCTCCAGTCGCTGAGCGATCCTTCCGCTCCATGAATGAAGCTGCCCTTTCCAGTGCGCGGCATGGCGTAGGCGAGATAGGGATGGCCTTGCTGTTCCATCTCGCGGTCTGTCGCGCGTGCAAAAGCCGGGCCTTCGCCCGGCTTGAACATGCGGTTGAACGGTTTAGGTACAGAGAAGGGTGGATGCGGCCGCAGGAAGGAAATATGTGCGAACCAAGGCGCATCCTGCTCGCCCATCCAACGGATGAATTCCCCGGTCAGGAAAGCAGTCTGCGTCTCTTCGCGTAAATAGGCTGGCGCCGCATTCGAGATTTCTATCGCCGTTGCGCCCACCGGAATGTGAATATCGCGGCTGGTGGCATCCGTGCGGCCGCGCAAGCGCAGCCAGGAAAGCCATTGCCTCTCATGCTCCGGCAGAAGCTGGCGAACAGTGAAACCCGGTAGCACGCCTTCATAGGTCGTCAGATGCGGATCATTGGAATCCATTTCCCGCGGATCCGGCGCTGTGTCCGTATAGCCGAACAGCGTCGGATCGTAACCCGCCCGTCTTGCCGCCAGTGCCAGGTTGTCGAACCGCCGGTCGAGCGGCGAGCCGTTCCGGCAGACCCGGTGGTTCATCTGGTAGAGGCCAGTATAAAGTGTGGCGCGCGCCGGCGAACAGGGAGCCGCACCGGCATAATGCCGCCGGAAGAGCGTCCCGTCTTTCGCCAGAGCATCGACATTGGGTGTCCTGATGCAGGCGTGCCCCACAGAAGAGAGACAATCGCCGCGCCATTGATCCGCAGTGATGACGAGAACGTTGGGCCGTGACCCGCGTTCAGTGGTGATTTGATCTCGCATGCCAGTTCCAGGCTGACTGGATGATCTGCGAGAGATCATGCTGCGGCACCCAGCCGAGCACGTCGCGCGCCTTGTCGTTATTGGCGACCAGAGTGTGCGAATCGCCTTCACGGCGACCGATATACTCCACCGGGAAGGGCTTCCTGGAGACATCCTCGATGGCGCCGAGCAGCTCCTTCACCGTCGTGCCGGTGCCTGTGCCGAGATTGAGAGCAACGGATTCACCGCCATCAAGCAGATATTGGACGGCGCGCACATGCGCATCGGCGAGATCAAGAACGTGGATATAGTCGCGCACGCAGGTGCCGTCGCGCGTCTCATAGTCGCTGCCGAAGACCTTGAAGCCCTGGCGACGGCCGAGTGCTGCATCGATCGCCAGCGGGATCGCATGCGTTTCCGGCTGGTGCCATTCGCCGATGCGGCCCTCGAAATCGGCACCGGCGGCATTGAAATAGCGCAGCACGACGGAGCGAAGGCTCTTGTACTGGTCGTAATCGGCAAGCGCCTGCTCGACGATATATTTGGTGCGGCCATAGGGATTGATCGGCACCTGGCGGTGCGTCTCATCGAGCGGCACGCTCTGCGGCAGACCATAGGTCGCGCAGGTGGACGAGAAGACGAAGGCATTGATGCCCGCCGCCTGCGCCGCCGACAGCAGCGTCAATGTACCAACGACATTGTTCTCATAAAAAGAGACCGGATCCTTGACCGATTCGCCGACCTCGATCAGCGCCGCAAAATGCAGGATCGCCGACGGCTTATGCTTTGCCAGCACCTCATCGAGCCGGGCGCGATCACGAATATCGCCCTCTTCCGCCGGTCCCCATTTGACGAATTCGCGATGGCCGTTGGAAAAATTGTCGAAGACGACGGGCTTGTAGCCCTTGTTCGCCAGATCGAGACACGTATGCGAGCCAATATACCCAGCGCCGCCGACGACGAGTACCGTTTCACCTGCCATACATCTCACCTTTTGCAAGCCACAGATGCGCGGACCTTAGACAAGTTACGCGTCAGTAAAAAGTTATCTCGGTTACATATTTGCAAAAATAAGAAGATTAGAGATGTCTTGCACACGGAATGCGCTTTCGGCAGCGTGATCGGCTTGTCGGCCACATCGACGGCTTTTGCATCGAAGACATTCGTTATATCGCTGACGCCGTCGGAATGAGCGCCGCCATTTCGGCTCTTTCGTGGTCGAAGAGATCGGTCGACATCTGGCCGATCAGCCTTAGCGCTATAATGTTTATCGTCGATAAGCCTGCTGCATCTGTTTAAGGAAGAAAATATGAAAAAGGCGATCATCGTCTGGGGCGGCTGGCAGGGCCACGAGCCGGAGCCCTGCGCCAATATCGTTGGTGAATTGCTGCGCGAGGACGGCTTTGCAGTCGAGATCACCAATGACCTTGGCATCTTCGGCTCGCCGCTTCTCGCAAATGCCGATCTTCTGGTGCCGGTCATCACCGGCGAGAAGCTGGAAAAGCCGCACGCAGATGCCCTGGTCCAAGCCGTTCGCGGCGGTCTCGGCCTCGGGGGCCATCACGGCTGCCTTGCCACCTCCTTCAAGGAGAGCGCAGCCTTCCGCTATGTCTCCGGCGTCACCTGGGTTGCTCATCCCGGCAATATCATTGACTTCAAGGTTGCCGTAACGCGGCAGGACGATCCGCTGATGGAAGGCATTCCGGACTTCGACTACCGCTCGGAGCAGTATTATCTGCACTATGATCCCTCGGTCGAAATTCTCGCCACGACGACCTTCACCGGCCAGTACGATCCTGCAGCGCGCAATATCGCGATGCCCGTCGTCTTCAAGCGACATTTCGGCGAGGGTCGCGTCTTCTATTCCGCACTCGGCCATGTCGCTGCCGAATTCAGCCACCCCTACATGCCCCTCATTCTCCGGCGCGGTCTTAGCTGGGCCGCTCGCCAGTAATCGAGGGCAGGATCGGAATGAGCTGCGATGCTTGGCCGGCGGCTTCGATGATAGACAGAGCCAAGGAACGTTTGCGGTGCCGGCCTCAGCCTAGCGGGCCGCCTTGCGCCGGTTGTTCTGAACATCCTGCGTTTCAGCCTCGTCATAGGCCCGCATCAGGCGCCCGGCTGCCTTCAGCTTTTCGATGAGATCGCTCCCATCGGCGGAAGCCTTCGTGGCTTCGAGCTGTTCGAATTCCCTGAGCGCCTGTGCCCAGTGGTTTTCGCCCCGACCGTGCGGCCGGCCTTCTTCTTCCCAGATGGCATACGCCCGCTGGCTGACCCAATCATCCCGATTACGACTCATTGCAAAACCCCAGCCAGTAAAAACGCATACGCAATGCCAATGAGAATAAAAGTGCCAGCCTGGACTTTAGGAGTCGTTACTGCGGGATGTAATTTTGCAGGATAAATTGCTTGGAAAAGAGTAGTTTTTCAGTGGCTATAGTTAAAAGGGCGGAAACGTTCGTCCGCCCTGATATGTTCAAACAGCGATAGACTCTTCAGCCGCCTCCTCGGCTTCGCTGGTACCTCGTCCCATGAAGGTGAAAATGACGATTGCGGTCAGAATCGTGATGCCGGTCAGAAACCACAAAAGCAGGCCGAAGGCACTATTATAGGCATGGATGAGTTCCAGTTCTCCCATGCCGGAAAGAGCCTGGCCCGCACCGTTGAGATCCCCCGTCACCAGTCGCTGTGCCGCCACTGTCGCTTCATGGCTTGTTCCAAGATAGGACTGCGTCAGCGCAGAGAGGACTGCGCTCACGATGGCGAGCGCCACCCCTTCGCCGGCGACGCGGGTCGTACTGAAGATCCCGGTTGCCATGCCGGCGCGCTCCTTCGGCACGACACTGACGGCAAGCCCGTCCATGAGGCCCCAGGGCAGGCTGATGCCGATACCGATCGTCAGCAGCGGCGCGATCAGCGCCACATGGTCCGAACCGACGGGAATATGGGCCAGCCAGAAGAGACCGGCGGCCGAAATGACGAGACCGACACTGCAGATCGTTGCTGCCGGCAACCACCGGGTCAGCAGCCCGGCTGCGACCGGCAGGATGAGAAGCGGACCGGAAAGCGCGATCATCATCTGCCCGGCGGCAACCGCGCTCAAACGCTCGACGCCGACGAAGCGTACCGGCAGCAGGATCAGCAGGACGACGAAAGCATAAGCGGGAGCAGCCGCCAGAAGCTGCACACCGACAAAGCGAGGATAGCGGAAAAGCGTCAGGTCGAGCATCGGCCGCTTCACGCGGTACTCGATGAAGCAGAAAAGGGCCATCAGCAGCACCGAGCCGAGAATGAGCCCAAGCGTGAGAGCATCGCTCCAGCCGCTTTCCGGCGCCCGCAACACGCCAAAAGTAAAGAGCGACAGGGCGAGCGTGAAGCTGATCGCACCCGGCCAATCGAGCCCGCTTGCCTCGGGGTCGCGGGTTTCCGTCAGGAATATCGCCCCGAAAACGAAGGCGATGATAGCGAGGCCAACCACGAGTGCGAAAATCGCCCGCCAACCGAAGGCCTCGATCATCATGCCCGACGCCATCGGTCCGAACGCCAGGCCAATACCGAAACTTGCGCCAACGAGACTGAAGGCACGCATGCGTTCCTTTCCGTCAAACTCCTGCGCCAGCGATGCCATCCCGCCGGAAAAGGCCGCGGCCGAGCCGAAACCCTGAAGCGCGCGAAGGCTGTCGAACCAGATAATGTCAGGCGAAAAGGCAAACCCGCCGGAAAACAGGATGAAGGCGGCAAGGCCGCACAGGAAGATACGTTTGCGGCCATAGCTGTCTGCCAGCGCGCCGGCGGCCATTAGCGTACTGCCGAATGTCAGCATGAAGGCGTTGGTGACCCAGTTGTGGGCAATGGGGCTTCCGCCAAGTTCGGCACTGATCGCTGGCAAGGCGACAGCAGGCCCGGTAAAAGTGAGCGGCATAGCCGCAGCTGCCGAGCAGACGGCGATCAAGACGAAGATTTTCTCCGCTATACTTGTAGGTTTGGACTTGTGGGGAACGGTCATCGGATATCCGCTGGTTCGAGGGTGGGACGCGCTTGGGAGGTGCGCGGCGGCGCTGAAACGCCTGGACTTCGATTGCGGAAAGCAGCATAAATTGAGGATAATTCTTCGATAACCTATGGTTTGTTCCGCATATAAAGGAATAAATCGCTCGAATGGATCGGCACATGGACCAACCTCTGGGTGGCCTCACCGCATTCGTCAGAACGGCGGATCTTGGAAGTTTCGTCGCCGCCGGTCGGGCTCTCGGCCTTTCCGCCTCCGCTGTCGGCAAGGCTGTGACCGCGCTTGAACAACAGCTCGGCGTCCGCCTGTTCCAGCGCTCGACGCGGAGCTTGCGGCTGACGGAAGAAGGCCGCCTGTTCCACGAGCGCTGCCGGCGTATCCTTGATGACCTGGAAGACGCCCAGGCCTCGCTCGCTCAGGCTGTTGCGACCCCTCGCGGACGGCTGCGCGTCAGCGTGCCGCTGGTCAGCTACCATCTGATTCTGCCGATCCTGCCGGAATTCGTGAACCTCTACCCGGAGGTCGAACTGGATCTCGACTTCAACGACCGGATTGTCGATCTGATCGAGGAAGGCGTCGACGTTGCAATCCGCAGCGGAACCTTGCCCGACTCAAGGCTGATGTCGCGCGCACTCCGCCCGTTCCAGCTTTTGCTGTGTGCGGCGCCGGCCTATCTGGAAAAACACGGAACCCCGGATTGCCCTCGTGAACTCGAAGGCCATCGGAGCGTCCGGTTCCGCTTCCCCAATTCCGGAAAGCTGCAGCCCTGGCCGCTCAGCCTCACCGCGGACCATCCGGAAATCAGAACCCGTACCGTTCTGACCTGCAACAACATGGAAGCCCTTCGCGGCGCCACCATCAGCGGCATGGGCATCGGCTGCATGCCGGATTTCCTCGCCCGCGACCCGCTGGCCGACGGCAGGCTGCGCACCGTGCTGGACGCCCATATAGACGCCCCCGCCCAGTTCCACCTGCTCTGGCCCTCCAACCGCCACCTCTCGCCCAAGGTCCGAGTGCTCGTCGATTTCCTGAGCGAGAAGCTGTTCTCCGATCGCTGTGAGAGCTACGCAAAAGATACGGCAGCGCTACCTTCTCCGAGACATTGAACGCCGGCATCACCACCATCATGATGTTCTCGCCGAACCGGATATGCATCGGGCCGGAAATTCCGAGTCCAGATGACAGGCCTTCGAATACCTTCAGCGCATAGGATGCATAACTTGCATAGGATTTTTCATTGGTCGTGTGGGAAATGTCGGACGGCGACATGACAGGTATTGAATCTGACATTTCCTATAGAGCAGTGGAAAACTGCCTATGCATCTTATGCATCTTATGCATCCTATGCAGGCCCCGAAAACAAATGGGCCTTTCTCGCCGCTGACTTCTCCCGACGCCCTCTCAGCAATACAGGAAAGGCGAAAGGCTGGATGACGTGGCGAAAGTCCCCCTCTATCAGGAAAATTAGGATCGTTTCGCGCTGCGGCCAGAATATACTGAAAAGGCTGGCCGGCGGAGCGGCGGCCGATGCCTTCGGCTCGGCGATCGGCAAAGGGCTGCAGCCGGTTGCCGGCGGCATGGATATGGCGGCCGAACCTTTGCCACGCGTGCAGCAGATGCGTGATGATGCTGTCGCCAGCGATGGCGCCGATCAATGACTTCAGGCAAAGGGCAAGCCGCTACACGATTCCGATGTCGGCTAGGTCACGTGCTCACTTCTCCGCTTCGAGCTTGTTGTCGAACGACTTGCAGCGGGACTTCATACCGCGCCACGAACCCGTGCTTGCCATCGTCCTCTGAGTTTTTGGATTGTTGCCATGTGATCTCCAATCGCTATTGAAGATCACGCGTAGGATGCCCCTGGAGGGGTGCCAAGGATTATCCCGGCACAGACGTCGTCGATTAACCGCAATCCAGAATATGCAGCGTCGGGCCTGCAACAACCTTGTCAGGTTGAGGCGTATGTAGTTTGATAATCTCGGGCTGGGAGCTTGTTCATGCGTAAATTGCTTCGATCTGCCGTGGTGAGCGCTGCGCTATGTGGAACAACAATGACCAGTCCTGCCGCCGCGTCTGAGAAAGTCTTTGGTCCGTTTGTCGTGGATGACGCCAAGCCAGATGTCATAGTGATGAACGGCGATATCGACGTCGGCTCAGCACTCAACTTCCGGCGCGCTCTTCATGCAGCGCCAGGCGCTAAACTTGTTACCTTGAACAGCTCAGGCGGCGCCGTGCAAATGGGTTTGCTGATGGCAGACGACATTCGCGAGCGGAAGCTCGCAACCTACATCCCGAAAGACAGCGCATGCTTATCGGCATGTGCTTATATGTTTCTTGCGGGTGTCGAGCGGAAAGTCGACGGCAAGCTCGGCGTGCACCAGATATCGTCTGATGCTTCGGATCTTGTGGGAGCGCAGCTCACGATTTCCGACATCATTGACGTCCTCAACCGCTTCGATACTCCTGTGGACGTGTTGAGCGTCATGTTCAAGACGCCACCGAATGACATGCACGTCTTCACGCCAGAAGAGATTGAGCATTATAAGCTCAATCGAACTGGCGGTGAGCCAATGCCGTCCACGGCTGCCGGCACACCGGCAGCACCAGATTCGTCTTTGCCCGCCCCAGACGCGATGAGCGTGACGGGACCAACGACGCAGCGAGCGACATCGGATCAGCCGCACTCGACCGAAACAGCAGTAATCACTACACCGACGCCGCAGACACAAGCGAAACTCTCACCGATCGAAGAGTTCACAAAGCGTCCAAATCGGATCGCCATCTATACCGGCTTGGACCTCTTCGGCGACGACATTTCTTCGATCCGAACAAGCGACGCAGCCGAATGCGCCCAGAACTGTCTGGTCATGAACGGTCAATGCAAGGCCTTCACCTTCAACGCCAACCCAAAGATCACAAAAGGGCCGAACTGCTTCCTCAAATCCAGCGCGGGCCGGGCAGATGGAAATAGTATCGCCTTCTCAGGCCGATTCCTCAGCGGTGCCGACGCCGACCCGCCCACATTTGCTCTTGGAACGATCGACCCGCAGAGCGCACTCTTTCACGACGTTGACTTTCGAGGCGGTGATCTCTCCCCGCGCCCTCACAGCACCGCCAAGACGCCGATCGACTGTCGCCTCGCCTGCGTTGACGACAGTCGCTGCATGGCCTTCACCTACAATTACTCAAAGAAGCAGTGCTGGCTAAAAGGGTCGATTGGCACACCCATGCCAGGCAAGGGAATGGTCAGCGGGGTTAAGAAGTTTCAGAACTTTTCGCCGGCGAAGATCATCAGCTTGAACTGAGGGACAGCCTTGCGATTTTCTGAAGAAGTATGTGAGCGGCTCGGCTACTACGTCTATCGCCTTATCGATCCGCGGAACGGCGAGACGTTTTACGTCGGCAAAGGTCGTAACAATCGCGTATTCGATCATGCCGCCGGCGTCGCGGACTTAGCAGATGACGATAGCCAGACACTTGGATCGAAGCTCGATCGCATCCGGGCGATAAAGAATGCTGGACTTGAAGTGCTACATGTCATCCATCGTCATGAGATTCCTGAGGCAGCGATCTTTGAAGTCGAGGCTGCATTGATCGATGCCTATCCAGGCCTCACCAACATTCAGGGTGGTCACGCCAGCAGCGACCGCGGCCCCATGAACCATGTCGAGATCGTGGACAAATACAGCCTGCCGGCATTTCCTTCGAACCCTGAGCATCGCCTTGTCCTGATCAACATTAACAAGCTTGATAATAGGTTCGATCGTCGAGCAATCTACAATCTCGTCCGCTATTGCTGGAGAATTTCAAGGTCACGCGCTGAGAATGCTCAGTATGTGCTCGCTGTTGTCCGCGGCGTGGTTGTAGGAGCGTTTGAGGCCGAGAGGTGGATGGCCGCAACTGCCGACAACTTCCCTGACGTCCCTTATGCCGATGGCTCTGAGGCACATAGGCTCGGCTTTATCGGGCGGGATGCACCGAAAGAGATATGGGATCTCTACGTCGGCGCGAGAGGCAAACGGATAACGGCCCACGAACTCAAGCACGTGCAAAATCCTGTCCGGTTTTGGAATTGCTGAAAGAAATGTGGGATCACCCGGCGTTGAGCCAGCGCCGGGTGATTGACATGTTTGTTTCCCGCGCGTTCGGCCGTCGCTAGCTCACCATTCTGCATTGAAAATCAATCTCGACATACAACCTCGCGCGGATTATTCAATCCAAAATGCAATCTCCAACGATATCAGGAATTTTTATGTTTGAATCCATAACCGGCTGGGCAACCATTGTCTCCGCAATCTGCGCCGTGGTGGGGCTCCCTTACCTATTCATTCAGCGGCAGAGAAGAAAGAAAACCCATAATCTAATAACTGGAGGCTCACGCAACATCCAAATAGGGGGCACTGGAAATACAAAGAACATCATCGAAAGCGGCGATGATAACGAGCAGCGCGGCTAATGTTCGGGATTCGGTCTATAAATAAAATTATTGGCGGAAGTGGAAACATCCAAATATCTGGAAATGTTGAACGCATACAGATAGGGATCACTCCGGAAGAACATCTAAATGCAATCGAGAAAAGAACTGAAGAAATTAGAAATCAACAAATAGAGATACGCAATATTAGCGAGTCCTTACTTAAAGCCGAAGCGAACATTGCGAAACAGCAGATAGAATATCTGCAGAAACAAATTGATAATCTCAACGAGATAATTCGCGACCCTCAAAAATATCTAGAATACGTAGAAAATGCCCAGATACAGCTTGGGGCGTTACTCCACAATCTAGAAGAGAAGCGCATATCTGGAAATTTAGAAGAACTCAGGAGGGAAATTAAAGCCGGCTCCTTTGCAAGCGCTGAACGCTTAATTGAAGAAATTGGAAAATCCTCACACCTAAATTCAAGGCTGGAAGCCGAGATGGTTTCCGCTCGGGCCACTTTGGCGTTCTTAGATTTGCGGTTCGCCGAAGCTGAAACTCTATCGAGACGCGCGTTTTATCTCGAGCCCAGCATTAATACCTTAATCGGACTACTGGATCAGATCGAAATGAACGGCGACAGGGGGAAACTCCTTGCTACGTTTAACGAAGCGAAAGCTGCGTTGTCTGGGGATCTGGATCCCTACGTTATTGTCCGGCTTTTGGCTGTTGAGGCTTTGACCAACGCGGCGGCAGGCGAATTCGCGCATGCCAAACTCGTCGTAAAGACAGCCGAATCGGCAATCCGGAAACTGCCCGCAGTCGATAGTGATGCAGAAATACAACTTGCAGTATGCAAAGCGTCGATGGCCGCTGCTGAGGATAATCAATTAGCGGCTTTAAAGCACTTTAAGGCCGCTTTGAAGATTTTGCAGCAGAACAAAGATGAAGACGATCTTTTCATTACTAGGATTGAGGCAAACGTTGCCGCTTGTTTGGGCGAACTTGGACGCTTGCAAGAGGCTATTAATATCACGAAGGACTGCGTCGATAAATTACGGAAAGCTGGTGACGGCGGGAGGTATCATCTTGGCATACGCCTGAACAACCTTGGAGACTTCCTTGTTAGAAGCGAGAGGGAAGAAGAAGCACTTGATGTATTAAGAGAGTCTATAGATCTCGCTGAGAAAAACCTTCCCGCTAGGCATCCATCCCTCATCAGGCGGCAATTAAACCTGGCTTTATGTTTGAAACGATTAGGCCGCGCCGGATCCGCTATTAAAGAGCTTAAATCCATACAGGTAAATGAAGCGGCTTTAAATGAACTAGATCGGAGATCTCTCGTTAAAGCGAGCGACGCACTGTTCAGTTATTGCGCAGATACCGAGAGATGGGTCGATGCCCTGTCTGCTGCTTTATATATACAAAAAATTGGCGCCGAATATTTGGGAGATAAGGCGACCATTCAAGCCCTGCCGCATGCGATATCAGCGATAAGGAACGCAATAATCTCCGGCGATTTCAGCAAACTTAAGACACGGAAACAAAATATTCCTGCCCTGCTGCGTGGGAGACGGTAGCAAAGTGAGTGGACATCCGAGCCCGCATCCGGCTCAATAGATAGCAGTCAGAATATCTTGTAGTAGCAGAACGTGCCGCGAATGCGGCCCTTACCACACTTAGCAAGGGCATCTCATACCAAGAGAAATCAACAGATCGCGGTAATGCCTTGAGGCCCAAGGTTGCCCTTCCTGAGAGATGGGTGACAGTTCATTCCGGCTAGATGGGTTACACTTTCGGCCCTTTGCAAGGAGAGCAAGGTGCCTTGGAAGGAGTGTAACGTCATGGAAGAGCGGCTGAAGTTCATCGCCCGGCTGCTGGACGGCGAGAAGATGGCCGTGCTTTGCCGGGAGTTCGATATCTCGCGCAAGACGGGTTACAAGATCCTCACACGCTACAACGACAGCGGCCTGGAAGGGCTGACGGATCGATCGCGCCGGCCTTACCGCCATGCCAATCAGCTTCCGTTTCAAATCGAGAAGCTGATTGTGCGCCTGAAGCAGGACAAGCCGACTTGGGGTGCGCCGAAGATACGCGAACGGTTGGCCCGGCTGTACCCGGATGTGCACAGGCCGGCGATCTCGACGGTGCATGCGGTTCTCGACCGGCACGACATGGTCGAGCGCCGCAAGCGGCGACGCAACAAGGCGACGGGGACAGCGCTTTCCCACTCCTGTCGGCCCAACGAGCTGTGGTGTGCCGACTACAAGGGCGAGTTCATGCTCGCCGACCGGCGCTATTGCTATCCGCTGACGATCACCGACTTTGCCAGTCGCTATCTGATCGCCTGCGAAGCGCTCTCGACCACCAAGGAAGCCTATGCCTTCACCGTATTCGAAAGCGTATTCAAAGAGTTTGGCCTGCCCAACGCCATTCGCACCGACAACGGGGTTCCTTTCGCAAGCCCCAACGCGCTGTTCAACCTCAGCAAGCTGTCGGTCTGGTGGCTGCGCCTGGGCATCGACATCGAGCGCATCAAACCGGGCTGCCCGCAGCAGAACGGGCGCCATGAGCGCATGCACCTCACTCTGAAGCTGGAGACCACCAAGCCAGCCGCCGCCAACTTCCTTCAGCAGCAGGCAAAGTTCGACGACTTCATCGACTGCTTCAACAATGAGCGGCCGCACCAGGCGCTCGACATGCATTGCCCGGCCGAGTGCTACGCGGCGTCACCGCGCAGCTATACTGGCCTGCCTGACCTCGATTATCCGTTTCACGACAAGGCCGTCACCGTCACCACATGCGGACGCATCTGTTTCGACCGCAAGAAGATCAATCTCAGCCTCGTCTTTGCCGGTCAGACCGTCGGCATCAAACAGGTCGAGGACCATATCTGGCTGGCTAGCTTCATGGACTATGATTTGGGATACTTCGATGATGAGACATGCAGGCTCGAACCACTCCAAAACCCCTTCGGGCCAAAAGTGTTACCCATGTCTCCGGTATAAACCGTAACCTATGTGTCCAGAATGGACCGGTCCAAAATGGCGGAGAGGGTGGGATTTGAACCCACGATACCCTTGCAGGTATGCCGCATTTCGAGTGCGGTGCATTCGACCACTCTGCCACCTCTCCGCGGTCTTGGTCGGCGCTTGTTCGGCGCGGGCGTTCTCATAACGAGCAAATGACAGACTGGCAAGCCGAAATCTCAAGCTTTTCCATCCTTTTGCCTTGACACCTTTCTGTCACTCGCGTATCCCGCATCCGCAATAGGAGTGGAGTAATCCGCCCCTTGCCCGCCTCGCGCTCGCGCGGGGTTTCACCGGCAGACCAGAGTTCCGGGCTAGTTCCCTGAAATCCCTGCTTAACTTCGACTGATAAGAAGACAGCCACCTGCGATCCGCGGGGAGAGCTGGATCGAACATGAAAGGATAAAATAATGTTCGCAGTCATCAAGACCGGCGGTAAGCAGTACCGTGTGGCAGCCAATGACGTGCTGACCATCGAGAAGCTTGAAGCCTCCGCTGGCGACTCCATTGAATTCACCGAAGTCCTCGTGATCGGCGAAGGCGCCGACGCGGCGATCGGTGCGCCCTTCGTAGCCGGCGCCTCCGTCAAGGCGGAAGTCGTCGACCAGACCCGCGGCAAGAAGGTTATCGCCTTCAAGAAGCGTCGTCGTCAGAATTCGAAGCGTTCGCGCGGCCATCGCCAGCATCACACGGTTGTCCGCATCACGGACATCGTGGCCGCCAAGTAAGATCAACGGGTTTCAGGTTTAAAGGAGAACTCCAATGGCACATAAAAAAGCTGGCGGTTCCTCGCGTAACGGTCGCGATTCCGATTCCAAGCGCCTCGGCGTGAAGAAGTTCGGCGGCGAGAACGTCGTAGCCGGCAACATCATCGTTCGCCAGCGCGGTACGCAGTGGCATCCGGGCGCCAATGTCGGCCTCGGCAAGGATCACACTATTTTTGCGCTTACGGCTGGCAATGTGGACTACCGAACGAAGGCCAATGGTCGCGTGTACGTGTCTGTAATGCCGAAAGCGGAAGCAGCGGAATAAGCCGGTAGCGCTCTAAAACAGCCGGCGTCTCATCGACCCGGCTGACCGTACCAGGTTCAGTCCAGAAAACAGGGGAGATGGGGCGCCATCTCCCCTTTTTCTTTGTCCAAACAGGAGGACTGAACATGCAAGGCGAATTGATAAGGGTCGACCAATCACGGTCACCCCGGGAAGACCAGCGGTCTTCCATGGAACGGCTGAGGCCGGAGCGGTTAAGGACCGATTGCCCTGTCTTGTTATCGGAACGGCTCGTCATGCGCGCGCCGCACGAGGAAGACATTGACGCCCTTGCCCATCTCGCCAACAACGCCAAAGTCGCCACCATGGTATCGCGTATGCCGCACCCATATACCGCCAATGATGCCGCCGACTTTGTTTGGCGTACGCGAAATGGCGAGATTGGCAAGTGCGTCTATGCCATCACCAAGGCCGAAAACGGTGCCTTCATGGGGTGCTGCGGGGTAGAACCGCATACCGACGAGAAGACCGTCGAGATCGGCTACTGGCTGGGCGAACCCTATTGGAACCAGGGTTATATGACCGAGGCCTGCCATGCCCTCGTCGACATGGTGTTCAGGACACGGCAGCAGGTCGAGCAGATCGACGCCCGCTGCCGGGTCATGAACGTTGCCTCGCGCCGCGTCATCCAGAAGTGCGGCTTCCAGTTCCAGGGATCCGGCCTTGCCGCATCGCTGGCGCTCGGCAGCAACGTGCCGGTCGAATGGTACCGGCTCGACCGCAAGACCTGGATGTCACTGAGAAGCTGGGGGGCAATCTCATGAGCTCGGTTACCCTTCAGCGGCCCAAGAGCAAGCCCATGATGCCCGGCCCTGCGCCGGTCATCACCACGGCAAGGCTGACGCTTCGCCCGCACAGGCTGAGTGACGCTCCGGCAATTGCGGAATCGCTTTCCGATTTCGCGGTCACCCGCATGCTGGCCCGCGTTCCCGCCCCCTACGACCGGCAGGATGCGTTGGACTGGCTGATCCCGGTTACGTCAGGCGTCATGCCTGATTGGAGTTTGGCGATCACCGGCAGTGATGATGTTCATATCGGCAATGTGTCGATCGAACTCCGTCACGGCCGCTGGCACCTCGGTTACTGGCTGAACCGCTACTACTGGCAGCGCGGCTATATGAGCGAGGCGGCGGAAGCCGTGCTGGAGCGTTTCTCGCGGCGCATGCCTGACGTCCCGGTTCATTCGGGCGTCTTTGCCGACAATCCTGCATCGCTTCGGCTGCAGGAAAAGCTCGGTTTCCGGATGACCGGCTGCAGCGAAATCTACTCCTTCGCTCGCAATACCATGGTCGCTCATATCGAAACCGTGCTGCAGCCCGGCGCTCTGCAGCAGAAAAAGGTCGCCTGACATAGGAAGGACGCCGCTCTGGTGCATGTCGCGCAAAAGTGTGCAGCGGTTTTGCGATAACGACATGCACGAAACAAAGACCCTAAAGCGAGGTGAGCGATCTGAAAGATCGCGGCACGCTTTAAGGGCGGCGTCCTTTCAATCGCCGATCTCGACCCGCAAGGGAAAATGATCGGAACCTGGGAAATTCGTCTCAATGACAGCGGATTTCAACCGGTCCTTGAGGCCGCAACTGACGAAACAGTAATCGATATGCATGCGCTTGCCGTGATCTTCCGGATCCATCCAGCTGTAGCTGCCGGGCCTGTAGGCGCCAAGCGCCGCAAAGGCGTCGATCGGCGTGCCGATCCGCGCCGTGCGGCCGTAAAACCCGTCAAAAGCACCAGCGAAGGTGCAGTATTCCGGCGATTCCGGCTCCATATTGAAATCGCCCATGATCACGTAATCCTCCGGCAGCGGCGGCTCGGGCAGCCCGAGTTCGCAGCCTCCGGTCAGCGACGCGCCTTCATGAATGAACGCATTGATGCGGCCGCCGAGATAGTGGAGCTGCGCAATGCGCTCATCGATCGAAACGTGGTCGAGATGAACGGAATAGACGCGGAGAGCACCCTCAGGCATGGCAATAACGGCTTCCGTCGCACCGCGCTGCAAATTGACCTTGTCGACCGTACGGCTGCGCGGCAGAAGCAGCGTTCGCGTCGACAGGATGGGCCAGCGCGACAGAACCATATTGCCGAACTGGAAACGGGTGCCGCGCTGCAGCGAAACCTGGCCCTCCGGCGCCTCGACATGCATGTCGCAGGCCGGTCCATAGACCCAGAAATGGTCGGGAAAGAGCGCCGCGATGGTACCAGGCATGTCGGCATAATCGTTCCGGCCGAAGCCTCTCGTCACCTCCTGCAGCGCGATGACATCAGCACCTTCGAGATTTCTGGCGATGCGTTCCAGATCGTATCTGCCATCGAGACCGAAGCCGTACTGTATGTTATAGCTCGCAAAAATCACGATATTCTTTGACCTCCGCCTGAACCGCCTATATCGAATGGGCCAAGTGGGGTCGCCCAAACGCACCGAGTACTGGAAGTAAAATGAAATTTCTCGATGAAGCAAAGGTCTATATCCGGTCGGGTGATGGCGGCGCGGGCAGCGTTTCCTTCCGTCGTGAGAAATTCATCGAGTTCGGCGGGCCTGACGGAGGCGACGGCGGGCGCGGAGGCGACGTCTGGGTCGAGGCCGTCAACGGTCTCAATACGCTGATCGATTTTCGCTACCAGCAGCACTTCAAGGCCAAGGTCGGCATGCACGGCATGGGCAAGAACCGCACCGGCGCCAACGGCGACGACGTGACGCTCAAGGTTCCAGTCGGCACGCAGATCTTCGAGGAGGATCAGGAAAGCCTCATCTGCGACCTGACCGAGGAAGGCCAGCGCTTCTGCCTCGCAAAAGGCGGCAACGGCGGCTTCGGCAACGCCCACTTCAAATCCTCGGTCAATCAGGCACCGGACTGGGCCAATCCTGGCCTGGAGGGCGAAGAAAAAACCATCTGGCTGCACCTGAAGCTGATTGCCGATGCCGGCCTCGTCGGCCTGCCGAATGCCGGCAAGTCGACCTTCCTTGCTTCGGTCACGCGCGCGCGTCCGAAGATCGCCAATTACCCCTTCACGACGCTGCACCCCAACCTCGGGGTCGCGACCATCGACGAGCGGGAATTCATCCTTGCCGATATTCCCGGTCTTATCGAAGGCGCCCATGAGGGCGTGGGCATCGGCGACCGTTTCCTCGGCCATGTCGAGCGCACGCGTGTGCTGCTGCATCTCGTCTCTTCCCAGGAAGAAAAGGTCGGCAAGGCCTACAAGACGGTGAAGCACGAGCTCGAAGCCTATGGCAACGACCTGGTGGACAAGCCGGAAATCGTCGCGCTCTCGCAGATCGACGTACTCGACGATGCGACCCTGAAGAAGAAGGCCAAGGAACTCGCCAAGGCCTGCGGCAAGACACCCTTCCTGATCTCCGCCGTCACCGGCAAGGGAATGACGGAAGTGCTGCGCGCGCTGCGCGACATCATCGTCGAAGCCAATACCGAGGAAAAGCCGGCCAAGACACCGAAGCTGCGCCATCGCGACATGATCCTCACCGACGAGGACGAGAGCGATGAGTAGCCGCAAATCGCTGGACCGATATCGCCGCGTCGTCATCAAGATCGGCTCGGCACTCTTGGTCGATCGCAAAACCGGTCTGAAGAAATCATGGCTCGATGCCATGTGCGCTGATATCGCTGCGCTGAAGTCCAAAGGCGTCGATATCCTCGTGGTATCGTCAGGGGCTATCGCTCTTGGCCGCTCGGTGCTCGATCTTCCCTCCGGCGCCCTGAAGCTGGAGGAAAGTCAGGCGGCAGCGGCCGTCGGCCAGATCGCGTTGGCACGCGCTTGGTCCGAAAGCCTCTCACACGATGAGATCGTCGCCGGCCAGATCCTGCTGACCCTCGGCGATACCGAAGAACGGCGCCGTTACCTCAACGCCCGCGCCACTATCAACCAGCTTCTGAAGATCGGCGCCGTGCCGATCATCAACGAGAACGATACGGTCGCGACCAGCGAAATCCGCTATGGTGATAACGACCGTCTGGCCGCCCGTGTCGCCACCATGACCGGCGCCGACCTGCTAATCCTTCTCTCCGATATAGACGGTCTCTACACCGCCCCGCCGCATCTCGATCCCGATGCGCAATTTCTGGAAACCATTGCGGAAATCACGCCCGAGATCGAAGCGATGGCCGGTGGTGCGGCCTCCGAACTCTCACGCGGCGGCATGCGCACCAAGATCGATGCCGGCAAGATCGCGACGACTTCGGGCTGCGCGATGATCATCGCGTCGGGCAAAACGGAAAGCCCGCTTTCGGCAATCGAAAACGGTGCGCGTTCCTCCTGGTTTGCGCCTTCGGGCACGCCCGTCACCGCCCGCAAGACCTGGATCGCCGGACAGCTTCAGCCGGCCGGCATGCTGCATCTCGATGACGGTGCAGTCACAGCACTCGGCGCCGGCAAGAGCCTGCTGCCCGCCGGCGTGCGCAGCATCTCCGGTAATTTCGCCCGCGGCGATACGGTTGCGATCATCGCCCCCTCCGGCCGCGAGATCGCCCGTGGACTGGTCAGCTACGACGCAGAGGAAGCTCGCCAGATCGCCGGCCGCAAATCGGCTGACATCGAGGCGATCCTCGGTTATCCCGGCCGCGCCGCCATGGTCCATCGCGACGATATGGTCATGACGGCGCAAATCGGTTCGAAATCGGAAAGGCAGAAGAAGGACGCAAGCTATGCTTGATACAGTTGCGCTAAGCCCTGACATTGACGTGCTGATGAACGACATCGGCCGCAAGGCCAAGGCCGCCGCGCGACCATTGGGCTTTGCTTCCACCGATGCCAAGAACAAGGCTCTGAACGCGATGGCGGATGCCATTCTTGCGAACAAAGCCCATATCCTTTCGGAAAATGCGAAAGATTTGAAGGATGTGGAGGGCACGGACATGCTCGCCTCCTTCATCGATCGACTGACGCTGAACGACAAGCGCGTCACGGAAATGGCCGAGGGAATCCGCGCGATTGCCGCTCTTCCCGACCCTGTCGGCGAAGTCATTGCCGCCTGGGATCGCCCGAATGGCCTGAAGATCGAACGTGTCCGCACGCCGCTCGGCGTCATCGGCGTCATCTTCGAAAGCCGCCCGAACGTCACGGCCGACGCCGGTGCGCTTTGCCTGAAGGCAGGCAACGCCGTCATCCTGCGCTGCGGCTCGGATTCGCGCCGTTCCTCGGCTGCGATCCATGCCTGCATGGTCGAGGGCCTGAAGGCAGCCGGGCTGCCGGAACATACGATCCAGCTTGTGCCCGTGACCGATCGCGCCGCTGTCGGCGCCATGCTGCGCGGGCTTGATGGTACAATCGATGTTATCGTGCCGCGCGGCGGCAAGAGCCTCGTTGCCCGCGTCCAGAGCGAGGCACGCGTACCGGTTTTCGCCCATCTCGAAGGCCTCTGCCATATCTATGTCGATGCGTCCGCCGATCTCGAAATGGCCAAGAACATCATCGTCAATGCCAAGATGCGCCGCACCGGCGTCTGCGGCGCAGCCGAGACCCTGCTGGTCGACGGTGCCGCCATCGGCACGCATCTGACGCCGCTGATCGAGGTCCTAGTTGAAGCCGGCTGCGAGGTTCGCGGTTCGGCCACGGTTCTCAAGGCCGTAGCCGGCCTGAAGCCTGCCACCGAAGAGGACTGGTCGACCGAATATCTGGATGCCGTCATTTCCGTTGCCGTCGTTGACGGCATTTCCGGCGCGATCGACCATATCCAGAAATATTCGTCGAACCATACCGAAGCCGTGCTTGCCGAAGACCCTGAGGTTGTCGAACGCTTCTTCACGGAGATCGACTCGGCCATCCTGCTGCACAATGCCTCCACTCAGTTTGCCGATGGCGGCGAATTCGGCATGGGTGCGGAGATCGGCATCGCCACCGGCAAGATGCATGCGCGTGGCCCAGTCGGTGTCGAACAACTCACCTCCTTCAAATACCGCGTTCGCGGTCACGGACAGACGCGGCCCTGACGTGACCACAGAGCATATAGACCGGCGCTATCTCCGCATGCCGCACAGCGAACGCGGCATGATCGTCGGTCTGTTCGGCGGCTCGTTCAATCCGCCGCATGAGGGCCATGCTCTGGTCGCCGAAATCGCCATCCGCCGCCTGGGGCTGGATCAGCTTTGGTGGATGGTGACACCGGGCAATCCGTTGAAGAGCCGCAATCATCTGGCACCACTTTCGGAGCGTTTAGCGCGCAGCGAGGCGATCGCCACCGACCCACATATCAAGGTCACCGCCTTCGAACAGGCATTTGGCGTGAGCTACACGGCCAATACGCTTGCCCGCGTGAAAGCCCGCAATCCGCATGTGCATTTCATCTGGATCATGGGCGCCGACAGCCTGGAAAATTTCCATCGCTGGCAGAAATGGCAGAATATCGCGCGAACCTTCCCGATCGCTGTCATCGACCGGCCAGGCTCGACGCTCTCTTACCTTTCCTCGAAAATGGCCAAGACCTTCGCCTTTGCGCGCATCGATGAAGATGACGCCCGCGTTCTCTGGAAGAAGCCGGCGCCGGCCTGGACCTTCATTCACGGTCCACGCTCGACTTTGAGCTCGACAGCCATCCGCAACGGCGATCAGCACAAGGCCGCGGAATAATCGGATTGTTTGGAAGTTCCCGGAAATGAAAAGCCCGACGCGGGAGGAGGTGCGTCGGGCTTAAAACTTGATCGACAACTGGGAGGAGGAGTGTTGTCGATCCTATCGGACGGCTATGGGAGGAGGAGGAGAAGCCGTCGGATGATTGTCTTTTAGCACATTTGTTCAGAAAGTGAATATAGGCTGGTGCATTGCAGCAATGCACAGAATGCAAACCTTCGCGGAGCAGGATCGAATTCGCTGCCAATTTAATCAGCAAAAACAGGTTGATCCAAACTGGCTCGCCAGATCCCTTGTCGTTTACCAGGTGGATGCGCCACATTTTTTCCTCACGAGCTTTCGGCTCGAGAAGAGCCATGCACCTCACGAATGCGTGAAGAAGCGGCTTGGGAAAATCAGACCTCCGCCGTCGTTATGTTTTATGAAATACAACTCTAGTCAAAGCCCGCACACCGTTATATTCGTCTAAATATTTCGAATCCGGAGAGAAGAAATTATGCAGAGCCGCCGCCACTGGATGAAACTGGCAACCGCCGCGATCTCGGCCATCTGGCTTGGCGCAGCAGCGCTTTCGACGCCTGCCGCAGCCGCCGAAAAGGTAACGGTCTTCGCTGCCGCAAGTCTCAAGGATGCGCTTGATGCGGCCAATGCGGCCTGGGCCAAGGAAAGCGGCAAGGAAGCCGTTGCTTCCTACGCAGCAAGCGGCGCACTGGCAAAACAGATCGAAAATGCAGCCCCGGCTGACGTCTTCATTTCTGCCGACCTGAGCTGGATGGATTACGTCGCCGATAAAAAGCTGATCAAGGCGGACACGCGCTCCAACCTGCTCGGCAACCGCCTTGTTCTGGTCGCTGAGAACGGCAAGCAGAAGCCGGTCGAAATCAAGGCAGGCTTCGATCTCGCAAGCCTCATCGGCGACGGCAAGCTCGCCATGGGCGAGCCGAGGTCGGTTCCGGCCGGCAAGTATGGCCAGACAGCGCTCGACAAACTCGGCGTCTGGAAGTCCGTCGAGAGCAAGGTTGCCTATTCAGAAAGCGTGCGCGCAGCCCTTGCCCTCGTTTCCCGCGGCGAAGCGCCTTACGGCATCGTTTATCAAACCGATGCCGCCGCCGATAAGGGCGTTGCGATCGTCGGCACCTTCCCGGCCGATTCCCACCCGCCGATTATCTATCCGATCGCCCTGCTTGCCGAGAGCAAGAACCCGGATGCCGCTGCCTATCTCGACTTCCTGAAGTCGGACAAGGCTGCCCCCTTCTTCACGGCTCAGGGTTTCACCATCCTGAAATAATTGCGCAATCAGCGCCCAGAGCTTAGCGTGACGGCTCGCTTCGGCGGGCCTTCTATGTTTCGGAGAAGATGACGCTTGGATATGTTCGGCTTGAGCGATGAGGAATGGACGGCGATCCTGCTGACCCTGCGCATTTCCTTCGTCGCCATGGTGGCAAGCCTGCCGCCCGGCATCATGGTCGCGTTGCTGCTTGCCCGCGGCCGCTTCTGGGGAAAATCCATCCTGAACGGCATCGTCCACTTGCCACTGATCCTGCCGCCTGTCGTTACCGGTTTTATCCTCCTCGTCCTTTTTGGTCGCCGTGGTCCGATCGGCAGTCTGCTGGATCAATATCTGGGCATCGTGCTGTCCTTCCGTTGGACCGGTGCAGCGCTCGCTTGCGGCGTCATGGGCTTCCCGCTGATGGTGCGCAGTATCCGTCTCTCCATCGAGGCCGTCGACCGCAAGCTGGAGGAAGCTGCCGGAACGCTCGGCGCGAGCCCGGCCTGGGTCTTCCTGACCGTCACGCTGCCGCTGATTATTCCCGGTGTCATCGTCGGCATGATTCTCTGCTTTGCCAAAGCGATGGGCGAGTTCGGCGCCACCATCACCTTCGTCTCCAACATCCCCGGCGAGACGCAGACCCTGTCGACCGCCATCTATACCTTTACCCAGGTGCCGGGTGGTGACGCCGTCGCCATGCGGCTCACCCTCATATCCATCGCCATTTCCATGCTGGCCCTGCTCGCTTCGGAATTCCTCGCCTATCTCGCCGGCCGGAGGATCGATCCCGAATGACGCTCATCGTCGAAGCAAGACATCACCTCGGCGCCTTCGGGCTCGATGCCGCCTTCACCTCCGAACGCGGCGTGACGGCGCTCTTCGGTCGTTCCGGTTCCGGCAAGACCTCCGTGATCCGTATCATTGCTGGCCTCACCCGACCGGCCGAAGGCCGGGTCCTGCTCGACGGCGAGGCGCTGACGGATACGGCAAAGGGCATCTTCGTTCCCCGGCACCGCCGCCGTTTCGGCTACGTCTTCCAGGAAGCGCGGCTTTTTCCGCACTTGAGCGTCCGGACAAATCTCTCCTATGGCCGCTGGTTCACCCCCAAATCCGCACGCATTGAAAATTTCGATCGCGTCGTCGACCTGCTCGGCATCGGCCAGTTGCTTGACCGTAGCCCTTCAAAGCTGTCGGGGGGCGAGAAGCAGCGTGTCGCGATCGGTCGCGCACTGCTTTCTTCGCCGCGCCTGCTCCTGATGGACGAGCCCCTGGCCGCCTTGGACGAAGCCCGCAAGGCCGAGATTCTGCCCTATCTCGAGCGTCTGCGCGACGAGATGGATATTCCGATCGTCTATGTCAGCCATTCGATCTCCGAAGTCGCACGCCTGGCAAATCAGGTCGTCATCATGCGCGACGGCAAGGTGGAAGCCGCAGGCCCCGCAACAGAAATCCTCAGTCGTTCGTCGTTGCTCCCGGAAGACCGAAGGGAAGCCGGTGCAGTGCTGGAAGGCACAGTCGAAAGCATCGATTCGGCCAATCGGATTTCGACGGTGCTGCTGAAGGCGGGCAGGCTTTATGTTCCCGGTGCTGCGCCGGCCATAGGCAAGTCCGTGCGCATCCGCATCCCCGCCCGAGATGTGATGCTGGCAACACGGAAGCCGGAAGGGCTGAGCGCCCTCAACATTCTGGAAGGAACCGTCACGCAGGTTTCGCCGACGGAGGATGGAACCGTCGAGATCCGCCTCGATTGCACCGGCGACGCCGTGCTCTCGCGCATCACCGCGCTGTCCTGCGAGCGTCTGGGGCTAAATCCAGGCATGTCGGCTTTCGCCGTCATCAAGACGGTGGCGCTGGAAGCCTGATCAGCGCCGGCCGTCCGGCTGCGGATTGCGGTTGTTTTCCAGCCAGGCGAGATCATCGGCAAGGCTGGTGCGCACCGTCTTTTCCATGTCACGAAAGCGCGCCAGCAATTGGTCCCCGAATGGCGTCAGTGCCGCACCACCACCCTTCTGGCCGCCGCGCTGCGATTCCACCACCTGTGCCTTGAACATGCGGTTCATCTCGGCAACCAGCATCCATGCACGACGATAGGACATGTCCATTGCGCGGCCGGCCGCCGAGATCGAGCCTGTCTCGCGGATATGCTCGAGCAGCTCCATCTTGCCGTGGCCGAGGCGATCGTCATCGGGAAAGGTGATTCGCAGGACGGGTGCGAGTGGATTTTTGGCGGTTTCGGTCATTTCGGTCGGTATTTGCGGAAATCACCGGCACTTTACGCCCGACCGCAGACGCTGTACATCGCAACTCCATCTCGACCTGGGGTCGAAATCTCGATTTCGTGACGCCAAATGCGGCTTTAGGCCGTTTGCGCGCTGCGCCGCGTCTTGAAACGTTAATGGTTTGATGCCTATCTTAACCATGATCCGGTGACGCCGGATCTGTGTTGTGCATGGTTTGTCATTCCAGGAAAGGGAAAGCACTGACAACAGTACACGCCAAGGGAAAAACGCTTGCCGTTATCCCGAAGGGTGCGGAACGTGGCGCCGATGCCGCTGCCCGTGCTCTGGAAGCCGTCCTCGTGAGCCTCGAGGATTCCAAAGCTGAAGATATCGTCACCATCAACATTGCCGGAAAGTCGGCGCTGGGAGATTACATGGTTGTCGTCTCCGGCCGCTCGAACAGGCATGTCATGGCGATCGCCGATCATCTTCTGACTGATCTCAAGGATGAGGGCTTCGGTACTGCCCGCGTCGAAGGTCAGGAAGGCGGTGACTGGATCCTGATCGATACCGGTGACATCATCGTGCATGTGTTCCGTCCCGAAATCCGCGAGTTCTACAACATCGAAAAGATGTGGGCGGCTCCGGATATGGATGAGGAAACACTGCACTGACAGGCAGCCTGGCGTTCGCCCGGTGCCTGAGACGTGGTAACTGACCGGGCCGGCTTTCGATAGCTGGCCGGCAAGTCCACATTGCGCTTCCAAGGCGCGGCATAGCAGGAGCGGATGAATGCGGATTGGTCTTTTTGCGGTGGGACGGCTGAAGTCCGGCCCCGAAAAGGATCTTGCGGCCCGTTATTTCGACCGTTTTGCCAAGGCCGGTCCTGCGGTCGGCCTGGAATTTTCTCGTATCGCCGAAGTGGCCGAAAGCCGCGCCTCCAATGCGGAAACCCGCAAGCGCGAGGAAGCGGCCATGCTGCTGAAATCGCTCTCCGACGGCAGCATCCTCATTCTCCTCGACGAACGCGGCAAGGCGCTGGACAGCGAAGCTTTCGCCAATCTCCTCGGCACCTATCGCGACCAGGGCAAACGTGACCTCACGATCGCAATCGGCGGCGCCGATGGCCTGGATCCCTCGCTCTATGATCGTGCCGACCTGACACTCTGTCTTGGCAAGATGACATGGCCGCACCAGATCGTTCGCACGCTGATCGCCGAACAACTCTATCGGGCCGTGACCATCCTGTCCGGCCACCCTTATCATCGCGTCTGACGCAGACCAAAACACTCACGCAGCCGTGTTTTGCCTCAGGGCCTCTTCTGCTTCAAACTTTCTGGCCAACAGCCCCAAATCAGCTTAGGTTCCGGGCGATTTGAACGAGTAAACCCCGACACGCATGACGAGAGCTGCCCCCAAGCGATCCCGCCTGTTCCTGCCGGCCGTTGCCGCAGGGCTCGGTGCGGCTGTCATTGCCATTTCAGGAAACCCCTTTGCCGTGCAGGCGCAGGACGCTCCGCCGCCCCCCGCGGCAGCCGAACCGGCAGCCCCGGTCACGTCTGCCGAACAGCCGCCGCCTGATCCCGCCGCCGAACTTGCGAAGAAGCGCGACGAGACGAGGGCCGAGCTCGACAAGCTGTCGAAAACGATCAGTCTCTCCTCGGACAAGGCGAGCGAGCTTCAAAGCAGCATCGACAATCTGGAAAAGAGCACGGCAAGCATTCGCCAGGCGCTGATCGATTCCGCCGCCCGTCGCAAAACCCTGGAAGGCAAGATTCTCGACAGCGAGAAGAAACTCGCCGAGCTCGGCGTCAAGGAAGATGGCATCCGCCGTTCGCTGCATGAGCGCCGCGGCCTTCTGGCCGAGGTTCTTGCCGCTTTGCAGCGCATGGGCCGCAATCCGCCGCCCGCCCTTCTCGTCACACCCGATGATGCGCTTGCCTCGGTGCGCAGCGCCATTCTGCTCGGCGCCGTGGTTCCCGGTATCCGCAAGGAAACCGAAAAGCTGGCTGCCGATCTCGCCGGTCTCGCGGCGTTGCAGACAGCAAGTGCCAAGGAGAAGGAAGGCCTGACCACCACCATGGCAAACAGCCTGGAGGAGGAGCGGCGCATGGATCTGCTGCTTGCCGAAAACGACAAGCTGAGCCGCTCCAATGCCGCCGAACTGGAAGCCGAAAAGCAGCGGTCTCAGGAACTGGCAAGCAAGGCAACGACGCTCGAAAGCCTCGTCGCTTCGATGGAAACGGAGATCGCCTCCGTGCGCGATGCCGCCGCTGCCGCGAGGCAGGCAGAGGAAAACCGCAAGCTCCTGACCGACGAGCAGCGCGCCCAGGCGAAGGCCCTGGCCGACAGCGGAGTGCCCGATAAAAACCGCATTGCGCCCGCATATCCCTTCGGAGAATTGAAGGCGAAGCTGGAGTTGCCTGTGGCGGGCGATATTCTACGCCAGTTCGGAGATGCCGACGGCACCGGACACGAGGCCATGGGTATGACGGTTGCGACCAATCCGGAAACGGTGGTGACCGCCCCTGCTGATGGGTTGGTGGTTTTTGCCGGCGTTTTCCGCAGTTATGGCCAGATGATCATCCTCGACGCTGGTGACGGATATCACCTGGTTCTCTCAGGCATGGATACGATCAGCACCCGTCAGGGAAAATTCGTTTTCTCCGGCGAGCCCCTGGCCGTGATGGGTGCGAAAAGAGTGGCAAGCGCAACCGCATTGGCGCTGGAAACAGATCGGCCAACGCTTTACATTGAGTTTCGAAAGGACGGTAAACCGGTCGATTCCCGGCCGTGGTGGACCGCCAAAGACACTGGAAAGGCACGCAATGATTCGTAGGGCTTCTCTTGTTCTGGTCGGCGCACTGATGGGCGCGACTGCAATGAGCGTCATTTACTCCGCAGGCGTGCCTGCAGAGGCGGCGGGCGCATCGACCTATAAGGAGCTTTCGGTATTCGGTGATGTCTTCGAACGCGTGCGTGCGCAATATGTAACGCCGCCGGCTGAGGATAAGCTGATCGAAAACGCCATCAACGGCATGCTGTCTTCGCTCGATCCGCATTCCAGCTACATGAATGCGAAGGATGCCGAAGACATGCGCACCCAGACCAAGGGTGAGTTCGGCGGCCTCGGCATTGAAGTCACCATGGAAGATGAGCTTGTCAAGGTCATCACCCCGATCGACGATACTCCGGCTGCCAAGGCCGGCGTTCTGGCCGGCGACTATATTTCGGAAATCGATGGCCAGTCGGTTCGCGGCCTGAAGCTCGAAGACGCCGTCGAAAAGATGCGCGGCGCCGTCAACACACCGATCAAGCTGACGCTCATCCGCAAGGGCGCCGACAAGCCGATCGAACTGACGATCGTGCGTGACGTCGTGGCCGTCCAGGCCGTCAAGTCGCGCGTCGAGGATGATGTCGGCTATCTGCGCGTCATCTCCTTCACCGAGAAGACCTATCCGGACCTCGAAAAGGCGATCCAGAAGATCAAGGCCACCGTTCCCGCCGACAAGCTCAAGGGTTTCGTCCTTGACCTGCGTCTCAACCCCGGCGGTCTGCTCGATCAGGCGATCAACGTCTCCGATGCCTTCCTGGAGCGCGGCGAAGTGGTTTCCACCCGTGGCCGCAATCCGGACGAGACCCGTCGCTTCAACGCCGGTCCGGGCGACCTGACAGATCACAAGCCGCTCATCGTTCTCATCAACGGCGGTTCGGCTTCCGCATCGGAAATCGTTGCCGGGGCCTTGCAGGATCTGCGTCGTGCCACCGTTCTCGGCACCCGCTCCTTCGGCAAGGGTTCTGTCCAGACGATCATTCCGCTCGGCGAAAACGGCGCACTGCGCCTGACGACGGCGCTCTACTACACGCCGTCGGGCCGCTCGATCCAGGGCACCGGCATTACGCCTGACATCAAGGTGGAAGAGCCCCTTCCGGCCGACCTTCAGGGTAAGATGGTGACCGAGGGCGAATCTGCCCTGCGCGGCCACATCAAGGGCCAGAGCGAGACCGACGAAGGTTCGGGCTCGGTCGCCTACGTCCCGCCGGATCCGAAGGATGACGTCCAGCTCAACTACGCGCTCGATCTGCTGCGCGGCAAGAAGACTGACCCGTCCTTCCCGCCTGATCCTGAAAAGGCCGTCGTCGCCAAGTAATCCATGGATCTCAAGGCCGGGCAGCCCGCCCGGCCTTGAGACTTTCTGCTGTTTCCCGGTTTTGGAGTGGCAACGAATTGGGAACGGATCTGCATGCACCTCTAGGCCGCAACCGCAAGGCCGCGCGAAAGCGCCCCGGTATATTGCGGATCGGACAGATTGCCGCCAGCGTCTGTCTTGTCGCGATTGGCGGCTTTTCCCTTTACACGGCATTTCGCAGCGATGGCCTCGAGCAGTCGAAGCCGCCGGTATCGCAAGACAAAACGGCCGCGCCACCGAACGACACAATCCAGCAGCCACCAGCATCGGGCAATCAGGCAGCAAACG
Source organism: Rhizobium viscosum (assembly GCF_014873945.1). NCBI lineage: Bacteria > Pseudomonadati > Pseudomonadota > Alphaproteobacteria > Hyphomicrobiales > Rhizobiaceae > Rhizobium > Rhizobium viscosum. Next base: position 1,960,264 of record NZ_JADBEC010000001.1, on the reverse strand, counting down.
GCATGCCACGCTCGGAGCCGAGCTCGGGCGCCAATGTGGAGCGTATGGTGACCGGCGACGGCTCTGTCGTTACTAAGTACAGCCCTCGCCCGCGCGACGGCAGCGGCCCGGTTCTGGTCGATGCCATGCAGATGGGCCAGGATCCCCGCATGGCCGCCATCCCCAACGACAATCTGCTCGAAGAAACGCCCTTCGGCCGGCTGCCGATCACAGGTCCCAATGGACGACGGCCGATGGACCAATATGCGCGGCCGTGGTCCGGCAATCGCGGCACCCGCATCGCGATCGTCCTCAGCGGCCTCGGCCTCAGCCAGACCGGCACGCAGCGCGCCATCAAGCAACTACCGGAAGAAATCACTTTCGCCTTTGCTGCCAGTGGCAACAGCCTACAGCGCTGGATGCAGGATGCCCGCCGCGATGGACACGAAATATTGCTGCAGGTGCCGCTGGAGCCATTTGATTACCCAGCGAATGATCCAGGACCGGATACGCTGCTGACGTCGAGGCCCGTCGCGCGCAACCTCGAAAGCCTGCATCGGGCCATGGGCGAAATCACCAATTACACCGGCATCATGAACTATCTGGGCGGACGTTTCCTCTCCGATCCCAAGGCCATGGAACCGGTCATGCGGGATATCGGCAAGCGCGGGCTGCTGTTCCTCGACGACGGCACTTCGGCGCAATCCAAGACCGCCGTGGTCGCCAAGGGCACGGAGCTTCCTTACGCTTTCGCCGACCTGCAACTGGACAGCCAGGTCGATGTGAACACCATCCTGCAAAAACTCGATGAATTGGAGCGCATCGCTCGCCGCAACGGCCAGGCGATTGGTGTTGCCTCGGCCTTCGACGAGAGCATTGACGCGATCTCCAAATGGAGCGAGGAAGCGACCATGCGCGGCATCGAGATTGTCGGCGTCGCAGCACTCGTCAACGACCCCAAGAATCCCTGAGCGGAGAGAACCATGAGCCAGGCGACCGTAAAAGCCGAGGACCTGCCCTATCGCCCCTGCGTTGGTGTGATGATCCTCAACCGCGAGGGCCTCGTCTGGGCTGGGCGGCGCATTCCTGACGGCAATTCCGAATATGACGGTTCGCCCCAGCTCTGGCAGATGCCGCAGGGCGGCATCGACAAAGGCGAAGACCCGCTGGAGGCGGCCTATCGGGAACTCTACGAAGAAACCGGCATCAGGTCCGTCACCTTGCTCGCCGAGGCCAAAGACTGGATCAATTACGACCTTCCGCCGCAGCTGATCGGCATCGGCTTAAGGGGCAAATATCGTGGCCAGACCCAGCGCTGGTTTGCCTTCCGCTTCGAGGGCGACGAAAGCGAGATCGCCATCAACCCGCCCCCCGGCGGCCATGAGCCGGAATTCGATGCCTGGGAATGGAAGCCGATGGAAGACCTGCCCGGCCTGATCGTTCCCTTCAAGCGCGCCGTCTACGAACGGGTCGTGGCGGAATTCAGCCACCTTTCCGGCTTGATCCCGGAAGATTGAGCATCGAACGAAGCTCATCAATACGTTCCAAAACAAAACCGGCCGCCTTTAAGGCGGCCGGCTAAGATAAGATCGCCAATGGCGAATTATTCGGCTTCGTTGGCCGAATCTGCGTTCAGCTGACCGTATTTGGCTTCGCCGATCTTCTCGAGCAGTTCGAGCTGCGTTTCGAGGAAATCGATATGCCCTTCCTCGTCTGCCAGCAGCTCTTCGAAAAGCTTCATGGAAACGTAGTCGCCGGCGTCATGACAGATATCGCGCGATTTCTTGTAGGCGGTGCGGGCGTCATATTCGCCGGCAAGATCTGCCTCCAGAACTTCCTTGACGTTCTGACCGATACGCAGCGGCGCGAGCGTCTGTAGATTGGGATGACCTTCGAGGAAGATGATGCGCGCGACCAGCCGGTCGGCATGGTGCATTTCCTCGATCGATTCGGCGCGTTCCTTCTTGGCGAGCTTGGTGTAGCCCCAGTCCTCAAGAAGGCGATAGTGAACCCAATACTGGTTGACTGCACCGAGCTCTAAAAAGAGGGCCTCGTTAAGCCGCTCGATGACTTTTTTGTCGCCTTTCAATGTCCGCTCTCCTGTTTTCCTCGTGGAATTGTTTCAAGCGGGACATGAAATCAAATATTTCGGCTTCCGTCGAGTGGCGACGGGCATGATAATCTTCGGTTGTCTGGATGATGATATCGACAACGTTCGGGAAGCAACCGCAGCAACGGCCACGTTTGGCCATGGCGTGATAGACCTTCGCCGGCACGATAAGCTGCCAACAATCTTCATCGAGAAGATCGTTGATGACGTCCCGGATTTCCTTGTCGGTTATGTAATTGCAACTGCAGACGAGCACGTCTTCATTCCAAACATGACACTTACTATCGTGTTTTCTGCAAAAGAAGATAGGAACTGTCAAGAAAATTCGCGACCCTCATCCGATCACGATTCCGCCGCAGGACATCACACACCGGCGAGCTTGTCCTTAAGTCCTTAAGAAGCATCAATTTCCAGCCGCGAAGGCCATCAGTGGAAATTGCGCCCGCGCGGCATCACGCTTGCGGTCTCTGCGATATCGCCATCCCGCGCCCTCTCTGACGGCCTTCTCTCGCCGATTTTCCTGAGCAGGTTGTCCCGCGCCAGAATATCCGCCTCTTTCCGCTGCCGATGATCCTGTGTCGCGCGCAACACCTCGTCCGAGCGCTCGCTGACGCCGAAGCGTTTTGTCTCTCGCTGAAGGATACCGAGCAGCGGCGTCATATCCTCAATGTGTTCGACGACAGTATGGATGACGCCGCTCTGGCTTTGTAATTTGCCGTAGATTTTCACAAGTCGAGCGCCCATGACCACTGCGCGGTATCTTTCGAAGGTTTTCTTCCAGACGATGGCATTGGCAACGCCGGTCTCGTCCTCCAGCGTCATGAAGATCACACCTTTCGCGGAACCCGGCTGCTGGCGTACCAGCACCAGCCCCGCGATTATCACTTGCCTCCCATTCGCAACGCGAAGCAGATCGACATTGCGCGTCACACCTGCCTTGCCTAGCTCCTCGCGCAGGAAGGAAACCGGATGCGCCTTCAGGGACAGCGACAGGTATCGGTAGTCTTCGATGACCTGTTCCCCCGGCAGCATATCCGGCAGCCTTGCCTGAGGCTCGGGCTGAAGATCAATGTGGCGGACCTGCTCGAAAAGCGGCAGTTCTTCAGTCGCGCTTTTCACATCCAGCGCCCGCACCGCCCAGAGCGCCTGACGTCGCGACAGCCCGATCGATTGGAAGGCATCTGCATCCGCCAGTCGTTCGACAACGGATTTCTGCAGGCCGGACCGCAGCCAGAGATCCCGCACGGAATTGTAACCCTCGCCGCGTTTTTCAACGAGCTGCTTCATATCGTCAGAAGAAACGCCCTTGATCTGCAGAAGGCCAAGCCGCACAGCATAGCGAGTCTTGATGATATCCCGCATATCGCTATGGCGGAAATCGACCGCTGACCGATCGAAAGCCGCTGCCTCAAGAGTGCATTCCCAATCCGACTGATTGATATCCGCTGGTAGGATTTTCACCCCATGCTCGCGCGCATCCCGCACTAGCTGCGCTGGCGCATAGAACCCCATCGGCTGTGAATTCAGCATTGCTGCGCAGAAGACATCGGGATAGTAGGCCTTCATCCATGATGACGCATAAACGAGCAGGGCAAAGGAAGCAGCATGGCTTTCCGGGAAGCCGTATTCGCCGAAACCCTTGATCTGGTTGAAACATTGCTGGGCAAACTCGCGGTCATACTCTTTTTCGACCATTCCATCGACGAATCGCTTTTCGAAATTGTCGATTGTGCCCGTTCTCTTGAATGTCGCCATTGATCTTCGGAGTCGGTCGGCTTCGGCCGGCCTGAAGCCTGCAGCAGTGATGGCGATCTGCATGGCCTGTTCCTGAAACAGCGGAACCCCGAGAGTTCTTTCAAGGACATCTTTTAGCGCTGGGCTCGGATATTCAATCGGAATGTTCTTTGCTTTTTGCTCCCGACGCTTCAGATAGGGATGCACCATGTTGCCTTGAATCGGTCCTGGCCGAACAATCGCCACTTCAATGACGAGGTCATAAAACACCCTCGGCTTCAGGCGTGGCAACATACTCATCTGCGCCCGGCTTTCGATCTGGAAGACGCCAAGCGTATCGGCGCGACCCATCATGTCGTAGACAGGTTCGCCCTCCGCTCCGTGCTCTTTGTTGCCGAGATCCGCGAGCGTTTTCTTCACGTCGTAATGAAGTTCAAGAAGCGTAAATGCCCTGCGTAGGCAGGTGAGCATACCAAGCGCCAGTACGTCCACTTTGAGGATATTGACGTTATCGAGATCATCCTTGTCCCACTCGATCATGTAGCGGTCCGGCATCGCCGTCTTCATGATCGGCACCACCTCATCGAGCCTATCCCGCGTGATGACGAAACCGCCGACATGTTGAGTAAGATGGCGGGGGAAACTGAGAAGCTCGGATGCATATTTCAGCACATTACGTGTCACCGGATTCTTGATGTCCAGACCAGCCGCTTTAGCATCCCGCTCCGCGAGATTGTCTTCCGACCATCCCCAGACAAGGCTGCTGATTGCCGATTGAACATCTTCCGAAAGACCGAAGGCCTTAGAAACTTCGCGGCCGGCTGATCGCGTCCGATAGCTGGTCACCGCCGCTGTCAGGCCGGCATGCTCAACACCATATCTTTCGTAAATAGACTGGATGACCTCTTCGCGTCGTTCATGCTCAAAATCGACATCGATATCCGGCGGTTCGTCCCGATCCATCGAAATGAACCGGTCGAAGAGAAGCGTGGTCTTTGTGGGATCGACTTCCGTGATCTCGAGGCAGTAGCAGATAACCGAATTGGCCGCTGACCCGCGTCCCTGGCAAAGTACCCCGAGCTTATAGCGGGCATGCTGGATGATCTTGTGGACCGTTAGGAAATACGAGGCGTAGTTCTTACGCTTGATGAGATCCAACTCATAGTCGATCTGCTCAGCAACCTTTTCCGGAACGTTCTTAGGAGAGTAGCGCTTTATCGCACCGGCTCTCGTTAGCCTTTCGAGCGTTTCCTGCGGCGTTTCACCGGGATCGTTTTCAGGAGGGTAATTGTGCTTCAATTCATTGAGCGAAAAACTCAGCTTGTCGAAAAACACCTGCGTATTCTCGACCGCATCCGGATAATCCCGGAAGACCCTGGATATTTCACGTGAATCCTTGAGATACCGCTCTCCATTGGCCGCCAGAAGGAATCCGGCTTCCGATATCTGCACATGTTCCCGGATGGCGATCACGATATCTGAAAGCGGCCGGCGCTCGGTGTCATGATAGAGCGGCTGATTGGTCGCAATCAGAGGTACCCTGTTGCGGGCGGCAAGCATGGCAAGCACTGCAAAAGCCTGCCGGTCGCAGCCGTCATAGGCTGGTGACAGCGCCATGAAAAATGCCTTGCGGAACCGTTTGCGGAACCGTTCTAGATATTCTTCAAGGGCAGGCTGGCAACCCGGACCATTCACAACAGCCCGATCAGGAACGAGGGCGAGCATCATCTCATCACCCCATTCCATAAGCTCCGCTTCCGTCAGGATGCAGGTTCCCTTGACCGCTTCTTCCTTCAGATTGCCCGTGCTGAGCAGGCGGCAGAGATTCCCCCAACCTTTCCGGTTGCGTGGATATGCAAGGACATCAGGTGTTCCATCGGAAAAGACGAGACGGGCACCCGGCTGAACCCGGACGGGATCGAGAATGATCTCCGTTTTTCCCTTCTTCTTCGCCTCGGCTAAAATCTCATCCCTGTTCCTGTATCTCTCCTCAAGCTGCTGTGCTTGCGCATGCGCCCGCACCACGCCGGCAACCGAATTCCGATCCGCAATGCCGAGGCCGCCGAGCTTCAGGCAGGCGGCCTGTACGACCATTTCTTCAGGCTTCGAAGCACCTTCGAGGAACGAGAAATTCGTCTTTGCGCCTATCTCGAAAAATGCGGATTCGGGCTTCATGCAAAGACCCCATGCATGAACCAGCGAGGATCGGGGTTCTCACCGTAAAGACCCCGGCGATAGATCCAGAAGCGATGTCCGGCCTCATCCTCGATCCGGAAATAGTCTCGCGCTTCGGCATCATCGCCATCGATCCACCATTCCATGGCAATCCGTTCAGGACCTTCGCTCCTTGCCACCTGATGCTGCAGGCGCCGCCAGCGAAAAGTCTGCGGCGCACCGTCAGGCACTTCGGCAAATGCGACCTCGACAGGCTCCGGCGTTGCAAAGAGCCGCAACGGACGTTCCTCACGAAAAGGCAGCGCGTGCCTCTGCTCTGATTTGCGCCGTGCCGGAAGGTTCTCCATTGCCGGTACCGTGATGACGGCACGCTCCGGCACATGGCTCTCACGAAGCTGGAAGCTCTGCAGGCAATCCGCGCCAAGCCGGGCCGCGACACGGTCGACAAAACTCGAAAGCGAGATTTCCCCCTGTCGATCCCCTTCGAAATCACCCTGCGCATCGTTGAACGGATCATGCCGCAATACATTCAAGCGCAGGATCTCAAAACCATAGCCGGCGTCGATATCGTCATAGATCACCTGTAGCCGCTCGGAAAATAATCTCGCTATGAGCTTCGGTTCGCGAAGCGGCCGGGAGGCACCGACAGAAATGCGGAACACTCTGCCATCGACACGGAATAGCACCAGTTCGAAAACCCGCCCGCCAGCGCCGCGCGCCTCCAGGGACGGTTTCAGCGATACGGCAGCCTGTCCTGTGACGGCAAGGATCTGTTCTTCCGTTCCGATCGGCTCTACCAGGCGGTGTTCGGACGAGAGGCTGGCGACAGGCCGTCGAGGTGAGATCGGCTCCTCTTCACGGCCAAGCGCCTGATCGAGGCGCAGCAGCAGTGCCGGCCCGAAGCGGCGGGTCAACGGCGCCCTCGGCGCATGGATAACGTCACCGACATATTTGAGACCGAGCTTCCTCAAGGCATCGACAGTCTGGCCTTCCAGCCGCAAGGCCGCGACAGGCAGCGGCATCAGCATACGCTCACTCTCCTCGTCGTCCACGACACCGCCCTGCCCGAAACGGGAGACGGCCCAGGAAAGACCAGGCGACGAGGAGATCGCGCCCCGCGCATCGAGCCCCATATGAAAGAGCCGTGACAGGATATCCTGAAGAAGCGCCCTCTCCCCGCCGAAGAGATGCGCGCAGCCGGTAATATCGAGGAACAACCCGTCCTTGCCGTCGAGCGCCACCATCGGCGTATAACGGTCGCACCAATCTGCAATCGCCTCCAGAAGCCGGCGGTCGGCCGCAGGATCCTCCTCCACGACATGGAGCGCCGGATACATGGCGCGCGCCTCGGCAACGCCCTGCTCCTTCCGCAATCCCAGCTTCTCGGCGAATTCATCCAGCGCCGTCAGCCGCATGGCATTGTTGAGCTTGCCGGAACAGACGAGGGGAGCCGCTTCAGGACGCCCTTTCGAACGCCAGGACAGACCCCATCGCCTGCGGGCGATGCGGTCCGTTGGCAGATGCGGAAAGCTGAGCGACAGAATGCGCTGACTGTTCGCCTGGAGGACGAGCGAAGCTTGGTTCGTTGACGGGGAGAAATTCGCGTTCATGGGGATTCCACTCCAGAAGAAAGGAGAGCGGGGCCGGATTGCGGCTCTTCTCCAGCGTGAGACGGAAAATTGGATTGCCGATGCTGCCGGAAAGCCTTGATCCATCCGGCAGCGGCCGCAGATCCGACGGCGCCGGCTCGACATGCAGGCGGAAGGCAGCGCTGCTCGCTTCCTCCTCTCCCGCCTGGCGGACGAGAAAGAGCGGACGGTGCACCGCGCGTGCCCTCAGACTGAGCCGGCGGCTTTCGGTCAGACCGAAATGCAGGGGATTGCCGCGCACTTCGAAAACGACGGCCGAGAAGGCAGCACTTTCGATGGCCGCTTCCGCCAGCCAGAGCGCATCTTCCAGTTTGCGCGGCGCGGCATGGAAAAACCTTTCCGGCTTCAGCCCGAAATCCTTCAGCCCCGGAGCATAAGGGCGACCCGCCTCCAGTGAGCCGACGGCATCACCGATCCAGAGCAGCGGCAGCAGCCTGCCGGTATCCTCCTCCTGCTTCTGCAGTCGCGCCGCAATGGCCATCGCCAGACCGCTTGCCGCCCCTGCATCACCGGACCTCGCCGCGCGGAATTCGGTAATCGCATCGAGCTGAAGACCGCCTTCCAAGGCGTCATCGAACGGTTCCACACCGAAAGGCAGGCGTGGCAGAATACGCTCCTGCCGCCTCTCACGTCCTTCCGCCAGGGCTTCCCGTTCCGCTGCGGCAAGCGCCGGCGCGGGTTTTCCCTCCAGTCGGGCAATGGTTTCGCGGAGCGCAAAAAGCCGCTCGCGCGCCAGGGCGGTCTGCGCCATGGCGTTCTCTCCATCCGTCTTGTTCCTGTTATGTTCTTATAGATTCCAGAGCTCTAATGAAGAGTCAATGATCATTTCATAAGAATTTATTCCTGCCTTTGATTCCACACTCGAAAATCGGCGATAAAGGCTCTATATGGGCCGACAAAGGAAGGAATACTTATGGCCCGCATAGACCAGAGCGATGATTGGCAGGACCGCCATGCGCCGACGATCAGCACCTTCGAGTCGCTGGCAATGGAGGCCTACAGTCATCTGCCGGACGAATTTCGCAAGCTGACGACCAATCTGACCATCGAAATCGAAGACTTCCCCGACGACGAAGTTTTCGAAGATATGGCGCTTGAAACACCCTTTGACCTGCTCGGCCTTTTCGAGGGCCGCGGCATCTCGGAGCGCTTTACCGTGGAAACAGGCGAGATGCCGAACCGCATCCGCCTCTATCGCCGTCCGATCCTCGATTACTGGGCCGAAAACGACGAAACGCTGGGCGACATCATCACCCATGTGCTGATCCATGAGATCGGCCACCACTTCGGCCTCAGCGACGATGACATGGAGCGCATCGAGGCGAGCGCCGAAGAAGCGGCCGAACGCTGACCTTATTGCTCGGACAGCTTCATGTCCGGGTGATAATCCTTGCCCTCGACGTCCTTGACGACGGCCTGGCCGCATTGCATCTGGCCGGTCGCAGCGTTGAAGGCGTAGGTGGGCGAGCCGGACAGCGACCAGCCCTTGTTCAGCACTGCTGTGACCTTGTGGCAGAAGGAAGCGTCGTCGGGACCGGTCAGGAAGCGGTAGAGTTTCATCAGGCGGGCTTTCTTGCAGAAATCAGGTGCGCTTTATGGACCAGAGCTTCGGCCTGGACAAGATGCAGCCGCTCGATCATCCGCCCGTTCGCATTGATGACGTTAAGCCCCTCGGTCGCCGGATCGGCGAAGGCGGCAATGATGGCCTCCGCCTCCGCGATCTCCTCCTCACTTGGTCCGAAATGCGTGTTGGCGGCTGCAATCTGCGCCGGGTGGATCAGCATCTTGCCGGCAAAGCCCATGGCACGGCCCTGCCCGCATTCGGCATCGAAGCCTTCGCCATCCCGGAAATCGTTGAACACGCTGTCGAGCGCATCAAGCCCGTAAGCCTTCACTGCCAGAATGACCTGCATCAGCCAGGGCACGAGATAGGTCCGCCCCGGCTGCGGCAAGACGCCCGTTTCCTTGCGCAGGTCGTTGAGGCCGACGACCAGGCAATCGAGCCGCGATCCCGGCGTGCGGCCGGATTCGGCGATTGCTGCGGCATTCAACACACCACGCGGCGTCTCGATCATCGCCCAGATGCGCAACTCCTCCGGCGCATAGGCCTCGGCAAGCAGATCGCTGATGGCCATGACGTCCTGCGGTTCGTCCACCTTCGGCAGGAGAACAGCATCGGGCGATAATGCCTTTATCAGCTCCAGATCCGCCAGTCCGAATCCGGATGACAAAGAATTGATACGAATGATCCTTTCCTTGTCCTCAACCGGCGGCCCGGCAAAAAAGGCCTTCAGATTGTCGCGCGCTTCCACCTTCTTTTCGGGTGCGACGGAATCCTCCAGATCGAGAATAACCGCATCGCAATCAAGGGAATGAGTCTTTTCAAGCGCACGCACATTGATGGCAGGCACGCTCAGCACCGAGCGGCGCAGACGCAGGGAACGAAGAGGTGGTGTTCGGCTCATGGACCATTAGTGCCAAGCTTCGTAAGGTCCGGCAAGACAACAAAAAGCCATGCTTATCTTGCAGAGAGGAAAAAGAAGGACCACATTCCTTTCCGTAGAAAGGTCTCTAACCAATGCAGAACATTCGCTCCATCTTCTTCATGCTTGCCGGCGCCACCGTTTTCGTGGCCATGCTGCTTCTCACCTTCTCGGTCACGCTCGCCGTTGGCGGCATCCTGACCGTGCTCATGGTCGGCCGCGCCCTTTCGATGAAGATGAAGCCCGCTCCCGTCCGCGCCCGCGCCGATGGCAAGCGCGAGATGCGCATCTGGAACGACGGCCGCGGCACGATCATCGATCTCTGATAACTTTTCGCTGAAATTTCTGACCGACATTGTCGGCTCACGTTCCCATGCTACGTCCTTGAAGCAGCCAGGCACTCAGCTGGCACTTTAAAAACGAATGGAGGACGAGCATGGATGCGACAGAGAGCAACCAGACCAAGATGCCGCCGGTCAAGAACGGCCTGCTTCCCTATCTGACGGTCGATGGCGCGGCAAAGGCTGCAGAATTCTACAAGAAGGCTTTCGGCGCCGAACAGGCCTATATCGTGCCGCCTGACGAGAGTGGCCGCACGATGCATGTGCACCTTTATATCAACGGCAGTTCCCTCATGCTGTCCGATGCCTATCCGGAATACGGCCATCCCTTCAAAGGCCATGAGGGCTTCGCCATCCAACTGGTGATCGACGATATCGATTTCTGGTGGGACCGCGCGGTGGCTGCCGGCGCCGAAGTGGTCATGCCGGTCGAACTGATGTTCTGGGGTGATCGCTACGGCCAGCTTCGCGATCCGTTCGGCGTGCTCTGGGGCCTGAACGCACCGGCCAAGTAAGAGGCCAAGTAAGAGGACACACGCAATCGGCTGGCCGCGCGAAACGTCGCGTGGCTTCCATCGGCGAAAGATTCTTCTTCATTTCGGCGGAAAACTGGAATAGATGCAAATTCAGAAAGTACGTTTTGCTGAAATGGAGCATGGGTCATGGATAAATTCGTGAAGCTCACGGGCGTTGCAGCGCCCCTGCCGGTCGTCAACATCGACACCGACATGATCATTCCGAAGGACTATCTGAAGACCATCAAGCGCACCGGCCTTGGCAAGGGCCTTTTCGCCGAAGCCCGCTACAACGAAGACGGCTCCGAAAACCCTGATTTCGTGCTGAACAAGCCGGCCTACCGCGAGGCAAAGATCCTGGTTGCCGGTGACAATTTCGGCTGCGGCTCCTCGCGTGAACACGCGCCGTGGGCGCTGCTCGATTTCGGCATCCGCTGCGTGATCTCCACCAGCTTCGCCGACATCTTCTACAACAACTGTTTCAAGAACGGCATCCTGCCGATCAAGGTCAGCCAGGAAGATCTCGACAAGCTGATGGACGATGCCGAGCGTGGTTCCAACGCCATTCTGACCGTCGACCTCGAAAACCTCGAAATCACCGGTCCGGACGGCGGCTCGATCAAGTTCGATCTCGACGAATTCAAGCGCCACTGCCTGCTGAACGGCCTCGACGATATCGGCCTGACCATGGAAAAGGGCAAGGCGATCGACGAGTTCGAAAAGAAGAATGCCGCTTCGCACCCCTGGGCTGCCTGAGCCCTGTCGAATTGCCTACCGATCAAGCCGGGCGTTCGCCCGGCTTTTTCTTTGCCTGCTGCTCAGAGAAACTTCTCTTTCCAGACATTAAGCTTTTCAAGCGACACACCGATGCCGCCGCAGACTTCGATGAGCGGATTGTCGAAGCGCGACAGGAGATCGGCATGCACATCGGCAACGGCAAGTGCGGCACCGCAGGCCGGTTCGACCAGGATGCGCTGCGCATCGGCAAATTTCAGGCAGGCGGCCACGGCATCGGCATCGCTGACGAGAACACTTTCGATCGGGTGATGCTTCGGCAGATCGAAGACATGCTGCGCCACCTGCCGCGCCCCAAGCGACGTGGCAATCGAGGTGATGGCCGGCAGCGAGATGCGCTCATTGGCCTTGAGACTTGCATGAAATGATGCAGCTCCTTCCGTCTCGACGGCAATGACAGGCACGTCCGAAAACCCGTTCCGCTTCAGCCCCTCGACGATACCGGCAAGCAACCCGCCGCCGCCGACGCTGGTAACGACACAATCGAATTTTGCGCCCTTTGCCACCACCTCATCGATCAGCGTCGCGTGGCCATCCCACAGGAGGGGATGGTCGAAAGGATGCACATAGGTCGCCTTGCGGCTTTCGGCGAGTTCGATCGCATGCGCATTGGCCTCATCGAAGACAGAACCATGAACCAGAACATTGGCGCCCGTTGCGGCAATCGTCCGGCGCACGTCAGGTGCCGTCGTCTCGGGCACGACGATCGTAACAGGCACGCCAAGTGCCCGCCCGGCATAGGCTGCGGCAATGCCGGCATTGCCGCCGGAGGCGCAGAAAATCTCTCGCGCACCGTTTTGAACCTCGTGCTGGCAAAGCCGGCCGACCCCGCGCAGCTTGAAGCTGCCCGAAGGCTGCAGCGCATCGAGCTTCAACCAGAGCGGCTTGCCGCTGACGCTGAAATCGGGCGCTGTCTGGATCAGAGGAGTGTCGAGATGAAGGGGCGCGAAAGACATGGGAGAATATCCAGGGAAAGAAAGGAAGGCCTGTCGTTCTAGCTCGTTTGCAGGCACGGGAGCAACCTTGTCAGACATCACATGACGCGGAAGCAAGCGTACCGATTCACCTCTTCTCTCGCTTGAAATGCCCAATTCCGGGGTCTAAGAAGCCGCAGCTTGTTTTTCCGCGGAGGGTTTCATGACAGTGCGCAATCTTTTCCTGCTGCCAGGTGACGGCATCGGCCCCGAGGCCATGGGCGAAGTCCGCAAGATCATCGCTTACATGAATGAGGCGATGAATGCCGGTTTCGTCACCGATGAAGGCCTCGTCGGCGGCTGCGCCTATGATGCACATGGCGCAGCAATCTCCGAAGACGACATGAAGAAGGCGCTTGCAGCCGACGCCGTGCTCTTTGGCGCCGTCGGCGGCCCGAAGTGGGATAGTGTTCCCTATGAAGTACGCCCGGAAGCCGGCCTGCTGCGCCTGCGCAAGGATCTGGAACTTTTCGCCAACCTGCGTCCGGCGATCTGCTATCCCGCACTCGCCTCCGCTTCCTCGCTGAAGCCGGAACTGGTCGAAGGTCTCGACATCCTCATCATCCGTGAGTTGACGGGCGGTGTTTACTTCGGCGAGCCGAAGGAAATCATCGATCTCGGCAACGGCCAGAAGCGCGGCATCGATACGCAGGTCTACGACACCTACGAGATCGAACGCATTGCCGGCGTCGCCTTTGAAATGGCCCGCACCCGCAACAACCGCGTCTGCTCCATGGAAAAGCGCAATGTCATGAAATCAGGCGTGCTCTGGAACCAGGTCGTGACCGAGACGCACAAGGCGAAATATTCCGACGTGCAGCTGGAACATATGCTGGCCGATGCCGGCGGCATGCAGCTCGTGCGCCAGCCGAAGCAGTTCGACGTTATCGTCACCGACAACCTTTTTGGCGATATGCTGTCCGACGTTGCCGCCATGCTGACGGGTTCGCTCGGGATGCTGCCGTCTGCCTCGCTCGGTGCGCCTGACGGAAAGACCGGCAAGCGCAAGGCTCTCTACGAGCCGGTACATGGTTCGGCACCCGATATCGCCGGCAAGGGCATCGCCAACCCGATCGCTATGATTGCCTCCTTCGCCATGTGCCTTCGCTACTCCTTCAACATGGTCAAGGAAGCGGACAATCTGGAAAAGGCGATCGCCAATGTGCTCGACAAGGGCATCCGCACCGGCGACATCATGGCACCGGGCAGCCGCCAGGTTGGCACCGTCGAAATGGGCGACGCCATACTTTCGGAATTCAAGGTGCTTTCCGCCTGATATTTCACGTGAAACGCTTTTCAGCCCTTCGCACCCCGTGCGGAGGGTTTTTTATCGAAGCCGGCGTCCCTCGCATCTTTGAGCGATTTGTGGTCGGTTTCCGCTCGGCGTGTGGGCTGCATTTGTCGTTGCGATCGTGTTCATGCACCTCGCTGATCTTCTCCGCCTTGCCTTCGAGTGACAGTTACGAAGATTGAAAACAATTATCTGAGCAAACCCGGTCGCTGTCGTAATCCTGTGCATTTTCGCTGCCTATTCCTACCCATTAGGATTATACGGGTAGTATAAATGCGGACACTTTTAGTCTCCTTGGACAGGCGTTGGCGCAGAAGCGGACACGTCATGCCATCTCTGAGGTGGCGCGCCTGCTTTTTTATCACGCTGAACGCTGTTGTCCTTTCCATGCTGATCTTCGACGCACCGATCGGTGCCGGTCATATGCCGGAAGCCATCCAACGTTTCGGGGAAATACTGACCGACTTCGGCGATTCCGCCTGGCTGATCCTGACCAGTGTCCTGCTCTTCTTTCACGGCCGTGCTGGTTACAAGCTCTTGAAGAGCGCGAGAGCAAAGGCCCAGGCGCTGTATGTGAGTTGGATCGGCGCATATCTCTTCATGACCGTCGTCTTTTCCGGCCTGCTCGCAAACTTTTTGAAGCGCACCATCGGCCGCGCACGTCCTGAACATTTCCAGGATCTCGGCGTGCTTTCCTTCACGCCCTTTTCCGGCCATGCGGCGCTGGAAAGCTTCCCGTCCGGCCATTCGACCACCGTGGGCGCCTTCTTTGCCGCCACCGCCCTGCTCTTCCCGCGCTACCGGGTTCCCTTCATCGCCGGTGCCATCTGGCTCGGCATGACGCGTGTAATGGTCGGGGCACATTATCCGAGCGATGTCATTGCCGGCCTTGCCTTCGGCGCCTGGTTCTCGCTGCTGACGGCCATCGTCTATGCCCGCTATGGCTTGCTCTTCAAGCTTTGCCCGGACGGTTGGCCTACGTCCAAGCGATACTTCCCAGACGCATTGTAAAATGACGCTCCTGCGGGCCTTCGTCGCCAACGAGGCAGACAAGGTCTCGCCGGCGTTCGTTCCTTAGAGCACTAGTCGAACCTTGTCCGCTCCGTGCTCGTCTGGTTCGGCCTGCCCGATCCGCTCGGCAATTCGGCCAAGATCAGCGACAACGACCCGGAGAAGGAACGGACGTCGGCGATCCTTTCCGCGCTCCCGGCCGGCAAGCCCTGGTCCGCGGCCGACAAAATCCCGCCCCGAGGGGCTCTCAGCCACCTCTCTGCATAGGATGCATAGGATGCATAAGATTTTTCCATACTTCGTGTGAGAAATGTCAGATGGTGACATGACAGGTATTGAATCTGACATTTCCTAGAGAGCGTTGAAAACTGCCTATGCATCCTATGCATCCTATGCGGCATGAAAAACCCGGCGCCTTACGAACGCCGGGTCTTTGATTTCAGGATATTCGACGCGCCTTAGTCCATCGCATGAATATCCCGGTTCTTGGTTTCCGGCAGGAACAGCACGCCGATGACCAGCGTGATCGATGCGAAGACGATCGGATACCAGAGGCCGTAATAGATGTTGCCGGCGGCAGCACTCATCGCAAAAGCCGTAGCCGGCAGCAGGCCGCCGAACCAGCCGTTGCCGATATGATAGGGCAGCGACATGCCGGTATAGCGGATGCGGGTCGGAAAGAGCTCGACCAGCAGCGCCGCGATCGGGCCGTAGACCATCGTCACGTAGAACACGAGCACGAACAGGATGGCGATCGTGCCGGCCCAGTTGACGCGAGCAGGATCGGCCACCATCGCGAACGAACCGCCACCAGGGATCGTGTAGACGGCCATATCGGTGACGCTTTTCGCTTCATCCGCCGTCAGCAGCTTGCCGGCAACGAGTTTGTCGGCTGGCAGCGTTTCCTTCTGGCCGGCGCGTATCGCATCGGCATTGAGGGTGAGTTCCGGATTGGCGGCGATGAAGGCATCGAGCTTGGCATCGGCAACCTTGGCAGCACCGCGCTTCAGCGGATAGCCGGCATCATGAAGGGCGAGATTGACGCCCTTTTCGAAGGCTGCATTGGTCTTGGCGGCATCGGCACCGGCTGCGACGGCATCGTAGCTGGTGATGGTATCGTCACCGACCTTTACGGTTGCAGGCTGGCCGGCAGGACCCGACACCACATCATAAGGCACCGAGTTCTTGGTCAGGAACGCCGTCGCGATATCGCAGGAACTGGTGAACTTGGAGGTACCGGTCGGATTGAACTGGAATTTGCAATCCGCCGGATCCACCGTCACCGTTGCCCGGATCGTCGCCTGCGCCTCGTAGAGGGCCGGGTTTGCCGTATAGGTCATCGCCTTGAAGAGCGGGAAATAGGTGACCGCGGCAATCAGCAGCCCCGCCATGATGATCGGCTTGCGGCCGATCCTGTCCGACAATCCGCCGAAGATGACGAAGAACGGCGTGCCAAGGAAAAGGGCGATCGCGACCATGATGTTGGCCGACAGCAGATCGACCTTCAGCACGTTCTGCAGGAAGAACAGGGCGTAGAACTGACCGCCGTACCAGATGACCGCCTGGCCCATGGTAGCACCGAAAAGCGCGATCAGCGCGATCTTGGCATTCTTCCACTGGCCGAATGCTTCCGTCAGCGGTGCCTTCGATCCCTTGCCTTCCGCCTTCATGCGCTGGAAAGCAGGCGACTCGTTCATTTTCAACCGGATCCAGACGGAGATACCGAGCAGGACGACCGAGACGAGGAACGGAATACGCCAGCCCCAGGCGGCGAAGGCGGTCGAACCCATGATCGACTGGACCGTGACGATGACGATCAGCGACAGGAAGAGACCGAGTGTCGCCGTCGTCTGAATCCAGGATGTGAAATAGCCGCGACGGCCGTTTGGCGCATGTTCGGCAACGTAAGTGGCCGCACCGCCATATTCGCCGCCGAGCGCCAGGCCCTGCAGCAGGCGTAGGCCGATCAGGATGATCGGAGCGGCAATGCCGATGGAGGCAGCACCCGGCAGGATGCCGACCAGGAAGGTCGAGAAACCCATGATGAGAATGGTCACCAGGAAGGTGTATTTGCGGCCGACGAGATCGCCGAGGCGACCGAAGACCAATGCGCCGAACGGACGCACCAAGAAACCCGCAGCGAAAGCGAGCAGCGTGAAGATGTTGCGCGTTGCTTCCGGATACTGGGTAAAATAGGTCGCGCCGATATAGGTGGCGAGCGAACCATAAAGATAGAAATCATACCATTCGAAAACCGTGCCGAGCGACGAGGCGAAGATGACCTTCTTCTCCTCGCCCGTCATCGGACCGGCTTTTGCACCGTCGACGCTTGCGACATTTGCCATTGTCTGTCCTCCACAGAGTGATGAGCAACGGTCGCGGCTTACTCTCCTCAAAGCATACCCCTAGCCGCGACACGCCTGACAAGAGTTTGACAGAAAAGACGCATCAGAAAGAGGGATGCTTTGGGATTATGACTTTAGTCTAATTTTTGTGCATGGATGCTGCGCACGGCTCCTGCCATGGCGGAACAGGCACACCGCAATCGTCACACCCGCAAAGCCTGGGCCGGGGACTGCCGGTAGGCGAGCACCGCCGGCAAGGCGGCGAGACCAGCCGCGAAGGCGAGAAGGATCACAGCGAGCATTCCGTCTTCGCGCGCGAAGCCGACGGGCAGGTTGACGCCGCTGCTCTGCGAGAAGAAGCCGGAAAGAATGAGTGCTGCACCATAGCCGAGTGTAAAGCCGAGCCCGACTCCAACGGCGACGAGGATAAAGAACTCCAGCCAGACAATACCGAAGATCGCACCGCGGGGGGCACCGAAGGCGCGCAGCGCACCAATCTGCCGCCGACGCTGGCCGATATGGATGACAGTCACGAGGATCAGCGAGGCGGCGACGAGTACCTGCGCGCCAGAGGCGACAGCAACGAGAATCTGCTTGGCATCGCCGAGTGTTGCATAGAGATTGGTCAGCACCTCGCCAGGAAAGACCGCAATCGTCGTGCCGTTGCGATAGTCCTGCCGCAGCTTGTAGGCATCGGAAATCGTCTTCGGCTTGACGAGGATGGCCGGAAGACCGGGCGTTTCTGCGGTCCAATTCTCGTTCAGGCCGGCATGGGGATCAGGCTCCGCATGGTGGTCGGCATCCTCGTGGGCACCTTCCGCGTGTACGCCTTCCTCGTGATGATCCACCTCTGCGGCGTGGTCGTGGTCATGCTCTTCGGCAGCTTCCAGTCCATGAATATGCCAGACGGCCTGGATCGGAACGAGGATGGCGCGGTCCCATGCTGTGCCTGTCGGCCGCAGGCGCCCCCTCACATGATAGGCGAGCTCCGTATGGGTATGGCCGCCGGTTTCGATCGTGCCGTGCATCGGCTTGATCAGGCCGCCGATGGCAAGGTCGACGCTCGAGCCGATGACAGCCTCGCCCTCACTGCCGAAAACCTTACCTTCGGAAAAGCCGCCGGAAATCGTTTCCGTCAACGCCCTCGTCGTGCCGACGATCGGATAGCCCGAGAAGGAATCGCCGAAACCGACGGGGGCAGCCCATTCAACGCGCGGATCGGCGGCAAGCTTGGCCAGAACGTCGCCGGACATCAGCGGCAGTGCGGACGGCTGCAGGAAAACGGATGAGAGCACGAGCTGGGTCTCGCTGCCGCCCGCGCCGATGACGAGATCGAACTTGTCGCCCGCCCGCGCACTGCCGAGGCGAAGAGCCCGCTCCTGCAGGATGACAGAAACGCCTAGCGCCGTCGCAAGCGCCACCAGCAGCACGACAACAATAGACCCAGCCCACAAGCGGCGCAGATCGGCGAGGATGAAGCGGATCATGCAGCCGCTCCCCTGATGGCGGAATCGTCGACGATACGGCCGGAGCGGAATGTCAGCCGGCGATCGAGACGGCCGACAAGACGGGAATCGTGCGACACCACGATCAGAGTACTGCCTTCGACCACGGCAAGATCGAGCAGCAGATCACCGATGGCATCACCGCTTTCCGCATCGAGGCTGGCGGTTGGTTCGTCGGCGACGATGACGCCGGGCTTGCGCAGAAGCGCCCGGGCAATCGCCACGCGCTGCATTTCACCGCGCGACATGGTCTCGATCTTCTGCCCGACACGATTAAGACCGACGACGTCAAGAAGATCATGGGCGCGCGCGATGATCGCCGATGTCGCAGCGTGCGCAAGCCGCGCCGGCAACAGGACGTTTTCAACGGCCGACAGGCCGGGGAACAGGTGAAACTCCTGCATGATCAGCCCGATATTGGCCGCCCGGAAGCGGTCGCGGCGACTTTCGGAGAACCCGGCGATATCCTCGCTGTTCCAGCTGATGCAGCCTTCGCGGACCCGCTCCAGCCCGGTGATGATATTGACGAAGGTGCTTTTGCCGGAGCCCGAAGCGCCGGTAACCGCGACACGGCTACCCGGCGCAATCGACAGATTGTCGATGGCGAGCGCAGGCGCAGAAAGGCCTGAAAACCTCACGGACAGATGTTTGATTTCGAGACCCAGCATCGATACTCAGACGCTGGAATATTCGGCCTGGCGGATGCGCAGCAGGCTGACAAAGCCGGTCTCGGGATCCTGCCAGGACCCATATTCCAGTATACCACGCACTTCGATCGTCTGGCTCGGCTGCACGAAAGTCTGCTTTTCCCCGAGGTAAACGACGACGATATTGTCCGGCCAGTCCGCATCCGACGAGCAGAACGGGCAGAGCGACATCGGCACTTCGGTCAGCACGAAGAATTGTGCCTCTGCCTTCAACGGCGGAGCCATGAAGCCCTTCATGCTGATGTCCTTGCCGGCAAGCGTTTTCACCTTGTCGGAGAATTCGAGCCCGAGCACACCGAACTTGCCGTAAAGCTCGTCGAAAGTGAGCGAAGAATCGGCAGCGCGAGCAAGGGAACCGGCGAAGGGAAGCGTAACGGCAGCACCGATCAGCTGGCGTCTGCTAAGCTGCAGCGAAGAGAATTTTTCCATGGCAATCTCCAGGAACCAAATCCCGGCCGCTTGGCGGCCGAGACCATGATCGATGAAAGAGGCAAGGCCGGCAAGCAGCCTTGCTGGATCGGTTGGATCAGTTCGTCTGCTTGGCGCCGAGAGCGAAAGTGTCTGCCAGCACGCGGTAAACATCGCTTTGTTCCATGTAGCCATGGAAGCCTTCAGCACCCGGGCCGGCCGACTGCAGAACGACGTCGTCGACCGCATGGACGCCGCTTTCGCTGGTCTTCGGAAGATTGCCCTGAACGAAGACCGCGCCGGGAACATCCTTATACTGCTCGTTGGCGACATATTCCTTCTTTTCGTTCTGGATGGCCGGAACGAACGGGCCTTCGAGCTTCGGACGGAAGGTCTCGTAATGGTCAGGGCCGTTGTTGGCGCTCAGGAACAGGCGGCGGCTGACGTCGATCTTGTCGGGATAACCGTCGCCATTTTCATCCTTGTAGTTCGGGAAGCCGGCTTCGGCATAGGTCCCGACCTTTTCGCGCATTTCCGTGCCCGGCTTTTCGTCATCGACCGTGCCGATGATGGAAACGCCGTGCGTGTGGTCACCAGTGACGACGATCAGCGTGTCCGGATGAGCCTTCTGGAATTCGCGGGCTACGCCGATCGCCTTGTCGAACTCGATCGTGTCGACGACGGCACGATCCCAATCGAGCGGATGGGACATCTTGTCGATCGAGGAACCTTCAACCATTAGGAAGAAACCTTCCGGATTCTTGGACAGGCGGTCGAGCGCGACCTTGGTCATGTCGACGAGGCCCGGCTGGTTCGGGAACTTGTCGACGGTGCCCTTCTTCAGGAACTCGCGATCGAGCGTGACGTCCATGTTGCCGGTGTGGAAGAGACCGAGAAGGTTGCCTTCAGCCGATGCGTTGGCTGCGAGCTCGTTTTTGTCGGTCGCAAGCTTGTAGCCGGCGTCCTGGAACAGCTTGATGTAATCCTGGTTGTCCTTGCGCTTGGAACCAGCGACCTCTTTGCCGAGGAAATAGGCCGAGCCGCCGCCGAGCAGAACCTCCGGCTTGACGTCGAGCAGCATGCCGACGACGTCGGCCTTGTCGCCGCGGTTGCGGGTATGGGCAACGACAGCAGCTGGGGTGGCGTCTTCGACTTCAGCCGTCGCGACGATACCGACAGACTTTTTCGTCATGCGGCGAACGGCTTCTGCAAAGGTTTCAACACGCGGATCATCGAGCGAGTCAGGCGTACGGTCTGCATAAACGCCGATCGCGTTGACGGCCGTCTTATGGCCCGTCATGTAAGCCGACATCGTGTTGGCCGAGTCGGTGGCAACGGCATTTGTCGCCGACGTGCCAATGAACGCCATGCGCTCAAGATCGTCCATGTTCAGGCGACCATTCGCTTTACCTTCCGTCATGCCCTTGGACATGATGCGGGCAGCCGTGCGATGCGCAACGGAAAGACCGTCGCCGAGCAGGAAGATGATGTTCTTTGCCTTTGGCTGGGCCGCGGTATCGTAGACGTTCCAGGTTACAGACTTCGTCTCGTCGCCGGCGGCGATCTCGACCTTGTAGGCGCCCGGAGCGGAAATCTTCAGACCGCGCAGCAGGAGAGCGGAACCGAGAGCCTTGTCTTCCTTGCCCTTTTCCAGCTCGATGAACTGTGC
Source organism: Rhizobium viscosum (assembly GCF_014873945.1). Classification (NCBI taxonomy): domain Bacteria; kingdom Pseudomonadati; phylum Pseudomonadota; class Alphaproteobacteria; order Hyphomicrobiales; family Rhizobiaceae; genus Rhizobium; species Rhizobium viscosum. The sequence goes on along the minus strand of NZ_JADBEC010000001.1, from coordinate 1,938,573 downwards.
TTCGCCCCCAAGGGCAGTCTTGTAATCCTGGCCGTTGACCGTGATCTTCACGTCTTCCGGCTTGACCTGCTTGCTGAGCTCGACCTTGAAGTCGAACGGCGAACCGGCAAGAATCGTAGCGCGATCAAGCGGATAGATCGAAGCTGCCTGAGCAGGGCCGGCAAGAATCGTGGTGGCCGCGAAAGCGGCGAGAAGCATACGCATGGAAAAACCCCCGTTTTTCGTTGCAGTCGTTACAACGGGTCGGGGATACCCCCCGGCAATGACAGAGGGATGACAAAACACCGCAGCATTGCAGCGCCCTTCTCCTGCGCTCGTCCCACACGCAAAAACCTTGACTCCTGTGGAAAACCTTTTATGAGCAACGATGGAAAAGGAATATCCATGGTTCGCCACGAGCACGCCATCGCTGAGCGCAATAACCTGGCAGAAAATGCCGGGCTGGATTTTGCCGTTCCGGTTTCTTCCAAAACCAAGGCCAAAACGACGACGAAAACCGTCTGACGTCTCTGGCCTGCCGCTCTCTCCCCGGCCCGGCCGGGGACAGGAAGCCGCGATGATATCGCGCTTCCCCCCTCACCGGACAAGAGGAGAGAAGAGAAAGAGAGCTTGAGAAATGGGTTTCAAAGTTGCAGTCGCGGGAGCGACCGGAAATGTTGGGCGCGAAATGCTCAACATTCTCTCCGAGCGTGGTTTCCCGGCCGATGAAGTCGTAGCACTCGCTTCCGCCCGCTCGCAGGGCACCGAGGTTTCCTACGGTGACCGGACGCTGAAGGTCTCCAACCTGGAGAATTACGATTTCTCCGACACCGATATCTGCCTGATGTCGGCCGGTGGCGAAGTTTCCAAGCGCGTCTCCCCGAAGATCGGACAGCAGGGCTGCGTCGTGATCGACAACTCCTCGGCCTGGCGCTACGACGCCGACGTGCCGCTGATCGTTCCGGAAGTAAATCCGGACGCGATCTCGCTCTTCACGAAGCGCAACATCATTGCCAATCCGAACTGCTCGACTGCCCAGCTCGTCGTCGCGCTGAAGCCGCTGCATGACTTCGCCAAGATCAAGCGTGTCGTCGTCTCGACCTATCAGTCGGTCTCCGGCGCCGGCAAGGAGGGCATGGACGAGCTCTTCAACCAGACGCGTGCCGTCTTCGTTGCCGATCCGATCGAGAACAAGAAGTTCACCAAGCGCATAGCCTTCAACGTCATTCCGCACATCGACGTCTTCATGGAAGACGGCTACACGAAGGAAGAATGGAAGGTTCTGGCTGAAACGAAGAAGATGCTCGATCCGAAGATCAAGGTGACCTGCACTGCGGTGCGCGTTCCCGTCTTCATCGGTCATTCGGAATCGGTCAACATCGAATTCGAAAACGAGATCACCGCAGATCAGGCCCGCGATATCCTGCGCGAAGCGCCGGGCTGCCTCGTCATCGACAAGCATGAGGACGGCGGCTACATCACGCCGTATGAATCTGCCGGCGAGGACGCAACCTACATCTCGCGCATCCGCGAAGATGCGACCGTCGAGAACGGTCTCAACCTGTGGGTCGTCTCCGACAACCTGCGCAAGGGTGCGGCACTTAACGCCATCCAGATTGCCGAGCTGCTCATCAATCGTGGCCTCGTCAAGCCGCGCAAGCAGGCAGCCTGATACCATTTGTAAACCATAATATGCTAAAGCCCTGCTCGACGAGCGGGGCTTTTTCGGGCAAATACTGTCTTATAAGCGCTCGCTAAAAGGTGATCGTGACAAAATCGCCAGTGGCTGGCATTCTCCTGCCGGCTTAAAAACTATGCAGATCGAGAGCGGGGTTTCTCAATGCGCATGACAAAATTGATTCTGGCGGCCGCCGCGGCAATGGGCGTCCTCCATACGGCACCGGCGTTCGCGCAGGGTCCCCAATGCGGCAATACCAGTGCCGGTTTCGATGCCTGGGTCGCCGACTTCAAGCAGACGGCAGCGGCCAATGGTGTCAGCCAGTCGGTCCTGAGCCGTGCCTTCGCCAATGTCAGCTATAACAAGCCGACGATCGCCGCCGACCGCGGCCAGAAGAGCTTCAAGCTGTCCTTCGACGCTTTCATGAAGAAGCGCGGTGGTGCCGCCGTCATCTCTCGCGGCCGTTCGATGAAAGCCGCCAATCAGGCTCTCTTCGCTTCGATCGAGCGCCGCTTCGGTGTTCCGGCCGGCCCGCTGATCGCCATCTGGGGCATGGAAACCGGCTTTGGCAGCTATATGGGCAATCAGCATACGATGTCCGCAGTTTCCACCCTCGCTTATGACTGCCGTCGCTCGGAGTATTTCACCGACCAGCTCTATGCAGCCTTGCAGCTCGTTTCGGAAGGCTATCTCAGCCCGCAAGCCCGCGGTGCTGCCCATGGCGAAATCGGCCAGACGCAGTTCCTGCCGCGCAACGTCGTAAGCTTCGGCGCTGACGGCGATGGTGACGGCCGCGTCGACATGGTCGGCTCCCGCGCTGATGCGCTGGCCTCGACTGCCAATTTCCTCAGGGGTCACGGCTGGCGTGCCGGCGCCGGTTACCAGCCGGGCGAGCCTAACTTCGCAGCCATCCAGGGCTGGAATGCCGCAACGGTCTATCAGCAGGCAATTGCCTATATCGGTCAGCAGATCGACGGCAAGTGAAGAGACGTTCAATAGGAAAGTGATACGAGCGCCGCATGCGAATGCGGCGTTTTTCAACCACGGAAATCGTGGGTTCCGCCAGCAGCCTTGCGCCGCTCTTCCTGCGATGCCGCGGAAGGGACAATCGGCCCGGCAACGACGCAATTGCGTCCCGAGGCCTTGGCGGCATAGAGCGCGAGATCGGCGCGCTTCACCAGATCATCGAAATTGCGATTGCTCACGGCATTTGCGCGCCCGGCGCAGCCGAAGCTTGCCGTAACCCGCAGACGCTCGCCACTCGGCAACGCGATATCAGCAGCCTCGATGGCCAGCCGGACACGTTCCGCGACGATCGCCGCATCCTCAGGCGTCGAATCCGGCAGCAGCGCCATGAACTCCTCGCCGCCGTGGCGCACCAGCAGATCGAAGGAGCGGAAGCTTTCCCGCGCGATGCTGGCTACATGCTTCAGCACGACATCGCCGGCATCATGACCATACGCGTCGTTGATTTTCTTGAAGTGATCGAGATCGAATAGCACGACGGAAATCCAGCGTGATCCATATTCAGCCTGCATCAGAAGCGCCAAAGCGGCGGCCTCGAAACCACGGCGATTATAAAGGCCCGTCAGAAGATCGGTTTGCGCAGCATTGCGTAGCTCGTTGATGAGCAGTTCGCGTTCTCCTGTGACACGGGCGACGAGACGGATGCCCCGAACCGCAAGCGCCACAATAAGGGCAACGAGCAGCACCAGTCCGGATGACAACGCAAGCACGATCGTCATATGAATGTGCGAGCGCATCGACAGCTTCTGTCCGGTCACATGAATATCATCGGTGACCGAAGCGATTTTCTGCCGCAGGAAATCCAGCCGCTCGTTCTGGATACCAATCCATTTGTCTCGGATAGCCTTGTCCGGCCGCAGCGCACCCGAAACCATGGCCTTGGTGAATGTATCGGCCCAGACCTCGTCGGGCTGAGCCCTATAAGCAAGGATCTCCCGGACGACAGGCGAGGAAGAATGAAAACGCAAGCGATCCATGCCGTTACCGAGCATCATTTCGCCTTGAACGAGCTGCTCGTGTGACATGGCGGAAAAGTCGGCTTGGTCGAAATAACGCTGGCCGAGGTTGCCGATCAGCCGCTCACCGTAATAGGTCAGCAGGATACTCATCAGCTCGCTGGATTTGCGCATCAACACGGGATCATGGATCCTCGACGAAAGCGACGAGACGAGACCAAGCTGCTTCAATCCGGCCTGACCGTAGATATGAACGGGGTTGCCGCCTTTGCCGTAATAACCTCGATCGACCGCCGAACGCGCCGCAACGATACGGCTGTAAGCAAGGCGGAGATCGGAAAGCTGTGACTGCAGACCGAGATCGAGCGCTTCAGCGGGCGGGAGGCTGGCATTGAAACGCGCGCGTTCGCTGTCGAGTGCGCCGCGCCTTTCCATCATGGCCGCCCTGGTTATCTCGTCCGGATTGTTGATGTAGGTTCGCGTCGCGACGAGTTCCGCCAGAATCTCATTAGCAGCAATCGATCCTCCACGAGCAAGAACATCGGCAAAGAGATGATCATTTTCGAGCGTGCGGTACTGCATGAGGGAGGAGCGGATCAACACCGCTCCTTCGGTAATCATGAAGACGAAGGGCAGCAGAATGGCGGCCAGCACCGCCCTTCTGATATTCTTGAATTTCAGCACTTCGAAATTCATGACTGATCCACGCGCATATACTGCCTGCAAGGCAGCTTAGTGGAATATCTTAAAAAACCGCTAAAGCGGTCTATCCCTAGATTTCGGGACGAATAAAATCGAGTGTCTCAGAATCCATCACCCAGAGCTCGCCCGTCGAAATATCGAACCAGGCGCCGTGAAGCTCCAGTTTGCCCTCTTCCTCGAGCGCCTTGATATCAGGGAAGGATCTGAGATTGTTGATCGAATTACGGATGGAGACCCGCTCCAGCGCAGTCTGCCGTTCGGCCGGCGTCATGACGTCGTTGCTGCCGATCTGTTCGGCGGCAGGGCGAACGAGCGACATCCAGCGGCCGATGAAATCGCCGGATGACAAAGGCTCGGCATCGGGATCGAGGGCTGCGCGGATACCGCCGCAGCGGCCATGGCCCATGACGACGATATTCTTGACCTTCAGTGCCTGCACGGCGAATTCGAGCGCTGCCGACGTGGAATGGAAATGGCCATCCGGTTCATAAGGCGGCACCATGTTGGCGACGTTGCGGATGACGAAGAGTTCGCCCGGCCCTGCATCGAAGATCAGTTCGGGAGCCGCGCGCGAGTCGCAACAGGCAATAACGAGCGTCGTCGGGTTTTGCCCGTTTTCCGCAAGCTGCCTATACCGGTCGCGCGCATCGGCATATCGCCCGCTCATGAAGTTGCGATAACCGTCCAGCAAGGAGTTAGGGAAGCTCATCATGTCTCTGGATTAGCGCGCGCGTGAGCCAAGATCAACTGCTGCGCTGCAAAAGCACGCGGCCTATTTTTTCCGCCGCTGGGCAGGATGGACGAGGTGACGCATCTGCACCATTGCCATTGGCGTCGAAAGGCTGGAGGCATCGCTTGCCAGCATCAGCTCATTGCTGCCGCGCTTCACGGCACGCGCCAGAACCTCGAACACGCTGGCGGTCGCCAGCTGCAGCGCCTTTTCATCCTCCATGCCGGAAAGCAGGCGAGAGAGGAAAAGGGCGGCAAGCAGGTCGCCGAGCCCATTTGGTGGGTTTTCAACGACACGGTGTTCGGCAAGCAGGGCATGCCTTCCGGAAAGATAGAGATTGCCGGTCCCGCCCGCCATCATCGGCACCGCCGATGTGACAAGCATGCGCGAGGGCCCAAGCGAAAGTGCGGCCTCCATGACCGCATTGTTGTCATCGAGCGCCGCGCCTGAAAGCCAGGCAAGTTCGTACCGGTTCGGCGTTGCGAGCGAGGCAAGCGGTATCAGATGATCACGGATCGCCTCGGCTGTCGCTTCCGGCACGTAGAGGCCGCCGAGATCGCCCATGACCGGATCGCAGACATAGAGCAGCTCCGGATTCTTCTCGCGCAGGGATGCAACGAGTTTCGCGACGGAGCGAGCCTGGGCTGCGTTGCCGAAGTAGCCCGACAAGACGGCCTTGACCTCGCCGATCCATGGCGCACGGATGAGATCGTCGATCGCCGCCTCGAAATCGGCCTCGGCGAAGGTCAGCCGTGTCGACCGGCCATGACCGGGATGCCAGGGCAGCACGATCGTCGGCAGCGCCCAGACCTGATGGCCGAGCGTTTCCAGCGCGAAGACGGCGGCACGGTTTCCAACCGATCCCCGCACGACATGGCTGGAGATGACGATGACTGCGCCCGCTGCATTTTCCGACATGGCATCTGAATCCGAATTTCGACCGCCGTTGATGATATTTTTGACCAGGCGCTGTCAACCATTCTTCACGCGAGCGTGGAAATGTGCGGCGGGACGGAAAAGCCGGATAAGGTCATTTTACCGTCCATCGGCATAAAACGACCTAAAAGCTTTCGAAATCTCTCGTCAGCATAGCCAAAAAAGCACGAAAACGACTTTTCGAGGCCCTCTTTTAAGGATTCTTTCGAAGAACCTTCTGCTAACTTGCCCACATCAAAACAATCGGGGGGATGATCCATGGCCGCCAGAAACAATCCGAAACGGGAAAAGCAGATCGAGAGCGCGCGCAAAATCGCTGCCGCGACCGGCGAGCCCCATCTCGATCCCGAAATCCTCTTCGGCCGCGCAAGCGGCGACGACCTCGAACTCTACACACCAGAAATGCTTGCGCTTTCCGCAGTACACTCGGCAGCCGAGCTCGCCGCCTGGAACGGCAAGGTGCCGCGCGTCAGCGTCGACACCGTCGCTGATGTCACGCCCGATGGCGTTGCAATCTCCATCCTTTCGGTGACGGATCACAATAGGCCGTTCCTCTACGAATCCGTCATGGGTGAGGTGACCAGCACATACCGCGATATTTTTATGGCAGTTCATCCGATCCTGATCCTGGAAGACGGCAAGGCCCCGGAACTCTATTCCGCCGATGTGCCGAGCGACCCGGCAAAGCGGGTCAGCCATATCCAGCTTCACATTTCGCCGCTGAGCCCCTCCCAGGCCGCCGACCTGATCAAGCGGATCAAGGCAGTACTCGAACAGGTGGAGCTTGCCGTTTCAGACTGGAAGCCGATGCTTGCCCGCGTCGATGAAGTGATTTCAGAGCTTTCGAATTACAACGCCAGCCGCAAGAAGGCCGACCGCGACGAGGCGGTCGCCTTCCTGACCTGGCTGCGTGACGAGAACTTCACCTTCCTCGGCATGCGCGACTACGTCTATTCCGGCAAGGGTGCCGATGCCAAGGTCGAACGTGACAAGGGAACAGGCCTCGGCATTCTCTCCAACCCTGAGGTCCTTGTTCTGCGCACCGGCAAGGACGCCGTGACGACGACGCCGGAAATCCTCGCCTTTCTCGATGGTCCCGACTTCCTGATCGTCACCAAGGCCAATGTGAAATCCATCGTCCACCGCCGTGCCTATATGGACTATGTCGGCGTCAAGCGCTTCGACGCGCAGGGCAACGTAACGGGGGAACTCCGCATCGTCGGCCTGTTCACTTCGACCGCCTACACTTCCTCTGCCAGCGAAATTCCGTTGCTCCGGTCCAAGATCGAGAAGGTGAAGGAGCATTTCGGCTTCGACCCGATGAGCCATTCGGGCCGCATGCTCGACAACACGCTGGAATCCTATCCCCGTGACGATCTCTTCCAGATCGATACCCCGCTGCTCGCGACCTTTGCAGAACAGATCAATGACCTCACCGATCGCCCGCGCGTGCGAGTGCTGCCGCGCATAGACCATTTCGACCGCTTTGTTTCAGTCATCGTCTTCGTGCCGCGCGAGGAATATGACTCGATCGTGCGCGAACGCATCGGCACCTATCTGAAGACCGTCTATGACGGCCGTGTTTCCGCCTATTATCCAGCCTTCCCGGAAGGTGGGGTGGCTCGCGTTCACTTTATCATCGGCCGCTCGGGCGGTAAGACGCCACGCATCCATCAGGCCAAGCTCGAGGAGACGATCCGCCAGATCACCGCGCGCTGGGACAGCCGCTTCGAGATGCTCGCCGGCCCCAAGGCGCCGAAGCTCGGCGTCAGCAATGCCTTCCAGGAAGCCTTCACGCCGGATGAAGCGGTCGGCGATCTGCCTGACATCACCGCATGCGCCGCCGGCGAGCCGATCCGCATCGAATTCTACTATCGCCAGGACGATGAACGCGGCCGCATCTTGTCGCTGAAGATCTTCCATTCCGGCGAGCAGCTGCCGCTGTCGCGCCGCGTGCCTCTACTCGAAAACCTCGGCTTCAACGTCCTGAGCGAACGGACCTTCGATATCGAAGTTCCGGCCACCGACGGCGCCATCAACATCGTCGTGCTGCACGACATGGAACTCGAGGCCCGCAGCGGTGCGGACATTGACCTCGCACGTTTCGGCGCACCGCTCGAAGAAGCCTTCGTCGCAGCCTTCAGCGACACGATCGACAATGACAGCTTCAACCGGCTGATCCTGTCGGCCGGCCTCTCAGCCCGCGAGGTGAATGTTCTGCGTGCCTATGCGCGCTATCTGCGCCAGGCCGGTATCGCCTATTCGCAGGATTATATCGCAACCACCCTCGACAAATATCCTGCCATCGCCGCTTCGCTCTTCCGCCTCTTCCACAACACGCTCGATACGAAGCTGTCGGAAAAAACTCGTGTCAAGAAGCTCGCCGAACTGCATCAGGCAATCGAAGCCGAGCTTGCCGACGTACCGAGCCTGGATGACGACCGTATCCTGCGCCGCTATGTCAACATCGTCGATGCGACGCTGCGCACCAATTATTTCCAACGCAATGCCGATGGAACACCGAAGGCGATGCTCGCCTTCAAGCTTGACCCGCACCTGGTGGATGGCCTGCCGGAACCGAAGCCCTTCCGCGAAATCTTCGTGTATGGCGTGGAAGTGGAAGGCGTGCATCTGCGCTTCGGCCGCGTTGCCCGTGGCGGCCTGCGCTGGTCGGACCGCGCCGAGGACTACCGCACCGAAGTTCTGGGCCTCGTGAAGGCGCAGCAGGTCAAGAATGCCGTGATCGTGCCTGTCGGTGCCAAGGGCGGTTTCTATCCCAAGAGACTGCCGGTCGGCGGCAGCCGCGAGGAGATCTTCAATGCAGGCAGGGAAGCCTACAAAACCTATATCCGTACCCTGCTTTCCATCACAGACAACATCTCCGGCGCCGACATCATCGCGCCTGACAATACGGTGCGCCTCGATGGCGATGACCCCTATTTCGTCGTCGCCGCCGACAAGGGCACGGCAACCTTCTCCGACACAGCCAATGCACTCGCCCAGGAAGCGGGTTTCTGGCTGGACGATGCCTTTGCGTCAGGCGGCTCGGCCGGTTACGACCACAAGAAGATGGGCATCACCGCCCGCGGCGCCTGGGAAACGGTGAAGCGCCACTTCCGCGAAATGGACATCGATATCCAGACGACGCCTTTTACCGTTTCCGGCGTCGGCGACATGTCGGGTGACGTTTTCGGCAACGGCATGTTGCTTTCGCCGAAGATCAGGCTGCTGGCCGCCTTCGACCATCGCGACATCGTCATCGATCCCGATCCGGACATGGAAAAGACGCTTCGTGAGCGCCAGCGCCTGTTCAACCTTCCGCGCTCAAGCTGGCAGGACTTCGACAAGTCTGTCCTATCAAAAGGCGCGATGATTATCTCGCGCTCGGCAAAGTCGGTGACGCTGACGCCGGAGGCCGTAGCCGCAATCGGCATCGATAAGGCGGTCGCCACACCCTTCGAGATCATGACGGCGATCCTGAAGAGCCCGGTCGACCTGCTCTGGTTTGGCGGCATCGGCACCTACGTGAAGGCCGCATCCGAAACTGATGCGGAAGTGGGCGACCGCGCCAACGATCCGATCCGCATCACGGCCGACGAAGTGCGCGCCAAGGTAATCGGCGAGGGCGCCAATCTCGGCGTCACGCAGAAGGGCCGCATTGCCTATGGCCTGAAGGGCGGACGCAGCAATTCCGATGCTATCGACAACTCCGCCGGCGTCAACACGTCGGACGTCGAGGTCAATATCAAGATCGCGCTGGCAAACGCCATGCATGAACAGCGCCTCAGCCGGGCAAAGCGCGACCAGCTTCTCGGCAGCATGACCGATGAAGTGGCCGGTCTCGTGCTGCGCAACAACTACCTGCAGTCCCTGGCGATCTCGCTGACATCCCGCAAGGGAACGGCAAACGGCCTGGAACTCGGCCGTTTCATGAGCGTGCTGGAAGCAGCCGGCCAGCTGAACCGTAAGGTCGAGACGCTTCCTGACGACGCCTCCCTGTCCGAACGCTACACGGCCGGACGGCCGCTGACGCGCCCCGAGATCGGCGTGCTGCTCTCCTATGCCAAGATCGTGCTCTTCGACGCGCTGATCGCCAGTGAATTACCCGATGATCCTTATTTCGTCAGCACGCTTTTCAACTACTTCCCGGCCAAGATGCAGAAGTCGAACGCGTCCGATATCGACACCCACCGGCTGAAGCGGGAAATCGTCGCGACCGTCCTCGCAAATGAGGCAATCAATCGCGGCGGGCCGGGCTTTGCCGTGAGCATGATGGATGCGACAGCGGCCTCTGCCTCAGAGGTCGTGCGCGCTGCGATTGTCGCCCGTGACGGCTTTGATCTCAACCGGCTATGGGCCGAAACCGATGCCCTGGACAACAAGGTTTCCGGCGAGGTGCAGAACCGGATTTACGAGGAGATTACCAATAGCTTCACCGTGCTGACGCGTCTGCTGCTGAAGACCGGCATGACCCGAGGTGGGATGGCTGAAATCATTAGCCGGCTGCAGGCTGCCCTGAAAAAGCTCAGACCTGCCTTTGCCGAGCAGGCGGCAGCCGAAGTCTCAACGCGCCAGCAGGAGTACCGGCAGGCCGGCCTGCCGGAAAAACTGGCCGCCGAAATTGCAGCGCTACCGACCCTCGCCCTCGTGCCGGAAATCATGCAGATCGCTGAACGGACCGGTGAGGCGCTGCCGCGTGCGGCCGAAAACTACTTTGCCGTCACCCGGACCTTCCGCGTCGGCCGGCTGCTTGCTGCGGGCAACCGCATCATTACGTCGGACCACTACGAAAACCTCGCACTTGCCCGCAGTATTGACCAGATCGCCAGCGCCCGTCGCGATATCGTGATCTCCGCGCTTTCCGATCACGGCAAGGAAAAGCAGCCGGTCCAGGCCTGGCATGCGCAGGACAGGATCCGCATCAACCGCATCGTCGAGGAGCTTGCGAGCCTCAGCGACGGCGCTGATCCGAACCTCGCCCGCATCACTGTTGCTGCAGGCATCCTGACCGACCTTGCGCGCGACCGAGCGAGGTGACACAGTCCGCCCCAAAAAGGAACGGACGCTTGAATCGCATTGACTGGACAGGAACGCAGCCGCCGAAAGCCACGGAGAAGGGCATATGGGGCTGGATGCTCTTCGATTGGGCAGCCCAGCCTTTCTTCACCGTGGTCACCACCTTCATTTTCGGCCCCTACTTCGTCTCGCGGCTGACGGCCGATCCGGTCGCCGCGCAGACGATGTGGAGCAATATGGCGACGATCTCCTCTGTTATCATCGCCATCCTGTCTCCCATACTTGGCTCCATTGCCGACCAGTCCGGCGCGCGCAAACCCTGGATCGCCTTCTTCGCTGTGATCAAGATCGTCAGCCTCTGCTGCCTCTGGTTTGCTGCCCCGGGCTCACCAATTATCTATCCCGTCATCTTCATGATCCTCGCGTCGATCTCGGCGGAGTTCTCGATCGTATTCAACGATTCCATGATGCCGCGCCTTGTCGGCAAGGATGAGGTCGGCAAGCTTTCCAATACCGCCTGGGGTCTTGGGTATCTCGGCGGCATGATCGTGCTGATTGCCGTCGTGGTGCTGCTGGCCGGCAGCCCGGAAAGCGGCAAGACCATTCTCGGCCTCGATCCGCTTTTCGGCCTCGATCCTCATACGGGCGAGGATGCGCGTGTCACCGGTCCGATTTCGGCCGTCTGGTACCTGATCTTCATCCTGCCGATGTTTTTCTTCACGCCGGATGCCCGCAAGGGACTGCCGTTCGGCTTTGCCGTGCGCTTCGGTCTCAGGGAATTACGCAATACGCTCGGCGAACTGAAGACGCGCCGCGGTATCCTGAGCTTCCTCATCGCCCGCATGATCTATCAGGATGGCGTCAACGGTCTGCTGATCCTCGGCGGTGCCTTTGCGGCGGGCATGTTCGGCTGGGCAACGATCGAGATCGGCATCTACGGGATCATCCTCAATATCGTGGCGATCCTCGGCTGCCTGATTGCCGGGCGCGTCGACAGGGGGATCGGCTCCAAGGTGACTGTCATCATCAGCCTGACCATGCTGTTGCTGGCCACGATCGGCATCATTTCCACCGGCCCGGGCTACACTTTCTTCGGGCTGATGCCGCTTTCGACTGCCGACAGCGGCGGGCTTTTCGGCACGATGGCAGAAAAAGCCTATATCCTCTATGGTCTGTTGATCGGTCTTGCCTTTGGCCCGGTGCAGGCCTCGTCACGCTCCTATCTGGCGCGCAGCGTCAGCCTTGAAGAGGCCGGCCGCTATTTCGGCATCTATGCGCTGTCCGGCCGCGCCACGAGCTTCATGGCAACGCTATTGTTTTCGATTGTGACCTATTTGACCGGATCGGCGCATCTCGGCATGTCAACGCTGATCCTGTTCCTGGCCGGAGGCCTGGTGCTGCTGATCCGTACGCCCTATCCAGCAGATCGCGCCTGACAAATTCCCCCGGCTGCAAAGCCGGGGGTATATCCGTTGCTCCGCTCAATGGCGGAAATGGCGCATGCCGGTAAAGACCATCGCGACATTGTGCTCGTTTGCGGCATCGATGACTTCCTGATCGCGCATCGAACCGCCCGGCTGGATCACGGCGGTGGCGCCGGCAGCAATCATCGACAGCAGCCCATCGGCGAAAGGCAGGAAGGCCTCGGAGGCAACTGCCGAACCGTGCGTCATCGGAACGGCGAGACCAAGCGCCTTGGCCGCTTCCTCAGCCTTCAGCGCCGCGATGCGGGCGGAATCGACGCGGCTCATCTGGCCGGCACCAATACCTGCGGTCTGGCCATCCTTGGCATAGACCACCGCATTCGACTTCACATGCTTGCCGACCTTGAAGGCGAACTTCATGTCTTCCAGCTCCTGGGCCGTCGGCGCACGCTTGGTGACGACCTTCAGTTCCAGATCCTCGACCATGCCGTTGTCTCGGCTCTGGACGAGCAGGCCGCCGGAAACGGTCTTGGCAGTGATGCCGGCCGCACGCGCATCCGGCAGGCCGCCGGCTGAAAGCAGGCGCAGGTTCGGCTTGCGGGCGACGATCGCCTTGGCTTCTTCGGTGACGTCAGGTGCAATGATGACCTCGGTGAAGAGCTGAATGATTTCTTCGGCCGTCGCCGCATCGAGCGTCTGGTTCAGTGCGATGATGCCGCCGAAAGCCGAAACGGAATCGCAGGCAAGCGCCCGCTTGTAGGCTTCGAGAAGCGTTGAACCGGTCGCGACGCCGCAGGGATTGGCGTGCTTGATGATGGCGCAGGCAGGCGACTTCTCCGGCAGGAACTCGGCAACGAGCTCATAGGCTGCATCGGTATCGTTGATATTATTGTATGAAAGCTGCTTGCCCTGCAGCAGGACGGCTGTCGAAACGCCCGGGCGCTTTTCGCCTGTTACGTAGAAGGCGGCCTTCTGGTGCGGGTTTTCACCGTAGCGCATCTCTTCCTTCAATACGCCGCCAATAGTGCGATGACGCGGCGTATCGATCGAAAGCGCCTCGGCAAACCAGTTGGAGATGGCAGCATCATAGGCGGCAGTGCGGGCATAGGCTTTGGCCGCCATGCGCTGGCGGAACGCGTAAACTGTCTTGCCGGCATCGCCCGAAAGCTGCTCGATCAGCTCGGCATAGTCGGCCGGATCGGTGATGACGGTGACATAAGCGTGATTCTTGGCCGAAGCGCGGATCATTGCCGGACCGCCGATATCGATATTCTCGACCGTTGTCGGATAGTCACCGCCGGCCGCGCGCACATCCTCGAAGGGATAAAGATTGACGACCAGCAGATCGATGCCGTCGATGCCGTGAGCCTTCATGGCTTCCTGATGCTCGGCATCGTCGCGGATCGCCAGCAAGCCGCCATGCACCTTCGGGTGCAGGGTCTTCACGCGGCCATCCATGATTTCAGGAAACTGCGTCACTTCGGAAACGTCGGTCACAGCAAGTCCTTCGGCCGCGATCGCCTTGTAGGTACCGCCGGTCGACAGTAGGCGCACGCCACGCGCCGAAAGCGCACGGGCAAGTTCGATGATACCGGTCTTGTCGAAGACAGAAAGCAGCGCAGTCTTGACTTCGACCTTGTCGGGGGCGGGGATTTTCTTGGAAATGACGGCCATGAACCTTCTCCGTTCGGGCTTCGGGAGACATCCGGGCAAGGGACGTTTGATGGGGCCGCGTTAGCACAGCTTGCAGCCGGCGCAAACAGCCGCCGAAGCAATTCCAGCAAAAGTGTACATCGGTTTTGCGTTCGGAATTGCCAAAAGCAAAGGGCTAAAGCATTTCCATGTTCAGGGAAAACGGAAATGCTTTAGCCCTTGCGCGATAAAAACCAGCGAATTTCAGGTTTCTCCGCCAAATCGAAGTCGATCTCGATCTGGTCCGAACTGCTGATACCAGCGCTGTCGGCAAAGAAAATATCTTCCGAGATCAGCACTTCATTGCCGGGAGAAGAAAACAGCCAGCTTTCGCCATCAGGCGCCGTCAGCAGCACGGATTCCGTATCGTTCTGCCGCGGCACGATGGCGGGATGAATGTGGAAACGGGCAACCGCCCGCAGCGGACCTTCGCTATGATACCGGTCATCAGTCACGAAACGGTCCATGCCGGTCACGATGGAGCCAGCGGCGTTCAGCGTCAGCTCCCGCTCATGGATGACGCCAAAGGTATCGAGATAGCCATCATGCCTCGCCTTGATGCCTTCACGGCCATCCTCGGTTTCTACGCGCTCGGCGGCAACCGTTTCTACCGGCTCCGTCATCATATGGGCCAGAAAAGCCGAGGGAGAGAACCGACTGGAGGACGTATCGTTCAGGACCACGGTGGAATGGGCAGCCGTGGTGCGGGCCATCTGGACATAGCGTTGGCCCGCGAATTTCGGCGATCCCGAGTTGACGATGAAGCGGTAGCGGCCTGAGGACATTTCGAAGGAGAGACTGCCTGCATGGGCTGTTCTGAAACAGGCGGGCGAGGGTGGTCCGGTATCGGCAATGATCACCGTCTTGCCGGCGGCAAGTCGCTGATAGCGGGAATGCGGTAACGCCTTGAACGGCTGGCCCGCTGTCTCGTCATAGCGCAGCACGGACATCAGCTCGTCTGCCAACGTGGATGTCGCACCGTTGAAGAGCGCAAGATCCCCATCCTGATGGCGGAAGAAGCGCAGGGCAGGGTACATGCGGTCAATACCGGAGATCAGCTTCTGCGGCAGGTCGTGGCCGAGATTGACGTAGGTCTGCCGGAGCGGCAGCAGATCGAGCAGCAGCTCAAGCCCGACGCGTGGATTGCGCGAGATATGGCCTCCGTCAGGCAGAATCTGGCTATCGAATTCGCGGTCAAGCGCCTGGGCGGCCCGCCGGATTGTCGAGGCACGCACCGGCATGGCGACAGAAGCCGTCGCCAGCGCGATGCGCAGACGGAAGCGGACTTCACCGGTCGAATAGGGCGCCATGCGGCGCAGATAGCCGATATGAAAGGCGAGCGACTTCATGAAGCGGCGATAGAAACCGCGATCGGCATTCTGCAGGACAACAGGAGAATGCGCCAGCCAGGCAATGACGCGCTGCGAGACGACGTCCGTCTCCCAGGCGATCCCCTCGATACGGCCCCCGTGGATCGAGAGCCAACTATCGACGATCACGCGGGCAACGGCCGAACCGCGCTCGCTCTTGTTGGCCCGCATATGCCGCAGCCAACCGAAGCTATGCAGCCTGACCGCGAAAGCACGCGACGGAAGGGTCAACGTGAAGGGAGATTTTCCGCCAGTTTCCAGCATACGCCCGGCAAACGGAAACCGGCCGTCCATGATCTCTTCGGCGACGTGTGAATCGACGCCTCTCAGATCCGTCGGCGCGACGATCAGGCGTTCCGGCACCGGTATGGCATGGCGGGAGAAGCGCAAACGCAGAAGTGCAGCACGGCGCGTACCGCGCCGCCAAGCTTCTCGAACATACATGCTCGCAAGACGCCGACCGGACTGCATATCAATTGTCTATTGACCCTCGTGGTTAAGAATAGATGAATCAAAACCGATTTCATTAGCCACGATGTATTATTTCGTGATGAAATTAGAATATAATAGCATTCAGATGCGTCTCAGCACCGCGGCGTAGAAGCCGTCGAGGCCCGAAGCGAAACCATCAGGCATATCCAGCATTGTAGGGAGCGTGCGAAACTCGCCCAATGGTGTAACGGCCTGCTCCATGCCGGGCCATCTTGTTGCGTCGATCGGCAGCCGCTCGATGATCTTCACATCTTCGAGAACGCGCGCCACGACCTCTTCGCCTTCCTGCGGATCGAGCGAGCAGTTGGAAAAGACGAGCACGCCGCCGGGGTTCAGCAGGGTAATAGCATGGCGCAGAAGGCGCTCCTGCAGTGCCGCCAATTTAGCAATATCCTCCGGCCCCTTCGTCCAGAGCACGTCGGGATGCCGGCGCGTCGTGCCTGTCGACGAGCAGGGCGCGTCGAGAAGAATTGCGTCGAAACGCTCCGACGATTCGAATTTCGTAAGATCCACCGCGATGGTTTCGGCTTCAAGACCAAGCCGCTCGAGATTGGAGCGCAAGCGCTTCAGCCTGTTTTCGGACTGATCGATTGCCGTCACCCTGCCTCCGGCAAGGATGAGCTGTGCGGTCTTCCCACCTGGCGCAGCGCAGAGGTCGGCGACGCGCTTGCCGGTAAGGTCACCAAAGAGCTTTGCAGGGATGCTCGCGGCCGCATCCTGAACCCACCATTCCCCCTCTTCGAATCCGTCAAGCGAGGGAATGCCGCCTTCGAAAGCGGAAAGCCGCACGCCGCCAGTGGGAAGCACAGTGCCGTTCAGGCGCTCCGCCCAGCCTGCGGCATCGGATTTAACGGTAAGATCGATCGCTGCCGGCTCCAACTGCGATTCGGAAATGGCAAGTGCCCGCTCTTTTCCATAGGCTTTTGCCATCCGCTCGATAAACCACGCCGGCATTGGCGGAATGTCAGCAATCTCGGCAAGGATGTGCTCCTTCTCGCGGCCAAGACGGCGCAGAATAGCATTGACGAGCTTGGCGAAACGCCGATTGCGAGGATCCTGATTGGCCTGTTCGACCGCAAGGTCGACGGCGGAGTGATCGGGAACGTCGAGATAGAGAATCTGCGCGGCACCTACGGCAAGCACATGATGCAAAGCGCGGGCACCTTCCGGCAACGGTGTTTCGAGCAGCGAGGCAATGGCAGCATCGATGCGGGGCAGATGCCTGAGCGTGGTGTTGAGGATGGCGCGGACCAGCGCGCGATCGCTTTCCCCAAGCGCCTTGTAGGCCGGATTTCCATGCTCGTGATCCAGCGCACCATCGAGCGGCAGTTTTTTGTCAACGACGGCGGCGAGGATCTTGGCGGCAACGGCACGCGCCGGTAGGCCGGGTTTTACCAGCGCCTGCGCTGAGCCTTCTGCGGAAAGTTTATGTTTGCGAGCTGGCTTCTTCTTGCCGTCTGAATTCAAGACCACGGACCCTTTGGCGGTTGCGAGCCACCGCCACCGGAACCCGTATTCGGAACCGATCGCGATTTGCGTGTCGGATTAGCAGCGCGAACCGGCGGCGTCGAGACGTCGAAGCCTCCCCGCGCCATTTCCTGCAGGGCCGCAATACGATTTTCGGTATCCGGATGGGTCGAAAACAGGTTGTCCATGCGCTCACCGGAGAGCGGATTGATAATGAACATATGCGCGGTGGCCGGGTTGCGCTCCGCATCATAGTTCGGCATATGCGCCGCACCACGGGCGATCTTGCCGAGCGCCGAAGCCAGCCAAAGCGGATTGCCGCAGATTTCCGCACCCCGCCTGTCGGCCGAATATTCGCGCGTGCGGCTGATCGCCATCTGCACCAGCATGGCCGCAAGCGGCGCAACGATCATCGCGACGAGCACGCCGACAAAGCCTAGGGGATTGTTGTTGTTCTCGCGGTTACCGCCAAAGAAAAAGGCGAAATTGCCGAGCATCGAGATCGCACCGGCAAGCGTGGCGGTGATCGTCATGGTCAGCGTATCGCGGTTCTGGACGTGGGCAAGCTCATGCGCCATCACGCCCGCAACCTCTTCCGGCGAGAGGGAGGCAAGCAGGCCAGTCGACGCGGCAACCGCAGCATTCTCAGGGTTGCGGCCGGTCGCAAAGGCATTCGGCTGAGGGCTGTCATAGAGATAGACCTTCGGCATCGGCAGCCCGGCATTGCGGGCGAGATCGCGCACGATACGATAGAATTCCGGGGCGTTGCGCTCATCGACCTCCTGAGCCCGATAGGCCGATAACACCATCCGGTCGGCATTCCAGTAGGAGAAGAAATTCATGCCGGCAGCGATGAGAAAGGCGATCATCATGCCACCTCGGCCGCCGATCAAAAAGCCGACAAACATGAAAAGCGCCGTCATGAAGGCAAGCAACATGGCAGTACGCATGAGGTTCATCAGAGGTCTCCATCTCCTTGATTGCGGCGCGATGCTTTAAATCCTGGCGCCAACGCACTATGATTTGGTTATTCGCCAGCCATTTTCAATATTTTCAGGCGGGAGTGCAGCATGCAGACGGCCGATAATGATAATGTGGAAACCCCGGTCCCAGAAGGCTCCGAGCCGCTGCGCAAGATGCTTTCCCCTGCCGCCAAGCGTGCGTTGGCGGAAGCCGAGCAGCGCCGCAAAAGCGCTAAGCCTGCCAAACTGCCACCGGAGATCGGCGGACGGGGCGGAGCCGAGCCCTCCCGCTTCGGCGACTATGAAATCAATGGCCGTGCTATCGATTTCTAGGTAAGTATTCCCATTGACTTTCATGCATAATCGGAATGTATTCCTATTATGCTCAAGCCGGTTTCGATTCTTCTGTTGTCTCTTTCGTTTGTGCCAGCCCTCGCGGCACGGAACGAAATCGAAGGACCTGTATCGGCGAAGATTATCCGGATCATTGACGGGGATACGCTGCTGGTTGCCGCAACACCTTGGCCGCAGCAGACTATGGAAGTCTACGTCCGCATTCGCGGTATAGATGCGCCCGAAATCCATTCGAAATGTGCTGAAATCCGGAAGGCTGGTCTCAAGGCCCGCGATGCGCTTGAACAAATGATATCAGGCGTCTCCATTATTCAACTGAGGGAGATTAGCGGCGATAAATATTTCGGACGAATTCTCGCCAATGTCACTTTCGCGGATGGGCGCAATCCTGCGCAGGATCTTCTTTCGGAAGGACTGGTTCGCGCCTATGACGGCGGCCGTAAGCCACAGATTTTCTGCGCGGAAGAATAGGGCCGCTCCTGACGGTGGAGCGGCCTTTTGACTCAAGCCGTGGCCTTGTTCTGCCGGTTAGCGATCAGATCTTCGACAACAGCCGGATCTGCCAGCGTCGAGGTATCGCCAAGCGAACCGAAATCGTCCTCGGCGATCTTGCGTAGGATGCGGCGCATGATCTTGCCCGAACGGGTCTTCGGCAGACCGGGCGAGAACTGGATTTTGTCGGGTGCTGCAATCGGACCGATTTCCGCACGCACATGTTTGACAAGCTGCTGGCGCAGCTCGTCTGTGCCCTCATTGCCCGCCATCAGCGTGACGTAGCAATAGATGCCTTGGCCTTTGATCGGGTGCGGATAACCAACGACGGCGGCTTCCGAGACGAGATTGTGCGAGACGAGGGCGGATTCGACTTCCGCAGTGCCGAGACGATGGCCGGAGACGTTCAGAACGTCATCGACACGGCCGGTAATCCAGTAATAGCCATCCTCATCGCGGCGGCAGCCATCACCCGTGAAATACTTGCCCTTGTAGGTCGAGAAGTAGGTCTGGATGAAGCGCTCGTGGTCGCCATAGACCGTACGCATCTGGCCCGGCCAGCTATCGGTGATGCAGAGATTGCCGTCGGCGGCACCTTCCAGCACCTTGCCCTCATTGTCGACGAGCTGCGGCTTGACACCGAAGAAAGGCATCGTGGCCGAACCGGGCTTGAGGTCGGTCGCACCCGGCAGCGGCGTGATCATATGGCCGCCGGTTTCCGTCTGCCACCATGTATCGATCACAGGGCAACGCTTGTCGCCGACGACATTGTAATACCATTCCCAGGCTTCCGGATTGATCGGCTCGCCGACTGTGCCGAGCAGACGCAGACTTTCGCGGGAGGAGCGGGTAACGAAATGGTCGCCGGCACCCATCAGCGAGCGGATGGCCGTCGGCGCCGTATAGAAGATATTGACCTTGTGCTTGTCGATGATTTCCCAGAAACGACCCTGATCCGGGAAGTTCGGCACACCTTCGAACATCAGTGTCGTGGCACAGTTCGCCAGAGGACCATAAACGATGTAGGAGTGGCCGGTGACCCAGCCGACGTCGGCCGTGCACCAGTATATATCGCCGGGGTGATAATCGAAGACATACTCATGCGTCATCGCCGCATAGACGAGATACCCGCCCGTCGTATGCAGAACGCCCTTTGGCTTGCCCGTAGAGCCCGACGTATAGAGGATGAAGAGCGGATCTTCGGCCCTCATCTTCACCGGAGGGCATTCAGCCTTCACCGTGGCGATTTCCTGATGGTGCCAGAGGTCGCGGCCCGGCGCCCAGCCCGTCTTGCCGCCGGTGCGGCGCACGACGAGGACCTTGTTGACCGTGACATGCTGGCGGGCAGCAATATGGATGGCGGTATCCGTATTGTCTTTCAGTGGAACCGGCTTGCCGCCGCGGATACCCTCGTCGCAGGTGATGACGAAGGTGGATTCGCAGTCGACGATACGACCGGCCAGCGCTTCCGGCGAGAACCCGCCGAAGACAACGGAATGCACCGCGCCGATACGGGCGCAGGCGAGCATCGCATAGGCTGCTTCCGGGATCATAGGCATGTAGATGGTGACGCGGTCACCCTTCTTCACACCGTGCTTCTTCAGCACGTTCGCCATGCGGCAGACATGCTCGTAGAGCTCGTTATAGGTGATCTTCTTGTCGATATAGGGGTTGTCGCCTTCGAAGATGATGGCGGTCTGGTTGCCATTCGTCTTCAGGTGACGATCGATGCAGTTATAGGACACATTCGTCTGGCCGTCTTCGAACCACTTGATCGACACTCTGCCGGTAAAGGACGTGTTCTTGACCTTAGTATAGGGCTTGAACCAGTCGATGCGCTTGCCGTGCTTACCCCAGAACTTGTCAGGGTTTTCAATGCTTTCCTCGTACCATTTCTCGTACTTGGCCTGATCGATCAGCGCACGGGTCTTCACCGGTTTGGAAACCGGATAGATCTTCTCCGACATGGGAACTCCTCCTCACAAGGCTATGCAACGGCCGATGGTTTCGACGCAGCGACCGGGACTCGAATTGCGCAATTCATATCAGGTAGTCTGATGACGGCAATTAGACAAAGGTCATTTCATTTCTGAAGAATTGCAATTCTGCGACAGTGCGGTTATATAGCGCCATATTTCCCGGACATTGTGGTGACAATCCACGGACCGCGACCGGCGCGGACGATAGAAGGACTATATCCATGGCTCAACAGCTGCTCATGCCAAAGGCGACTGCCATCTGGCTCGTCGACAATACAGCCCTGTCTTTCGACCAGATCGCTCAGTTCTGCAAACTGCATCCGCTCGAAGTCAAGGCGATTGCCGATGGCGAAGCCGCGCAGGGCATCAAGGGCCTGGACCCGATCGCCACCGGCCAGCTTTCCCGCGATGAAATCGCTCGCGCCGAAGGCAACCCGAACTACAAGCTGAAGCTTTCCGAGCCAAAGGTCCGCGTGCCGGAATCCAAGCGCCGCGGCCCGCGCTATACGCCGGTTTCCAAGCGTCAGGACCGTCCGAACGCCATTCTCTGGCTGGTTCGCAACCATCCGGAACTGAAGGATGCCCAGATCTCCCGTCTTGTCGGCACCACTAAGTCGACGATCGAGCAGATCCGCGAGCGCACCCACTGGAATTCGGCAAACCTGGCACCGATGGACCCGGTTACGCTCGGCCTTTGCAGCCAGATCGATCTCGACATGGAAGTGGAAAAGGCATCCAAGGGCCGTCCGCTGCCGACCGCTGCCGAACTCGGCGCAACGCTGCAGTCCGCTCAGGAAACAGAGCGTCTGACGCCGAGCTACGAGCGCGAGGAGGAAAAGGAAATCGACGCCGATGCCGTCTTCCGCAAGCTGAGCTCACTGCGTTCGACGCCTAAGGACGAGGATGAAGACGATCAGTTCTAAGATCGTCATATCCAGAAATGAATAAACCCCGCCATTGGCGGGGTTTATTGTTGCCGTCTCCTGCGCGCTTATTAGCTGCGGAAGAGCGAGAGAATGTTCTGTGCCGAGGAATTGGCAATCGAGAGAGACTGGATCGCAAGCTGCTGTTGCGTCTGCAGGGCAGAGAGCTTGGAGGACTCTTCTTCCATGTCGGCGTCGACGAGGCGGCCGACACCGGAGTCGATCGAGTCACCCAGAGCGCTGACGAAGGTTTCCTGCAACTGAATTCGGGTCGAAATCGAGCCGAGCTGCGAGCCCGCGTTCGTCAATGCCTGGAGCACGAGCTCGACGCCGGAAAGCGCTCCGTCGAGCTGGCCTTGCGTGAAATTGGTGATGTCGAGCGCGTAAATCGACGGCATGACGATAACCGTGTTGCCGTAGGTGCCGTTGAATGCGGTGCCGATGATGCCGCTCGTCGTCTGGATCGTGCCGTTGCTGTTCATGCCGAACAGGACGTTACCCAGCGTACCGGCATCGAGAACGTAATCCGTCATCTTGACCGAAACGGCATTGGAACCGTCACGGACAAAGGAGGAGACGACGCTCTTCGTGCCCGAAGCGCCGGCAACCCAGTTTTCACCGGAGAAAGAAGCCGACTGGGCAATGCTCACCAGCTGTTCCTGCAACTGGTCGAGCTCTTCCTGAATCTTGGTCTTGTCGACACCCTTTTCTGTGGCGGCGACGATCTTTGCCTTGATTTCCGTAACGACGTCGATGGCGTTGTCCATGGCGGTGTAAGCCGTGTCGACCTTTGCAGCGCCGAGGCCGAGTGCGTCAGAAACAGCCGAAAGGGCCTTGTTGTCCGAACGCATGGTCGTAGCGATCGACCAGTAAGCAGCGTTGTCGGCAGCTTTGTCGATGCGATAGCCCGAGGAGACGCGGCCCTGGGTATCCTTGAGGCTGTCATTTACGCCGCGCAGGGTCTGTAGCGCTGCCATGGCAGCGTTGTTGGTGAGGATGCTTGTCATGTTCCGTTTTCCGCAATCAAAGTGAAAGGGGTCATCCGGACAAGTCCGGTAACGGCGACGCTTCATGCAAAACCCGAAAGAGTTGGGTCATTGCCGTTAACGAATGGTTGCGCCCAACATAGTTAACAATTCCTCAATTAGCCTTACGGAAAATTTAATTTAAGCTCTCGTTAGGGCTTGCGGCGGCTCGTGGGCCACTTTGAAAAAGCACGCGAAACTGGCAGAAATTATTTAATAATTTAAATAGGTTAGAGAATTGTGGCGAAGTCTGCGCAATCAGTAGTTAACGAGAGAAACTGTCCGCTTAAACTTTTTTTCGTATTAATGAATATTATCGCTTTCCAAACAACGGCCGCTGGATACCTGTCCGAATCATGAGTAATCCTCTGATTCGAAGAGGTCGTTTCCCGCCATTTGTTAACGTGTGCCGAAAATCGCCGAGCCGACACGCACGCTCGTGGCGCCGAACGCAATGGCAATTTCGTAGTCACCGGACATGCCCATGGAGAGTTTTTTGACGCCGCACTTTTCTGCGAGTTTGGCGAGCAGAGCGAAATGCGGGCCGGGATTTTCATCCGCCGGCGGAAGACACATCAGCCCTTCAATGGCAAGGCCGAGCTCACCGCGACAGAAGTTCACGAAAGCTGCCGTATCGTCCGGTGCGATGCCGGCCTTCTGTGGCTCCAGGCCGGTATTGACTTGCACATAGAGACGCAGCGCCTTGCCCTGCCGCTTCATCTCCTCGGCAATGGCACGCGCGATCTTCTCACGGTCGATGGTCTCGATCACGTCAAAGAGCGCAACCGCTTCGGCGGCCTTGTTGGATTGCAGCGGACCGATGAGATGCAGCTCGATGCCGGGCGTCTCCGCCTTCAGCTCCGGCCATTTTCCCTGACTTTCCTGAACACGGTTTTCTCCGAAAACGCGCTGACCGGCCTCGATTGCCAGCCGAATGGTATCGGCCTCGAAAGTCTTCGAGACCGCCACCAGCTGCACAGAGCGTTCCGGACGGCCCGCATCCTGCCCCGCCGCAGCAATCCTGGACCATACTTCTTTCAACCGCTCTTGAAGTTCCATCGTTCCGTCCCGACAATAGGTACAAATCCATCGGCAATGCACTACTGGGCTGCCATGGCCTTGCCAAGACTTCTCTCTGCGAAATCGCCTCGAAGCCAAGATCGAACGCGTGAAGCGCCCGCAAAACTTGACGCTCGGTTGGTTTCATGGTGAAGGTCTCGGCCAACCTCCCCTGATTTTCCGGAAATTCTGATACTATGGCTACCGAACGTTACAATCCGCGCGATGCTGAGCCCCGCTGGCAGCAGAAATGGAACGAGGAGAAGGTCTTCGAGACCGACAACTCCGATCCGCGCGAGAAATATTACGTCCTAGAGATGTTCCCCTATCCATCGGGCCGCATCCATATGGGCCATGTCCGCAACTATGCCATGGGTGACGTCGTGGCACGCTACAAGCGCGCCCGCGGCTATAACGTCCTTCATCCGATGGGCTGGGACGCCTTCGGCATGCCGGCGGAAAATGCGGCTATGGAACGCGGCGTGCATCCTGCATCCTGGACCTATCAGAACATCGGCTCAATGAAAGCACAGCTGAAGGCGATGGGCCTGTCGCTGGATTGGTCCCGCGAATTCGCCACCTGCGATGTCGAATATTACCAGCAGCAGCAGCATCTTTTCCTGGACTTCCTGGAGAAGGGCCTCGTCTACCGCAAGCAGTCCAAGGTGAACTGGGATCCGGTCGACAACACGGTTCTCGCCAACGAACAGGTCATCGACGGTCGTGGCTGGCGCTCAGGAGCGCTGGTGGAACAGCGCGAACTGACGCAGTGGTTCTTCAAGATCACCGATTTCAGTCAGGACCTGCTGGACGCGCTCGATACGCTCGACCAGTGGCCGGAAAAAGTGCGCCTGATGCAGAAAAACTGGATCGGTCGCTCTGAAGGCCTCACGATCCGCTGGGAGATCGTCCCGGAAACCGCACCTGCCGGCGAAACCGAAGTGGAGGTCTACACGACCCGTCCGGATACGCTGTTCGGGGCCTCCTTCCTGGCGATCGCCGCCGATCATCCGCTCGCCAAGGAGGCAGCGGGAAGGAATGCTGACATCGAGGCCTTCTGCGAGGAGTGCCGCCGTGCTGGTACCTCTCTTGCTGCACTCGAGACGGCTGAGAAGAAGGGCATAGATACCGGCATCCGCGTGAAGCACCCGCTCGACCCATCCTGGGAACTGCCGGTCTACGTCGCCAACTTCGTCCTGATGGATTACGGCACGGGCGCCATTTTCGGCTGCCCCTCGGGCGACCAGCGAGACCTGGATTTCGCCCGCAAATATGGCCTGCCGGTCGTGCCGGTCGTCATGCCTGCGGATGGCGATGCTGCAAGCTTTACCATCGGCGATATCGCCTATGACGGCGAGGGCGTGATGATCAACTCGCGCTTCCTCGATGGCAAAACGGCGGACGAAGCCTTCCAGATCGTTGCCGACAAACTGTCGTCCACCCTGCTTGGCAACGCGCCGCAGGGCGAACGCAAGGTCAATTTCCGCCTGCGCGACTGGGGCATTTCCCGTCAGCGTTACTGGGGCTGCCCCATCCCGGTCATCCATTGCGATGACTGCGGCGTCATACCGGTTCCGAAGAAGGACCTGCCGGTGAAGCTGCCGCAGGATGTGACTTTCGATCAGCCCGGTAATCCGCTGGACCGTCACCCGACCTGGCGACATGTCGCCTGCCCGCAATGCGGCAAGGATGCGCGTCGCGAGACGGACACGATGGACACTTTCGTTGATTCGAGCTGGTATTTCACCCGCTTCACGGCTCCTTGGGAGAAGCAGCCGACCGACCCGGCTGCGGCCAACCGCTGGCTGCCGGTGGATCAGTATATCGGCGGTATCGAACACGCGATCCTGCACCTGCTCTATTCGCGCTTTTTCACCCGCGCGATGCGCGAGACCGGCCATGTGGACGTCAAGGAGCCTTTCAAGGGCCTCTTCACCCAGGGTATGGTCGTTCATGAGACCTATAGCCGCGGCGCCGGCATGCATCGCGAATGGATTTCCCCCGCCGATATCCGCATCGAGGAGATCGACGGGAAGCGCAGCGCCTATCTGCTGGATGGCGGCGAAGAAATCACTATCGGCTCGATCGAAAAGATGTCGAAGTCGAAAAAGAACGTCGTAGACCCCGACGATATCATTGCCTCCTACGGCGCCGATACTGCCCGTTTCTTCGTCCTGTCAGACTCCCCGCCCGAGCGCGACGTAATCTGGTCGGAAGCCGGCGTTGAAGGCGCCCACCGCTTCACACAGCGGCTGTGGCGCCTGATTTCAGAAGCGGCTGAAGTGCTCTCTACTGTGGAACCGAAGCCTGCGGAAGACGGCGAAGCCCTTGCAATCTCTCAACTCGCCCACAAGACGCTGAAGGCGGTCCAGAACGACTATGACAGGCTTTGGTTCAACAAAGCAGTCGCCCGCATCTACGAACTCGTCAACGCGCTGGCAGGCCCGCTGACGAAGGTCGCAGCCGGTGAGGGCGATGCAGCCTATCGGGCTGCCATCCGAAATGCCGCCGAGATCCTCATCCAACTCGTCGCGCCCATGACGCCGCACCTGGCTGAGGAATGCTGGATGACCCTTGGCAACAAGGACCTCATTGCCCATACGGCCTGGCCGGATTTTGATGAATCGCTCGTCGTCGAGAACGACGTGATCCTCCCCGTGCAAATCAACGGCAAGAAGCGCGCCGAATTGACAATTTCTCGCGACGCAGATCAAAATACCGTCACCGAAGCCGTGCTGGAATTGGACGCGGTGAAGAATGTCTTGAACGGTCAAGCACCGAAAAAAATCATCGTGGTTCCACAGAGGATTGTAAACATTGTCGTCTGATTTCGCCCGCAAGCTTGCGCGCCGCGCCGGCATCGTCACGATCCTTGTCTCCGCGGCGTTTCTTTCCGCCTGCCAGGTTCGGCCACTCTATTCCGAAAGTACCGGCGTTACCGAGAAGCTTGGCTCCGTCGGCTTTTCCGAAGCGGGTACGCGTGTCGGACAGGTAGTTCGCAATCGTCTGATCTTCCTGGCTTCCCGCGGTGCCGGAGAAGTCGAGAAGCCGAATTACATGGTTGATATGCAAGTTTCGTCATACGTTGCCGATACTTTGCTTGTTCAGTCCTCGGATACGTCTCGTGCAGGACGCGCGACTGTGACTGTGAGCTATACATTGCGGACAACGAAGGACAATCAGATCATCAAGGCCGGTAGCCGCTCTGCAACATCTCTGGTTGACTTCCCGAGCCAGGAATTTGCCAAGCAGCGAGCAATTCTCGATGCGGAAAATCGCGCCGCTAATCAGGCGGCCGAATTCGTGGGAGCGGACCTCGCCGCCGCACTCAGCCGCTAAGGGAGCGGTGGCGTGGCGGAAATCAAATCCCATGAATTCGAAGGGTTTCTGCAGAAATCCGCACGCCTATACCGCATCTATCTGATCTATGGCCCGGACCGCGGACTCGTTTCCGAGCGCGCCGGTATGATCGCTGGAAAAACTGGCATAGATCAGAATGACCCGTTCTCCGTCACCAAGCTTGATGTCGGCGATCTGCAGAAAGAGCCTGGCCGGCTGGTTGATGAGGCCCAATCCATTGGTCTTTTTGGCGGTGAAAAGCTGATATGGGTAAGGGGTGCTGCCAACGAGAAATATCTCGTCGATGCTGTCGCTTTTCTGTCCGGCGCTTCCCTTGAAGCAGCCAGTATCATCATCGAGGCAGGTGACCTGAAGAAGGGATCCGCCTTACGCAAGACGGTCGAGGCTGCTCGTAGCGCAGCAGTTGCCATCCCCTGCTATGCTGACGACGGCCGAGCGCTGAACACGCTGATCGACAATGAACTTTCCGCAGAAGGGTTGGGCATAACGCCTGCTGCCAGGCAAGCTCTCGTCGCGCTGATCGGGGGCGACAGAATTGCTTCCAGAAACGAAATTCGCAAACTGGCTCTCTATTGCCGCGGCATGGAAACGATCGATGATCATCACGTTACCGAAATAATCGGAGACGCCAGCGCGATTTCGGTCGATGATGCCGTAGATGCGATATTAAGCGGCAACAGCAACGGTTTCCTGCATGCGATGCAGAAGATCACGAGTTCCAAAACCTCAGTTTTTCTGGTTCTCCAAGCCTGCCTTCGACAATTTCAGATTCTCGATACGATGCGCGCGGAGATGGATGAGAAAAGACTGCCACCTGCGCAAATCATGCAGACGCTGGGCAGACATCTTCATTTCCGTCGCAAGCCGGTTATAGAGCAGGCGCTAAAAAGCTGGAGTGCAGACGCCATCTCCCGTGAAACAAAGCGCCTGCAGGCAGCCGTCCTGCAAACGAGACAGCGTCAGATATTGGAAGACAGCATCGCCATGCAGACGTTGCTCTCCACGACACTGCAGTCGGCGAGACGCCCCCAGGCCTGATTAGCGGCGCTCTAGAAGCCGGCAGACTTCCTCGAGCTGCTCCAGGGACTTATAGGAGATACGGATCTGACCGCCGCTGGCCTTGTGATTGATGGATACATCAAGCCCTAGCGTATCCGATAGCGTGCGCTCCAGAGCCAGCGTATCGGAATCCTTCTGGTTCTTGTGAACAGGCGCCTGCGGCTCTGATTGAGCCTTGATGTCGTTCTGTGCAAGCTTCTCCGCATCGCGCACCGACATCCCCTTGGAAACGATTGTACGCGCGAGTGCGGAGGGATCTGACGTCGAAACCAGCGCACGTGCATGCCCCGCGGAAAGGCTTCCAGCAGCCAGCATGTCACGAACGGGCTCAGGCAGCTTCAACAGTCGCAACGAATTTGCGACATGGCTGCGGCTCTTGCCAATAATCTCACCGAGGTCGTTTTGGGTATATCCATACTCAGCAATAAGCTGCTCATAGCCGAGCGCCTCTTCAAGAGCATTGAGATCGGAGCGCTGGACGTTCTCAACGATCGCGATTTCCAGCGCCGTCTTGTCATCAACATCCCTGATAATAACAGGGATCTCAATCAGACCTGCCAACTGAGCTGCCCGCCAACGTCTTTCGCCGGCTATTATTTCATAGCGGTCTCGCGCGAGCGTTCTGGCGACAATCGGCTGCACGATGCCATGCTGGCGAATCGAACTTGCAAGATCGTGAAGTTCAGCATCATCGAAGAAACGACGAGGGTTACGAGGGTTACGAGTGACGAACTCGATGGGGATCATTCGGTCGGCGCTGACCGTAGGCCGCTCCGCCTCGGCCGGAACAGGCTGATCCATTTCACCTATAAGGGCTGCGAGGCCGCGGCCAAGCCGTCTTTTCGATGTATCGTCATTCATGTCCAAAACTCGCTTACTCTGTCATGCACTCTTTCAAGCTGCCAGTCTCTGCCGTTCCCGCTGGATAACTTCCGATGCGAGCTGCAGATAGGCCTGGCTGCCGGCGCACTTGAGATCATAGAGAATAGCCGGCTTGCCGTACGAAGGCGCTTCTGAAACACGGACATTCCGCGGGATAAGCGTGTGATAGACCTTCTCGCCGAGATGAGTCCTCACGTCGTTAACGACCTGCTGCGCCAGATTATTACGAGCATCGAACATCGTCAGGACAATACCCTGAATATCAAGCTGCGGATTGACCGTTCGGCGCACCTGATTGACGGTCTCCAGAAGCTGGCTCAAACCTTCGAGAGCGAAGAACTCGCATTGCAGCGGCACCAGCACGGAATGAGCGGCCGCCATGGCATTCATCGTCAGCAGGTTGAAAGAGGGCGGGCAATCCAGAAGAATATAGGAAAAGGACATTGCCTCAGAGGACGACAACGCTTTCCTGAGCTTGAAGACACGATCGCTCTGCTGGGAGATTTCCATCTCGACGCCGAGAAGATCCATCGTCGACGGGACAATGAAAAGATTAGGAACTGCCGTCTCCAACGCGGTCTCAGCGACACCAGCTTCCCCGACCATCAGATCATAAGAGGAAAGCTTACGATTGCGACGGTCAATACCCAAACCAGTGCTTGCATTACCCTGTGGATCCAGATCGATGATCAGCACCCGCTCGCCGATGGCAGCGAGAGCCGTTGCCAAATTGATCGCGGTAGTCGTCTTGCCGACGCCACCCTTTTGATTTGCGATGGTGATAATCCGATTACGTTCGCCAGCCATTGCCGCAATATCCGCTTCGTTAAACCAAGCGCTGGAGATTTGATATTTCGAGAATTACAGAATCTTGCTCAACAGCGCTATTGTGTTCTAGCAGATCAAAGGTCCAGCGACTATGTGCTTTCTGGATCTCCCTCTGGTAATCCCGGCCTTTATGAAAATATGCGCGATTATTTTCTTTACCAGCGATCCACGGCGCCGCGTATTCAATCAACTTATCGAGATCGGCGAGCGCGCGGGCGGAGATGGCATCGCAAGCTGCTATTGCTACCGGCGCATCTTCGATTCTGATAGCATGTACCTCGCCTCGCGCGCCGGTTTCTCGCAGAGCGGTTCGTAGAAATGCCGCCTTCTTATTGTTGCTTTCCACCAGGTGAACCCAGCCTTGTTGCTGTTCGGCGAGAAAGATCGCGGTAATTACACCCGGAAAGCCACCACCGCTCCCAAGATCAATCCAGGTTTGAGGGTGAGGGGAGATCTGAAATATCTGCGCACTATCCGCGATATGCCGACTCCACATATCACCCATGGTCGAAGGCGCGACAAGGTTGATCGCCTTGGCCCACTTCGTGAAAAGCTCTGCGAAATGTTGCAGGCGTTCCTGTGTTTCACGTGAAACACGCAATCCGTTTAATTCCATTCCAGAAGACTCTCAAACCTTGCAGCCATTATGCGACCTGGCTACGAACACTTTCACCACGGCGCAAGTGCACCAGCAAGAGTGAAATAGCTGCTGGTGTCATGCCTTCCACTTTCAGAGCCTGAGCGATGTTGGCGGGCTTTTGCACGTCGAGCTTATTCCTCAGTTCATTCGAGAGTCCCGAAAGGCTGCTATAGTCGAAGTCCGCCGGAATTAAGCGCGCCTCATCTCGACGTTGCGTCTCAATGGCGGCCGTCTGACGATCCATATAAACAGAATAGATCGCCTCGATCTCCAAGGCCTCAACGGCTTTCTTCGAGAAGGATCTCAGATCTCCCCACACCTGCTCCAACTGCGAAAACGTATATTCCGGATACGAAAGGAGTTCATAAGCGGTTCGGCGCTGACCATCAAGGTTGAGGTTAAGTCCCGCCTTACGCGCTTCATTCGGCGTGACGGAAAGAGACTGAAGGAGCGTTCGACCGCTTTCCAATTCCTCTTGATATGCCATAAAACGAGCTTGGCGTTCAGCCGAAACGCATCCGAGTTCGACTGCCCCTGGCGTAAGCCGTGCGTCAGCATTGTCAGCGCGGAGTGTCAATCGATATTCCGCGCGAGATGTGAACATTCGATACGGCTCTGTAACGCCCCGCGTCGTCAAATCGTCAATCATAACGCCGATATAGGAATTCGTGCGACTGAATATAAAAGGCTTGGAACTGCCACTCGACAATGCGGCGTTGAGACCTGCGGCAAGACCTTGGGCGGCGGCTTCTTCGTAACCTGTCGTCCCATTAATTTGCCCAGCCAAGAATAGCCCTGGAAGTTTTTTGACTTCCAACGTTGCCGTCAACTCTCTTGGATCGACATGGTCATATTCAATCGCGTAGCCGGGATGCAATATTTCTACACGTTCCAGGCCAGGGATCGTCCTGATGAACGCGGTTTGAACGTCGGCCGGCAGCGAGGTCGAAATCCCGTTTGGATAGATGGTATCGTCGTCAAGCCCTTCAGGTTCCAGGAAGATCTGATGTCCGTCCCTCTCGCCAAATTTAACAAGCTTGTCTTCGATCGACGGGCAATATCGCGGACCGACACCTTCAATCTGTCCGGAATACATTGCCGATTTCTGCAGGTTATCGACGATGATACGATGAGTCGCCTCTGTTGTTCGCGTTACGCCGCATTCGACCTGCGGGTTAACGATGCGATCTGTCATGAAGGAGAACGGCACCAATTCCTTATCGGCAGCCTGACGCCCGACCGATTCCCAATCAATCGTTTTCCCACTTAGGCGAGCCGGTGTCCCAGTCTTAAGACGGCCCAGCTTCAAACCCAATCGAAGGAACGTCGCTGAAAGCCCCATCGAAGGTGGCTCACCGGTGCGGCCAGCGGGTGTCTTCTCATTTCCTATATGGATAAGTCCCCGAAGGAACGTGCCTGTCGTAATAACAACCGACGGGCCCACGATAAGCCTTCCATCTTTCATTATTACGCCAGCGACTCGATTGCCTTTGATATCCAAATCAAATGCGTCGCCTTCGATCACATCAAGGTCATCAATTGTCCCAATGGCATCCAACATGGCGAGACGATAGAGCTTGCGATCGGCTTGGGTACGCGGGCCACGAACCGCTGCACCCTTCTTCTTATTCAACATACGAAACTGGATACCGGAGGCATCAGTAATACGGCCCATAAGACCATCCATCGCATCGATTTCGCGAACAAGATGGCCCTTGCCAAGCCCGCCGATGGCCGGATTACAGGACATTACGCCGATCGTGTCACGCCGATGCGTGACCAAGGCAGTTTTCGCCCCCATCCTCGCGGCGGCCGCGGCTGCTTCCGATCCGGCATGACCGCCTCCGATCACGATAACGTCATAACTATTGGCGCTCATGCGCTACTCCACAAAAGGTTTCACGTGAAACCTCGCGCCCCGCTGTGGTCGGCGTTCCACGTGAATCATTTTCCGATACAAAACTCCGAAAAGATGACGTCAAGAAGATCTTCAACGTCGACCCGTCCAGTAATGCGCCCAAGATTATCACCGGCGAGCCTTAGAGATTCCGCCCTGATTTCCAGGCTCTGCTCTGCTTGATCGATTGCCGCTGATAGAGCAATCAGGCATTTCGACAGCGAATCCTTATGCCGCTCTCGTGTCGGAACGGACAAAGACAATCCCTCAAATTTCTGTTCGATGAAGGAAGAAACAAAGTTCCGAAGTTCCGGAAGACCTTCCCCTGTCGCCGTTGAAATTTGAAGGGCGTATGACGCAGTTGAAGGATACAGGTCTCGCTTTGTGCCGACAATAACATGCGACGAAGCGCGTTCCAAGTCGGTAGGATCTATTCGTGAAGGCGACCCCAGGTCGGCCAGGAAAAGCACGAGATCAGCATTATCCAATGCCAGTTGCGCTCTCTTGATACCTTCCTGCTCCACGATATCGGCTGTGTCTCGCAGACCCGCTGTGTCATAGAGCTTGACCAGATAGCCATTTAGATTGATATCGACATGAAGTAGGTCGCGCGTCGTGCCGGCGATATCGGTAACGATTGCCACGTCCCTTTGCGCAAACCAGTTCATCAAGCTGGACTTACCAGCATTGGGCGCCCCGGCAATAACGACTTTAAAGCCATCGCGGACAATCTCCCCCATTTCAGCATGGGAAAGATGATCTTCCATTTCCCGCCGAAGTGCCGCCAGCGACACCCAGATCTGATCTGAGACAGAGCCGGGAACGTCGTCTTCATCCGGAAAATCCAGTTCAGCCTCGATCAAAGCACGAGAGCGCGTTATTCGTTCCGCCCACGAATCATACAGGCGCGACAGACCGCCCGAGCTCTGCTCGAGCGCCAGGCGGCGCTGCATTTCCGTCTCAGCTGCGATAAGATCCGCTAATCCCTCGATTTCAACGAGATCAAGTTTGCCGTTTTCAAAAGCGCGACGGCTGAACTCGCCTTCCATTGCAAGTCTCGTTCCGGGAAACGCTGCCAGTTCTCTCGAGAGGGCTGATATGACCGCTCTCGAACCGTGGACCTGGAATTCGGCAGAATCTTCGCCGGTAAAGGAAGCCGGACCGGGAAAGAAAAGAACCAGCCCTCCATCGATCGGAAAACCGTTCCGAGTCCGAATCGTTCGGTAGGCAGCGGTTCGCGGTGATGGAATCCCACCAATTAGTGCATCTAAGATCAGACAGGTCTGTGAACCACTAACACGAACAATCGACACACCTGATGGCGGGGCGCCACTCGAGAGAGCAAATATAGTGTCGTTCCACGTTTCCATATGGTGTT
The DNA here is from genome assembly GCF_014873945.1 of Rhizobium viscosum. Classification (NCBI taxonomy): domain Bacteria; kingdom Pseudomonadati; phylum Pseudomonadota; class Alphaproteobacteria; order Hyphomicrobiales; family Rhizobiaceae; genus Rhizobium; species Rhizobium viscosum. Next base: position 1,904,267 of record NZ_JADBEC010000001.1, on the reverse strand, counting down.
CAGCCTATCGGTTCGTTTCCGAATCAATTCGAAACAGAAAAGGCTGGTGGTCGTTTGCACGACTCACCAGCCTCAACCTGAGGAATCCGGCTAATAATCAGGTATTCATCGAGTCGAAGAAGTCACCATTATTCTTCGTCTGTTTCAGCTTGTCGATGAGGAATTCAATCGCATCGGTCGTTCCCATCGGTGCAAGGATACGGCGCAGAACGAAGATCTTCTGCAGATCCTGGCGCGGAACGAGCAGGTCTTCCTTACGCGTGCCCGACTTAAGAATATCCATGGCCGGGAAGATACGCTTGTCGGCGACCTTACGATCGAGAACGATTTCAGAGTTACCCGTGCCCTTGAACTCTTCGAAGATGACTTCGTCCATACGGCTGCCCGTGTCGATGAGAGCCGTTGCAATGATGGTCAGCGAACCACCCTCTTCAATGTTGCGTGCAGCACCGAAGAAGCGCTTAGGGCGCTGGAGCGCGTTGGCGTCAACACCACCGGTAAGAACCTTGCCGGATGAAGGAACGACGGTATTGTAGGCGCGGCCAAGGCGGGTGATGGAGTCGAGCAGGATGACAACGTCGCGGCCATGTTCCACGAGACGCTTGGCCTTTTCGATCACCATTTCGGCGACCTGGACGTGCCGGACCGCCGGCTCATCGAATGTGGAAGAAATGACTTCGCCGCGGACCGAACGCTGCATGTCCGTGACTTCTTCCGGACGTTCATCGATCAGCAGAACGATCAGATAGCATTCAGGATGGTTGGCGGTGATCGAGTGAGCGATGTTCTGCAGGAGAACCGTTTTACCTGTACGTGGCGGGGCAACAATCAGACCGCGCTGGCCCTTGCCGAGAGGCGCCACGAGATCAATTACCCGGGGCGAAAGATCCTTAGAGGTTGGAACATCCAGTTCCATCTTGAAACGCTCGTTCGGATAGAGCGGCGTCAGGTTATCGAAGTGAACTTTATGACGGATCTTTTCGGGATCGTCGAAATTGATTGTGTTGACCTTGAGAAGCGCGAAATAGCGTTCGCCTTCCTTCGGACCGCGGATCGGACCCTCGACCGTATCGCCGGTCTTCAGAGAGAAGCGGCGGATCTGGGAGGGGGAGATGTAGATATCGTCCGGACCGGGCAGATAGTTGGCATTTGCGGAGCGCAGAAACCCGAAACCATCCTGCAGGACTTCAACGACGCCTTCGCCGATGATTTCGATATCCTGGCTGGCAAGAACCTTGAGGATTGCAAACATGAGCTCCTGCTTACGCATCGTGCTCGCATTCTCGACCTCGAGCGATTCGGCAAAAGCCAGAAGATCCGTCGGGGATTTACTCTTAAGTTCCTGAAGCTTCATTTCAGCCATGAAGTGACCAATACTCGTTATTTTATAAGGGGAAAGGCGATGTTGGGTCGTATTCGGTACTGCGAAAGGGGCTCGCAGGCGACTGAACTCTACACACATGCCACGAAGATGAGATGGCCGGAAAATAGCGAGTCGGAACCCGACCCGCAAGGGGGCTGCTTAAAATGTCTGAAATTTAACCTCGGCAACTCCTGGGTCTCAAAAAGGTTTCACTACCACCAGGATGACGATGAGGATCATCAGTGCCGTTGGTGCCTCGTTCATGAAGCGCCAGTAACGCGCCGAGCGACGGTTTTCATCCCGTTCAAACGCCCGCACAGCTCTGCTGAAAAAGACATGGACGATGGTCAGGAGAACAACCAACCCGATCTTCGCATGCAGCCAGCCGCCGTGGAAACCATAGACCGACCAGGCGAGATACAGACCAAGGATCCAGGTCAGCATCATCGCCGGGTTCATAATGATCTTGAGCAGCCGCCGCTCCATCACCTTGAAGGTCTCGGATTGAACCGAACTAGGTTCTGCATCCGTGTGATAGATGAAAAGGCGGGGCATGTAGAAAAGCCCGGCCATCCACGAGATCACGGCGATGATGTGGAGGGCCTTGATCCAGAGATAAAGATTATCAGGATTCCAGACGAAGAGCCCGACAGCCAGAAGAGCGAAAAAGGCAAGAGCAAAATGAGCACGCCGGCGGGCATAGGCACCCGGCTTTTGATCCGTCTGTTTGTCCATCACGCAGACCCTCTGCCACGTACGCGTTCGACAAGAAGGCGTACATTCTCCGGATCCGCTTGCGGCGTGATGCCATGACCGAGATTGAAGATCAGCGGCCCGTTTCCGAGCGCCTGAAGAATATCGTCTATACCTTCCTCCAGCGAACGGCCGCCAGCCACGACACGCATTGGATCGAGATTGCCCTGCACTGGCCCGTCCTTCTGCAGCTCGGCCGCAAAGGCAAGAGGTACGGACCAGTCGAGCCCGATCGCATCTGCTCCGGTCTTCTGCCGGTAAGCCTTGAGCATGTAGCCCGCACCTTTGGCAAAGGCGATGATCCGCGCCTGCGGTCGCCGTGCCCTGATCGAAGCGATCATCCGCGCCACGGGACGGATTGCGAAAGCTTCAAATTCCTTCTCGCCGAGAACACCCGCCCAGGAATCGAAGATCTGCACCGCATCAGCGCCCGCATCGATCTGTGCCACGAGATAGTCGGCAGAAACATCCGCAATCAGCATCAGCAGGTGTTCGAAGGCGCGCGGATGCTTGTAGGCGAAGAGGCGAGCAGGCGCCTGATCCGGCGTGCCATGACCGGCAATCATATAGGTTGCAACCGTCCAGGGCGCGCCGCAGAAGCCAAGGAGGGTTGTCTCGTACGGCAGCTCATTCCTCAGACGCTTCACCGTCTCCAGGACCGGCTGCAGGTAATCGACAACACTTTCGCCATTCAGGCTGGCGATACCCGTCTCGTCGATCGGATCCATCTCAGGACCATGCCCCTCGGTAAAGCGCACATTGCGCTTCATCGCATCAGGGATGACCAGGATGTCGGAAAACAGGATGGCTGCATCAAAGCCATAGCGGCGTATCGGCTGAAGTGTGACCTCAACGGCATGATCAGGTGAATAACAGAGATCGAGGAAACTTCCCGCCTTCGCACGCGTTTCCCTGTACTCCGGCAGATAGCGACCTGCCTGTCTCATGAGCCAGAGGGGAGGAGGCGTCAGGATCTCACCGTCAAGAACCCGCATAATTTTCCGGCGCATTTCGCTCAAGCGCGTCTTCCCTATAAAAATCCAAAAATATTTTAAAAGGTTTCTATTTCTTAGAGTCGGTGTCTATCAAGGATTAAAATCCATCCACTGGCAGCGCGATTTGTCACGCGGACCGGGTTAGCCAGAATCGAGATCCGTGTATCTGCGCTTAAAACGGTAGGAAATCCGAATCCTAGAGAGATTCCAGAAGGTTCAAAGAATTCACTTTGTCATCTATCTTGTGGATAAGCTGTGCATCGTCTTGGGAAGCATGATCACTGTCCCCACACTCCACAAGCACTTCTGAGACAACTCTCAAAAATTCCGGATGTGGATAAGGAGGCATGTTTTCCCTTGCCTCGATCCCGGCCACGCCATTAGCTCTTCGCTGTCCAGTCTTTTCAACAGGCAGCGGAAAATAGCGTGGAGAACAGAACGAACTTCTTCCATCTGCATCTGATTTCTGACTCGACCGGCGAGACTCTGATCTCCGCCGGCCGTGCCGCCTCGGCTCAGTTCAAATCTTCTCAGCCGATCGAACACGTCTATCCGCTGATCAGAAACCGCAAGCAGTTGATGCCGGTGCTTCAGGCAATCGACAATGAACCTGGCATTGTTCTCTACACGATCGTCGATCCGGAGCTTGCCAGCATCATTGACGAACGCTGCGCGGAAATGGGCGTGGCCTCGGTCAATGTTCTGGAGCCGGTTATCGGCGCGTTCCAGATCTATCTCGGCGCTCCCTCCAGAAGGCGGGTAGGCGCTCAGCACGTGATGAATGCCGGCTACTTCGCGCGCATCGAAGCGCTGAATTTCACCATGGACCATGACGACGGTCAGATGCCGGAGGACTACAATGAAGCCGATGTCGTCATCGTCGGCATCAGCCGCACGTCGAAGACGCCGACCAGCATCTATCTCGCAAATCGTGGCATCAAGACTGCTAATATCCCGATCGTCTATGGCGTGCCTTTGCCCGAGGCATTGGCGACAGCGACCAAACCGCTGATCGTCTGCCTCATCGCCACCACGGATCGGATTTCTCAGGTTCGCGAAAATCGTCTGCTCGGATCAACACCGGGTTTCGACCGCGAGCACTATACCGACCGTGCAGCAATCTCGGAGGAGCTGAAATATGCACGCTCTCTTTGTGCCCGGCATAACTGGCCAATGATCGACGTCACCCGGCGCTCGATCGAGGAAACGGCAGCAGCGATCGTTGCCCTGCGCCCGAAGCTGCGTTAAGCGCTGAACAACTGAATCGCTCCCGAGGACCTGGGATGACACCAAAGCTCGTTCTCGCATCATCAAGCCCGTTCCGGCGGATGCTGATGGAAAATGCCGGCCTGGCCTTTGAAGCGCATGCCGCGCACATCGACGAACGGGCAATCGAGGCGCCTCTGGAAAAATCGGGCGCCACGCCCGATCAGGTGGCGCTTGTTCTTGCCGAAGCGAAGGCGGATGAGGTCAGCCGGCGCTTTTGTGGTGCGCTCGTCATCGGCTCGGACCAGACGATGTCGCTCGCCGCTCAGGTTTTTCACAAGCCGAAGGACATGGCAGAGGCAGCCAATCATCTGAGCGTGCTTGGCGGTAGAACACACCGGTTAAACAGCGCGATTGCGATTGTCAGAGATGGTGAAGTTTTATGGCAGCATGTGGCGCATGCGGAACTGACGATGCGTCCGCTGACCGATGATTTTATTGCGCGTCATCTAAAGCGCGTGGGACCAAAGGCTCTGGCAAGCGTCGGCGCCTATCAGCTTGAAGGGGAGGGGATCCAGCTGTTCGAGAAGATCGATGGAGATTATTTCACGATCCTCGGTCTGCCGATGTTGCCTCTCCTTACAAAACTCCGGGAACTGGATGCGATCGATGGATGATTCACGTGAAACACATAGGCCGAAAGCGTTTGTCACGGGCTTTCCCGTCAAACATTCGCGCTCACCATTGATCCACGGCTACTGGCTGAAGATGCTCGATCTGCCTGGCAGCTATCAAGCGCACGAGGTCGCCCCCGAAGGTTTTGCAGATTTCATCGTCTCGTTAAGGAACGGCAGTGCCGGTTTCGTTGGCGGTAATGTCACGATTCCGCATAAGGAGATGGCGTTCAAACTGGCCGACCAACCGGACGAACTTTCGGAAGAACTCGGCGCATCGAATACGCTATGGCTAGAGGATGGAAAACTTCTTGCGACCAACACGGACGGCCGCGGCTTTACCGCCAATCTCGATGAACGCCACCCCGGATGGGACCGGCATGACCGGGTCGTCGTCTTCGGTGCCGGCGGTGCAAGTCGCGCTGTCATTCAGGCGGTCCGCGACCGCGGCTTCAAAGAAATCCACGTCGTCAACCGTACAGTCGAGCGCGCGCAGGAACTGGCCGACCGCTTCGGCCCAAAGGTCCATGCGCATCCGACCGCAGCACTCGCCGAAGTATTGACCAGAGCAGGGCTGTTCATCAATACCACCTCTCTCGGCATGGACGGGGAGGCGGCACCCGCTATCGATTTCTCACCGATGCTTTCCGACGCGGTCGTTACCGATATCGTCTACGTGCCCTTGAAAACACCGATCCTCGCCCAGGCGGAAGAACAGGGATTTGCGATCGTCGATGGCCTCGGTATGCTCTTGCATCAGGCGGTACCGGGATTTGAAAAGTGGTTCGGCAGACGGCCTGTCGTCGATGAAACACTGCGAGCCCTCATCATCGCGGACATGGAAAAACACTGATGCTGAAGATCGGCCTTACCGGCTCTATCGGAATGGGCAAGTCGACGGCGGCGAAGCTCTTCGCTGAAGCCGGTGTCGCGGTCAACGATTCAGATGCTGTGGTGCATGATCTCTATGCGGGCGAGGCGGCACCTCTGGTCGATGCGGCTTTCCCCGGCACGATGAAAAACGGTGTTATCGACCGTCAGGAACTTGGTCGGCAACTCGCTCGAGATCCAGCTGGCTTCAAGCGGCTAGAAAAGATTGTTCATCCCCTGGTGCGCAAGCGGGAGAATGAATTTCTGGCACGGCAGAAAAAAGTAGGGACAGATATGGTGGTGCTCGACATCCCCCTGCTTTTCGAAACCGGCGCCGAGCAAAGAGTGGATGTCATTGTCGTTGTCAGCGCCGATCCACAGATTCAGCGGGAGAGGGTGCTTGCGCGCCCGAACATGACGGAAGAAAAATTCAATATGATTCTCTCCCGCCAGATGTCGGATGAGAAGAAACGCCGTCGGGCCGACTACATCGTGGATAGCAGCCACGCCATAGAGACGACGAGAGAACAGGTGGCAGATATCGTCGCCGACTTGAAGAAGCGGATAGCGAAGAAAGAAGTCCCACATGCGTGAGATCATTTTCGATACGGAAACCACCGGCCTCGACAACCGCATGGATCGCATCATCGAAATCGGCGGCATCGAACTCTTCAATCATTTTCCGACAGGAAGGACGCTTCACCTTTTCGTCAATCCGGGTGATCAGAAGGTTCACCCGGACGCGCTCGCCGTCCACGGCATCACCGACGAGTTTCTGAAGGACAAGCCGCCCTTTGCCGATGTCGTCGATAAGATTCTGGAATTCTTCGGCGACGGCAAGTGGATCGCCCACAACGCCACTTTCGACATGGGCTTCGTGAATGCCGAGCTTGCCAGGCTTGGCCAGCCGCCGATCCTGCCGGATCGCGTGATCGACACGCTCTCGCTTGCCCGCCGAAAGCATCCGATGGGACCGAATTCGCTCGACGCTCTCTGCCGCCGTTACGGCATCGACAACTCGCACCGTACCAAACACGGCGCTCTTCTCGACTCCGAACTTCTTGCCGAAGTCTATATCGAGATGATTGGCGGCCGGCAGGCCGCACTGGGGCTCGGCGTCGCAGGATCTGGGAGCCAGAACAAGGATAATGCCGAGGTGGAAGAAGTCGTGGTCGCTGCCATCATGGAGAGGCCGCGGACGCTGGCGCCGCGATTGAGCGAAGCGGAAGCCGAGGCTCATAACGCCCTGATCGCCAAACTCGGTCAAAAGGCCGTCTGGTCGAAATACGATCAGCTCAATTAAAAATAAAAATGCCCGGGCGAAACCCGGGCATTTGATTTTGAGTGCCTGTAAAGACCGGCTTAGTTCGGAACGGCCTGAACCTTGGAACGGGCCTGCTCTTCGGCAACGCGCTGTGCGAACATCTGCGCGAAATCGATCGGGTCGATCATCAGCGGCGGGAAACCACCGTTGCGGGTGACGTCAGCAATGATCTGGCGGGCAAACGGGAAGAGCATGCGCGGGCACTCGATGAAGAGAACCGGCAGCATGTGCTCCTGAGGGAAGCCGGCAACGCGGAAGACGCCGCCATAGACGAGCTCGGTATGGAAGACCGTCTTGTCGCCTTCCTTGGCTTCAGCGATCAGCGAAAGCACGACATCGAAATCCGTTTCGGACAGCGGATTGGCATTGACGTTCACATTGATGTTGATCGCCGGTGCCTTGTCGCGGGCCTGAAGGGAGCGGGGTGCGCCCGGGTTTTCGAAGGAAAGATCCTTGACGTACTGGGCAAGGATCGAAAGGGTCGGGCTCGCTGCGCCGTTGCCGTTGCTGTTGTTGTCGTCTGCCATGGGCTTTTCCTCGAGGGGCATTGGATGGTGCCGCCATCTAACATTTCGGGCAGGGGCTTACAACCCTGGGCCTCTAGGGCAGTTAACGTGCCTCAGCCTAGTCGCCGAGCCTTTTTCCGGACCAGGGTGACTTTTCGTTCGGTTGCCGATGATAGTCCTCTTCATCAAGATCGACCACCTTTGAATCGCCTGGCTTGCCCGACCGACTCTGAAAATCCGGACGCGAGGATGAGGAGAAGCCCCTGCTGCCGGGGTCGACGACAACGAAACGCTTTGCAATCGACCGCCAAAGCAGGTTTCGAACCTGCGGGATAAGAAGCAGGATCGCCAGTATATCCGAGAGAAAGCCCGGGATGATGAGGAGCAGCGCGGCGATTACGTTCATCGCCGGATTGAGCAATTCCCGTCCGGGCATGGTACCACTGCGCCCTTCGGCCGACATGCGACGCAGGATGCTGATACCTTGCCGGCGCAAGAGGAACGAGCCGAGGACAAAGCCCAGCATGACAAGCGCCAGCGTCGCGGCAAGTCCTACTGCGCGGCCGACAATCACGAAGCCCGCGATCTCGGCAAGCGGCAGAAGCAGCGCGAAAACCGGCAGCATGGAAAAACGCATTTCTTTCTCCCGGGTGCCCCGGGCTCCTCTTGGCACTGGCGAAGATACCAGCCATGATTTGAATCATTCGTATAGCCGGACTATATGGGGTTAGAAATCAGGGATGTTAACAGCGAACGGCGGGATATGAGTTCAAACGACTTCATCACATTATTTTTCTTGGTGGCGGCGGTGCTGATTTTCTTTCAGCTTCGGTCCGTTCTTGGACGCCGCACCGGAAATGAGAAGCCGCCGCGTGATCTCTATACGCCACGGGATGCCGCGCAGAACGATACGGCCGATGCCGGCAAGGTCGTAACCCTGCCGCGGCGCGATGTGAACGGGGAAGAGGAAGACCGTTTCTCTGCCATCGACGCTTTCGCACCGGCTGGCACGCCGCTGAACGAATCGCTGCGCGCGCTCAACAGAGCCGATGCCTCCTTCGACCCGAAGGAATTCTTGAATGGCGCCCGAATGGCCTACGAGATGATCGTCATGGCCTTTGCTGATGGCGACCGCAAGACGCTAAAGAACCTTCTCTCCAGAGAAGTCTATGACGGCTTCGACGCGGCGATCAGCGATCGCGAGAACAAGGGCGAGAAGATGAAGTCCACCTTCGTGGGCATCGACAAGGCCGAGATCACCCATGCCGAGACCAAGGGCAGTGAGGCGCAGATCACTGTACGTATCATCAGTCAGCTGATCTCTGCTACCTACGACAAGAACGACGCACTGATCGACGGCGATGCCGAAAATGTCGCCGAGGTCAACGATCTCTGGACCTTCGCTCGCGATACGCGATCGCGTGACCCCAACTGGAAACTCGTCGCGACCGAATCGGAACATGAGTGACACAGCCGGCTTCGCCCTTCAGGCAGTCAGTTTCGACGCATTGGAAGGCTGGAGGGATGACGATCCCTCCAGCCTTTTTGAAGTCATGGCTACCTGTCGCCGGCATATTTCCGGAACGAAACCTTATCGTACCGGCTCGCTGGGGCTGAGTTCAGGCGATCTCCTTCCGTTGCTGGAAGAAGCAGAGGCATTCCGTCCGTCTTCGGCGAACGAAGCACGTGCCTTTTTTGAAAGGAATTGTCAGGCATTCCGGATTGTCCGGGCCGACGGCGTCAGTGGTTTCGTTACCGCCTTCTACGAACCCGAAATCGAAGTTTCTGGCAGACAGGACGCGACCTACCGTTTTCCGATCTACCGGCGCCCGGACGACCTCATCGACCTCGATGATCAAAATCGTCCGGGCAAGCTCGATGGCTCCTACGCATTCGGGCGCTCGCGTGATAGGCTGATCGATGCCTATCCGGATCGTCGCGACATCGATCAGGGCTATCTCGAAGGCCGTGGTCTCGAGATCGCCTGGACGAGATCGAAGGTCGATCTTTTCTTTGTCCATGTGCAGGGCGCTGCCCGGCTGCGTTATCCGGATGGCAGACTTGGCCGCATCACCTACGCCGCAAAAGCCGGTCATCCATTTTCGGCGATCGGCAAGCTATTGATCGACCGGGGCGAGATCGACCGTACGAAAATTTCGATGCAGTCGATCCGTGCGTGGCTTGCCAGTCATCCGGACCAGATCGACGAAGTTCTCTGGCATAACCGGTCCTATATTTTCTTCCGGGAAGCGCCAGTCGACGATCCGAATGCAGGGCCGATCGCCGCCGCGAAGGTGTCGCTGCTCGCGGGGCGTTCGCTCGCCGTCGACCGCCTGATCCACACGTTCGGTTTTCCATTCTTCGTCCGCTCCGAAACCCTGACGCACCTTGATGCCGGTAAGCCGTTTCAACGGCTGATGCTGGCGCTGGATACCGGTTCGGCAATTGTCGGTCCCGCTCGCGGCGACATTTTCACCGGTTCGGGCTATGATGCAGGAGAGTTGGCGGGGACGGTACGCAATGATGCCGATTTCGCAATTCTCATCCCCAATGCCGCTGCAGCGAGGTTCCTCTGATGGCGAAGGACCGCAAGCTCAGCTCAGATGAGAGAATCCTCTGGGGCAGGGTCGCCCGCAGCACCCGGCCCATGCCCGGCAAGACCGATGAACTGACTGCGCTTGACGCCTTCCTGGCGGAGGCCGAAGCGGCTGCTGAACAGGAAAAGGCGGAAAAGCAGAAAACGGCTATACCGCTTCCGCAGCAACCGGCAATGCAGGCGCCCGTAAAACAGCCATCGGGCGTCCACCATCCACTGGAGCGGCCGGTCAAGCGCAAGATCGCCAAGGGCAAGCTGGCGCTGGAAGCGCGGATCGATCTTCACGGCATGGTCCAGAGCGAAGCGCATTCCTTCCTGCTCGATTTCCTGATCCGCGCGCATGAACGCGGCATGCGGCATGTTCTCGTCATTACAGGCAAAGGCAGTTCCATGGGCAGCGAAGGCGCCTTGAAGCGCGCTGTGCCGCTGTGGTTCTCCAAGCCGGAATTCCGTTTTCTAATTTCGTCCTATGAACCAGCCGCCCACCATCATGGTGGCGCCGGCGCCCTCTATATCCGCCTATCCCGGCGTGCCGGGGAAACATCGTGACGCCGTTTGCCGAAGCAGTTCGCAAGCTGCGCGCCCGCAAGGGCGTGACGCAGAAACAGATGGCTGCGGCGCTCAATGTTTCGCCCGCCTATCTCTCGGCGCTCGAGCACGGAAAGCGCGGCGTGCCGAGCTTCGATCTGCTGCAGCGCATCGCCGGCTATTTCAACATCATCTGGGATGAGGCCGAGGAACTCTTCCTCGTTGCTAGCTCTTCCGATCCGCGTGTGGTCGTCGATACTTCGGGGCTGCCGCCCGAATACACCGAATTTGCCAATCGCCTGGCCAAGCGAATCCGCAGCCTTGACAGCGGCGACATCGCCCGGTTATCGGCGCTTCTTGAAAATGGCGGCAAAGTGGACGGAAAAGCGTCATAATCCCCTGATTTATGCCTTGTTTTAGGGCCTTGCCATTGGGAACTCGCTGCAAAAAACCTATATTCGACATTGAAAAAGCCGGTGATTCGCAAGGCGCGCCGTTGCTGACGACAACAGGGAAAATCTCGACAGAATGACCGATGCACCCGCGACGGAAAACGGCGTAAACACCGAATATGGCGCAGACTCCATCAAGGTCCTGAAGGGCCTCGATGCCGTGCGCAAACGCCCCGGCATGTATATCGGCGATACCGACGATGGCTCGGGCCTCCACCACATGGTCTATGAAGTCGTCGATAACGCGATCGATGAAGCGTTAGCCGGTCACGCGGACATAGTCACCGTTTCGCTCAATCCGGATGGCTCTGTGACCGTGACGGATAACGGCCGCGGCATTCCGACCGATATTCACAGCGGCGAAGGCGTTTCGGCAGCTGAAGTCATCATGACCCAGCTCCATGCCGGCGGTAAGTTCGACCAGAATTCCTACAAGGTTTCGGGCGGTTTGCATGGCGTCGGCGTTTCGGTCGTCAATGCACTCTCCGTCTGGCTGAAATTGAAGATCCGTCGCCAAGGCAAGATCCACGAGATGAGCTTCACCCATGGTGTCGCGGATGCCCCTCTGAAGGTAACAGGCGAAGCCGGCAACGAGACCGGCACGGAAGTGAGCTTCATGCCGAGCTCAGGAACCTTCACGATGACGGAGTTCGACTACGGCACGCTCGAGCACCGCCTGCGCGAACTCGCCTTCCTCAACTCCGGCGTCCGCATTCTGCTGACGGACAAGCGTCACTCCGACATCAAGCAGGAAGAGATGGTCTATGACGGAGGTCTCGAAGCCTTTGTTTCCTATCTCGACCGTGCCAAGAAGCCGCTTGTCGAAAAGCCCGTCGCGATCCGCGGCGAGAAGGATGGCATCACCGTCGAGGTGGCCATGTGGTGGAACGACAGCTATCACGAGAACGTGCTTTGCTTCACCAACAACATCCCCCAGCGCGATGGCGGCACGCATATGGCCGGCTTCCGTGCCGCATTGACGCGTCAGGTCGTTTCCTATGCCGATAATTCCGGCATTACGAAAAAGGAAAAGGTGACGCTGCAGGGCGAAGATTGTCGCGAAGGTCTGACCGCAGTCCTGTCGGTTAAGGTACCGGATCCAAAATTCTCATCGCAGACGAAAGACAAACTTGTTTCGTCGGAAGTTCGCCCTGTCGTCGAAAGTCTCGTCAATGAGGCCTTGAATACCTGGTTCGAAGAACATCCGAGCGAAGCCAAGATTCTCGTCGGTAAGGTCGTTGAGGCCGCTGCCGCCCGTGAAGCCGCCCGCAAGGCGCGCGAACTGACGCGCCGCAAGGGTGCGCTCGATATCGCCTCGCTGCCCGGCAAGCTCGCCGACTGCTCGGAACGCGATCCGGCCAAGTCTGAAGTCTTCCTCGTCGAGGGTGACTCGGCAGGCGGTTCTGCAAAACAGGGGCGCTCGCGCGAAAATCAGGCGATCCTGCCGCTGCGCGGCAAGATCCTGAACGTCGAACGTGCCCGCTTCGATAAGATGCTGTCGAGCCAGGAAATCGGCACACTCATCACCGCGCTTGGCACCGGCATCGGCAAGGATGAGTTCAATGCCGAGAAGCTGCGCTACCACAAGATCATCATCATGACGGATGCCGACGTCGACGGCGCCCACATCCGTACGCTGTTGCTCACTTTCTTCTTCCGGCAGATGCCGGAACTGATCGAGCGCGGCCATCTCTATATCGCCCAGCCACCACTCTACAAGGTCTCGCGCGGCAAGTCGGTCCAGTACGTCAAGAACGAAAAAGCGCTGGAAGATTATCTGATCGGCCAGGGTCTGGAAGATGCGGCGTTGAAGCTCGCCAGCGGCGAAGTCCGTGTCGGCCAGGATCTGAATGAAGTCATTCACGATGCCCTGCGCCTGCGCGCGCTGCTCGACAACCTGCATTCGCGCTACAATCGTGCGGTCGTCGAACAGGCGGCAATCGCCGGCGCGCTCAATGCCGAAACCGTCAGCAATGCCGAGCGCGCCCAGGAGCTGGCAACCGAGGTGGCCAAGCGTCTCGACATCATCGCCGAGGAAACCGAGCGCGGTTGGGAAGGCAGCCTCACCAGCGAGGGCGGTATCCGCCTCGAGCGCATGGTTCGCGGCGTCAAGGAAGTCATCGTACTCGACATGGCGCTGATCGGTTCCCAGGATGCCCGCCTTATCGATCAGCTGACCCCACGCATGAAGGAAATCTATCAGACGCCGCCGGCGTTGAGCCGGCGTGATGGCGATGTCGAAATTTCCGGCCCGCGTGCTCTTCTCGATGCGATTTTCGCCAGCGGCCGCAAGGGCCTGACGATGCAGCGCTATAAGGGTCTCGGCGAAATGAATGCCGAGCAGCTCTGGGAAACGACGCTCGATCCGAACGTTCGCTCGCTGCTGCAGGTCAAGGTCAACGATGCAACCGATGCCGACGGCCTCTTTGCCCGCCTGATGGGCGATGAAGTCGAGCCTCGGCGCGAATTCATCCAGGACAATGCGCTGAGCGTCGCAAACCTCGATATCTGACCGAACCGGTCACGAAAAAGCCCCGCAGCCATCCGGCTTGCGGGTTTTTATTTTGCGATCAATCGTTGCCGATGAAATGGCCGTTGAAGACGACCTCCGAGAGCGGCTTGCGCTGGCTCGGGAATTCGCGCTCGCGGTTGCGCTCGGAAAGGGTGTTCTTATCGGCGATGCGGCCGACGGCAATACCGGCTTCGACGCGGTAGCCATCGGGAACACTAAGCTTTTCCTTGATCTCGTCATGCTTGATGCCGCCCATGCCATGGGCATAGAAGCCGGAAATACGGGCCTGCATGGCAAGATGGCCCCAGGCTGTGCCGGCATCGAAAGAGTGCGTATAGCTTGACCGTCCCTCGCTGCGAGCGCCGTTGAAGCTGCGCGAGACCACGAAGATCAGTGCCGAGGCATTCTTCGCCCATTCCTGGTTGGAATCGACGAGCAGGCTCACGAATTCTTCCCAGTGCTCGGAGCCTTTCAATGCATAAAGGAACCGCCAGGGCTGCATATTCGAGGAGGATGGCGCCCAGTGCGCGGCGTCGAGCAGGGTCAGAAGCTGGGTTTCTTCGATAATCTCGCCGGTAAAGGCGCGTGGTGACCAACGCTCGAGAAACATCGGATCGATGGGATATTCGGATTCGCGGCAGTTGGCTTTCGTCATAGTGGCTTCCGGAAGTTGGCGATGGACGGGGATTCCATTGCGGAGATCACTTAAGTGATATTTCCGTGCTCGCCTGCTTGGCAAGCACAGTTTGGTCGCGGCCAGTGCACAATCTGTTTCCAGAAACGGATCTTACGCGCGCGAAGAACTGCCGGTAAAGCAGCGTCAAATCCGGTTGGCAGGAGATGCGGGATGCTGGTGAATGGGAAATGGACCGAGGACTGGCAGCCGGTCCAGGCCAAAGATGAAAAGGGTGGTTTCGTCCGCCAGACATCCAGCTTCCGCAACTGGGTGACGCCTGACGGCAGCGCTGGCCCGACGGGTGAGGGTGGTTTTGCCGCTGAAGCTGGCCGCTATCATCTCTATGTGGCCTATATCTGCCCCTGGGCTTCGCGCACGCTGATTGGCCTCAAGCTCAGGGGTCTAGAGGACGTCATCTCGGTTTCGATCGTCGAGCCGACACTCAGCAAGCAGGGCTGGCGTTTCGGCGATTATCCCGGTGCTACCGCCGATGACCTAAACGGCGCCGCCTACATGCATGAGATCTACACGAAAGCGGATTCAGGCTTTACCGGGCGCGCGACGGTGCCGGTTCTCTGGGACAAGAAGCGCGGCACCATCGTGAATAACGAATCCTCCGATATTCTGCGCATGCTGAACACCGGTTTTGGCGATCTTGCCCATGGTGACATTGATCTCTATCCGTCCGCTCTGCATAATGAAATCGATGCCTTCAACGAGCGCATCTATCCGTCCCTGAACAACGGTGTTTACCGTACCGGCTTTGCGACGACCCAGATCGCCTATGAAGAGGCTTTTGCTGAGGTTTTCGCGTGCCTCGACTGGATTGAACCTCAGTTCGAAGGACGCAGCTTTCTCTTTGCCGAGCATCCGACGGAGGCCGATATCCGCCTGTTTGTCACGCTAGTGCGTTTCGATGTCGCCTACCACGGTCTCTTCAAATGCAATCTGCGGCGTCTATCCGACTACGCCAACCTCAAGTCTTTCTGCCGGCGGATGCTGGATTGGCCCGGCATCGCCGAGACCGTGAATTTCGATCACATCAAGCGCGGCTATTATTCGATCGAGAGCCTCAATCCCACGCGGATCGTTCCGGTCGGACCGCAGCTTGCCGAAATTTTCTAGCCGCGCGTACCGCTTCCGCGGAAAGTCATAATGACACCGATGAATAATTCGTTCATAGGTGGCGCACCCCGCTTTCCATGAGGAGGATATTCATGAAGCTGATGCGCGTTGGAGAAGCTGGCCGCGAAAAGCCGGCCCTGCTCGATGCCGATGGCAAGATCCGCGACCTTTCTGCCCATGTCGCCGATATCGGCGGCGAGGCGATCACGCCGGCAGGTCTTGCAAAGATCGCCGCCCTTGATCCGAAGAGCCTGCCGGAACTGGCGCCCAGCCGTATCGGCGCCTGTGTTGCCGGCACCGGCAAGTTCATCTGCATCGGCCTGAATTACTCCGACCATGCGGCTGAAACCGGCGCGACCGTGCCGCCCGAACCCGTCATTTTCATGAAGGCGACCTCGGCGATCGTCGGCCCGAACGACAATGTCCAGATCCCGCGCGGTTCCGAAAAGACCGACTGGGAAGTCGAGCTCGGTGTCGTTATCGGCAAGACCGCGAAATATGTCAGCGAGGCCGAAGCGCTGGATTACGTTGCTGGTTATTGCGTTTCCGACGACGTCTCCGAGCGCGCCTTCCAGACCGAGCGCTCGGGCCAGTGGACCAAGGGTAAGTCCTGCGACACCTTCGGCCCGATCGGCCCGTGGCTCGTCACTAAAGACGAAGTTGCCGATCCGCAGAACCTCGGCATGTGGCTCAAGGTCAACGGCCAGACGATGCAGAATGGTTCCACGAAAACCATGGTTTATGGTGTTGCGTTCATCGTGTCGTATCTCAGCCAGTTCATGTCCCTGCATCCGGGCGACGTTATCTCTACGGGTACACCTCCGGGTGTCGGCATGGGTATGAAGCCGCCGCGCTTCCTAAAGGACGGCGATGTCGTCGAACTCGGTATCGAAGGTCTTGGCACTCAGAAGCAGCTCTTCGTAGCGGATCGTTAACTGTTTTTCCTGCTGAAAAGCTTAAACTTTGTGCACCAAGATAATGCCGGGGATCAATTTTCCGGCATTTTTCTTTCGGACTGTAATGTTATGTTGCTGTGCAACAAAAACCTGTTAGCCTACGTTGATGTGCCAGCGTTAACGGAAAGAGTCCGGTGCCCTTCAATTGGCGCCGTCTTTGCCGGATAGAGAAAGGTGGCGCCCTTCATGTTTTACCAGCTTTATGAATTGAATCATGCAGCGTTGGCCCCCTTCCGCGCTGCAGCCGATATGATGCGTTTTGCCTGTGCCAATCCGCTGAATCCCTTCTCGCAGACACCGCTCGGCCGCACCATTTCGGCCAGCCTCGAAATGTTCGAGCGCACGACGCGCCGCTACGGCAAGCCGGAATTTGGGCTCAATGCGACCGTCATCGACGGCAAGAAGGTTGCGGTTCGCGAGGAAGTGGTCTGGACGCGCTCCTTCTGCAGTCTCCTGCATTTCTCCCGCGATGTGCCGGCCGGCCATAGCGGCGACCCGCGCATCCTCATCGTCGCACCCATGTCCGGCCACTATGCGACGCTGCTGCGCGGCACTGTCGAAGCTCTTTTGCCGAGCGCCGATATCTATATTACCGACTGGGTCGATGCGCGCATGGTGCCGATGACGGAGGGTACCTTCGACCTTTCCGATTACATCGACTACGTCATCGAGATGCTGCATTTCCTCGGCCATGACACGCATGTCATCGCAGTCTGTCAGCCCTCCGTGCCGGTCCTCGCTGCTGCCGCTATCATGGAAGAGGCCAAGGATCCGCTGGCCCCGTCGTCCATGACGCTGATGGGTGGCCCGATCGATACTCGTATCAATCCGACGGCCGTCAACAAGCTTGCCAAGGAGCGCCCGCTCGAATGGTTTGCCGATAACGTCATCATGAACGTACCCTGGCCGCAGCCGGGCTTTATGCGTCCTGTCTATCCGGGTTTCCTGCAGCTTTCCGGCTTCATGTCGATGAACCTCGACCGTCACCTGATCGCCCACAAGGAGTTCTTCATGCATCTCGTGAAGAACGACGGCGAACCGGAAAAGCACCGCGATTTCTACGATGAATATCTCGCCGTCATGGACCTCACCGCGGAATTCTATCTGCAGACAGTCGAGCAGGTCTTCATGAAACACGCGCTGCCGAAGGGCGAGTTGATGCATCGCGGCAAGCGCGTTGACCCCGCTGCGATCCGTAATGTGGCTTTGCTGACGGTCGAAGGCGAGAACGACGATATCTCCGGCGTCGGCCAGACTCAGGCTGCGCAGGCCATCTGTGTAAACATCCCTGAGGAGATGCGCATGCATTACTTGCAGCCGGATGTCGGCCACTATGGCGTCTTCAACGGTTCTCGCTTCCGACGCGAGATCGCGCCTCGCATCGTCAGCTTCACGCGCCAGCATTCTCGTGCAAAAAAGCCGCCGGTTCAGCGCGTCATCAAGGGCGGTAGATCGGCGTGAGTTAGAAAACGCTGATTTAGTTTCATCGATTCAAGGCCTTGTCCGATTTAACCTGAAATCGTCTTGAAGGCCGGTTCTGCGGTAACCATTTGGTTTTTCAGCACTCGGCATCGTGTCGGGTGCTGGAACGCGAGGATACCGCACGATGAACCAGTCAGCATTGCTTCGGCCGGATTGGACTCCGGCTACCGTTGCCTTGATGATCCTCGGCTTCATGGTTTTCTGGCCTCTGGGGCTGGCCATGCTTGCCTATATCATCTTCGGCGAGCGGCTGCGTGGCTTCAAGCGTGACGTCAACCAGGCAACGGATGGCTTCTTTGCAGGCTGCCGCCGTTCGCACGGCCGTCACCGCCCGCATTTCTCGACGGGCAATGTCGCCTTCGACGATTGGCGCAAGGCCGAGCTCGATCGGATCGAGGAGGAGCGCCGCAAGCTCGATGAAATGCGTGAGGAATTCGATTCCTACCTGCGCGAGCTTCGCCGCGCCAAGGATCAGGAAGAATTCGACCGCTTCATGCGCGAGCGCAAGAACGGCAAACGCGACGACAATGGTCCGGTCGCCGAATACCAGACGCCGTAAGGCATGATCACGGAAAATCTACGGCCGGCATCGAATACGATGCCGGTTTTTCTTTGCCCGGATTTCCCCCGAATCGTATAGAAAACTCCTATGTTTCCGCTCCCGAAGATCCGCCGTACGACGAAAAAACCGTCGCCGCCCGAAAAGCGGACGCTGGATGTCGCCGGCCGTCTGATGCCCTTGACGATCAAGCAGCATGATCGGGCAACCCGGATAACGCTTCGTATCGAGCCGGGCGGCCGTGCACTGAAGATGACGGTGCCGAAGGGGCTTGCCGCCCGCGAAGTCAACGCCTTCCTTGATAGGCATCAGGGCTGGCTGCTGACCAAGCTTGCGAAATTCTCAACAGATACGGGCCTGCGCGACGGCGGCGAAATTCTCTTTCGCGGTGTCAGGCATCGTATCGAGCACACAGGCAGCGTGCGCGGACTGACCGAAGCCGTCGTGACAGACGGCAAACCGGTACTCCGCGTCAGCGGCATGCCGGAACATATCGGCCGGCGCATCGCAACCTTCCTCAAGAAAGAGGCGCGCAGCGATCTCGAGAGACTGTCGCGGCTGCATGCCGGTTCCATCAAGGCGCCGATCCGCTCGATTTCGATGAAGGATACCCGCAGCCGCTGGGGTTCCTGCTCCTCGGAAGGAAATCTGAGCTTCTCCTGGCGCATCGTTATGGCACCGCCTTCGGTGATCGATTATCTCGCCGCCCACGAGGTTGCGCATCTGAAGGAAATGAACCACGGTCCACACTTCTGGGCGCTCTGCAAGAAGCTCTGCCCGCATATGGAAGAGGCGAAATCCTGGCTGAAGCGTCACGGCAGCCAATTGCACGCGATAGAGTTCGATTAAGCGTCGCGTTAAATGCGGCCGGCATTGCAAATTGGCTCGACTCTTCGCCCGTTTCGTGTCACTTCGCTGCCATGAGACCGGATATCAAGATCTGCGGTTTGAAGACGCCTGAGACTGTCGAGCGCGCATTGAAGCGCGGAGCGACGCATATCGGCTTCAATTTTTTCCAGAAAAGCCCGCGTTACGTCGAGCCGGACATTGCCGGCAAGCTGGCGGAACCTGTGCGTGGCAAGGCTAAGGTCGTTGCCGTCGTGGTCGATCCGAGCAATGATGATCTTGATGAAATCGTTGCACTTCTGCGCCCTGATATGCTCCAGCTCCACGGCAGCGAGAGCCCCGAGCGCGTGCTGACCATCAAGGCGATGTACGGCATCCCCGTCATCAAGGCATTGTCGGTCCGCAGCACCGACGACCTGAAGAGGGTCGAAGCCTATATCGGCATCGCCGACCGTTTTCTCTTTGATGCCAAGCCGCCAAAAGGGTCTGAACTGCCAGGCGGCAATGGCGTTTCCTTTGATTGGGGCCTGCTCACCTGGCTTGACGGCAATGTCGACTACATGCTGTCAGGCGGACTTAACAAGGCCAATGTCGGCCAAGCTCTTGCAATGACGAAGGCGCCGGGTGTCGATACCGCCTCCGGTGTCGAGAGTGCACCGGGCGTGAAGAGCCTGGACATGATCGATGAGTTTTTCGATGCGGTTGAACAGGCATGTATGCCTGAAACGACCACAGGGAGTGTAAATTGAACGAGACGCCTAAACCGAATTCCTTCCGCGCCGGTCCTGATGAAGACGGCCGCTTCGGCATTTACGGGGGCCGCTTCGTGGCCGAAACCTTGATGCCCCTGATCCTGGATCTGCAGGAAGAATGGAACAAGGCGAAGGAAGATCCGGAATTCCAGGCGGAATTGAAGCATCTCGGCACCCATTATATCGGCCGGCCGAGCCCGCTCTATTACGCCGAGCGCCTGACCCAGCATCTCGGCGGCGCCAAGATCTATTTCAAGCGCGAAGAGCTGAATCATACCGGCTCGCACAAGATCAACAACTGCATCGGCCAGATCCTGCTTGCCAAGCGCATGGGCAAGACCCGCATCATCGCCGAAACCGGTGCCGGCCAGCACGGTGTGGCTTCTGCCACCGTCGCCGCCCGTTTCGGATTGCCCTGCGTCGTCTATATGGGCGCCACCGACGTCGAGCGTCAGGCACCGAATGTCTTCCGCATGAAGCTGCTGGGTGCCGAAGTAAAGCCTGTCACGGCCGGCAGCGGCACGTTGAAGGACGCTATGAACGAAGCGCTGCGTGACTGGGTCACCAACGTCGACAGCACCTATTACCTGATCGGCACGGCTGCCGGTCCGCACCCCTATCCGGAAATGGTGCGCGATTTCCAGGCTGTCATCGGCACGGAGGCCAAGCAGCAGATCCTGGAAGCCGAAGGCCGTCTGCCGGATCTCATCATCGCTGCCGTCGGCGGCGGTTCGAATGCGATCGGCATCTTCCATCCCTTTCTCGACGACAAGGAAGTCAAGATCGTCGGCGTCGAAGCTGGCGGCAAGGGCCTGCAGGGCGATGAGCACTGCGCCTCGATCACGGCCGGCTCGCCGGGCGTACTGCACGGCAACCGTACCTATCTGCTGCAGGACAATGACGGGCAGATCAAGGAAGGTCATTCGATCTCGGCCGGCCTCGACTACCCCGGCATCGGCCCGGAACATTCATGGTTGAACGATATCGGCCGTGCCGAATATGTGCCGATCATGGACCATGAGGCGCTTGAAGCCTTCCAGACGCTGACGCGCCTCGAAGGCATCATTCCGGCGCTTGAGCCTTCGCATGCGCTTGCCGAAGTCATCAAGCGCGCGCCCAAGATGGGCAAGGACGAGATCATCCTGATGAACCTCTCCGGCCGCGGCGACAAGGACATCTTCACCGTCGGCAAGATTTTGGGAATGGGTGAGTAAAGAAATATGACCGCACGTATGGACAAACGTTTCGCCGATCTGAAGGCGGAAGGCCGCCCGGCGCTCGTAACCTATTTCATGGGCGGCGACCCTGATTACGAGACCTCGCTCGGCATCATGAAAGCGTTGCCGGAAGCAGGTTCTGATGTTATCGAGCTCGGCATGCCCTTTTCCGATCCGATGGCCGATGGTCCCGCGATCCAGCTCGCCGGCCAGCGTGCCCTCAAGGGAGGCCAGACGCTGAAGAAGACGCTGCAGCTCGCTGCCGACTTCCGCAAGACCAATGATGCGACGCCGATCGTCATGATGGGTTACTACAACCCGATCTATATTTACGGCGTCGAGAAGTTTCTCGATGATGCGCTGGCATCCGGCATCGATGGCCTGATCATCGTCGACCTGCCGCCGGAAATGGATGACGAGCTCTGCATCCCGGCTCTGAAGAAGGGTATCAATTTCATCCGTTTGGCCACACCGACGACGGATGAAAAGCGCCTGCCGACGGTTTTGAAGAACACCTCGGGCTTCGTCTATTATGTCTCGATGAACGGCATCACCGGTTCGGCCTTGCCGGATCCGTCGCTGATTTCGGGCGCAGTCGAGCGCATCAAGGACCATACCGATCTGCCCGTTTGCGTCGGCTTCGGCGTCAAGACGGCTGAACACGCAAAGATCATCGGTGCTTCGGCCGACGGCGTCGTCGTTGGTACCGCAATCGTCAATCAGGTGGCCAACAGCCTGACGGCAGAGGGGAAGGCGACAGCGGATACGGTTCAGGCCGTTGCGACGCTGGTTCGGGGCCTTTCCACAGGAACGCGTTCGGCGCGCCTTGTTGCTGCCGAATAGTTTCCCCACATTGGCACTAGTCAATCAGGAGTATTCGAGTTGAACTGGATCACTAACTACGTTCGCCCGCGGATCAATTCCATGCTGGGCCGTCGCGAAGTGCCGGAGAACCTCTGGATCAAGTGCCCGGAAACGGGCGAGATGGTCTTTCACAAGGACCTCGAAAGCAACAAGTGGGTCATCCCCGCTTCCGGCTATCACATGAAAATGCCGGCAAAGGCGCGCCTTGCCGACCTGTTCGACAACGGCGAATACGAAGCTTTGCCGCAGCCGAAGGTCGCCCAGGACCCGCTGAAGTTCCGCGATTCCAAGAAATATAGCGATCGCCTGCGTGACAGCCGTCTCAAGACCGAGCAGGAAGACACGATCCTTGCCGGTCTCGGCAGCGTGCAAGGCCTGAAGCTCGTCGCCGTCGTCCATGAATTCAACTTCATCGGCGGTTCGCTCGGCATGGCTGCTGGCGAGGCTATCGTCAAAGCCTTCGAACGCGCGATTGCGGAAAAGTGCCCGCTCGTTATGTTCCCGGCTTCCGGCGGTGCTCGTATGCAGGAGGGCATCATGTCGCTGATGCAGCTTCCACGCACGACGGTTGCGGTTGACATGCTCAAGGAAGCAGGCCAGCCCTATATCGTGGTTCTGACCAATCCGACGACGGGCGGCGTAACGGCGTCCTACGCTATGCTTGGTGACATTCATTTGGCCGAACCGGGCGCCGAAATCGGCTTTGCCGGCAAACGTGTCATTGAACAGACACTCCGTGAAAAGCTCCCTGAGGGCTTCCAGACGTCGGAATATCTTCTGGAACACGGCGTGGTCGACATGGTCGTCAAGCGTCACGATATTCCCGCGACGCTGGCGCGCCTGTTGAAGATCCTGACCAAGAAGCCGGCTGCGGCAGCAAATGATGCCAATGGGATGATTGCTCTGGCGGCGAGCGCCTGAGCAGCAAACCTCACAGGATAGGGCGGGCCGATGACGAACAGAGGCCAGATCGCGGTGAGTGAGGCGGCGCAGGAGATCGAGAAGCTCATGGGATTGCATCCCAAGGGCTACGATTTGTCATTGGACCGCATCAGGCGCCTTCTGGAAGCGCTCGGCAATCCCGAACGCAATCTCCCCCCTGTCATCCATATCGCCGGCACGAACGGCAAGGGCTCGACATCGGCTTTCTGCCGCGCGCTCCTGGAAGCAGGCGGCTACAGCGTCCATGTCCATACCTCTCCGCATCTCGTAAATTGGCACGAACGTTACCGTCTCGGTGTCCCAGACGGGCGTGGTCAGCTAGTTGATGATGCCGTTTTTGCAGAGGCTTTGCGACGTGTGGCGAAGGCCAATGATGGCGAGAAGATCACCGTTTTTGAAATTCTGACGGCCGTCACTTTCATTCTTTTTTCCGAACATCCGGCTGATGCCGCAATCATCGAGGTTGGCCTCGGGGGTCGTTTCGACGCGACCAACATCATTGAGGATCCAGCTGTTTCCGTCATCATGCCGATCTCGCTCGATCATCAGCCCCATCTCGGCGATCGGGTGGAACTGATCGCTGCGGAAAAGGCTGGCATCATGAAGCGCGGTCATTCCGTCGTCATTGGCCATCAGGAATATGACGCGGCGCTCGACGTGCTGATGTCGACCGCCGAGCGGCTGAACTGCCCGAGCGCTGTCTTCGGTCAGGATTTCATCGCCCATGAGGAATATGGTCGGCTGATCTATCAGGACGAGTTCGGCCTCGCGGATCTGCCCCTGCCGCGCCTGCCTGGGCGCCATCAATATGCCAATGCCGCTGCCGCCATCAGGGCTGTCAAGGCTGCAGGCTTCACCGTCACCGAGCCGATGATGGAAAAGGCGATGGAAACGGTGGAATGGCCGGGCCGTCTGCAGAAACTGACGGAAGGCAGGCTTTTGAGCCATGCACCGGCACGGTCGGAAATCTGGGTCGATGGCGGCCACAATCCGGGTGCCGGTGAAGTGATCGCCGAAGCCATGGCGAATTTCGAAGAGCGCCAGTCCCGTCCGCTGTTCCTGGTATCGGGCATGATCAATACCAAGGATCCGGTCGGCTATTTCAAGGCCTTCACGGACCTGGCGGAGAAGATCTATTGCGTACCGATCCGCGGCAGCGAGGCGATGATCGACCCGGTGATTCTGGCCCATGCCGCCTACGACGCCGGTCTCGTGGCCGAACCGATGGCGTCCGTCATCGACGCCCTGGACGCCATCGCTTCGACCGTCGATCCGGAGGCGCCGCCACCGCGTATCCTTATTGGCGGTTCTCTTTATCTCGTCGGCGACGTACTGGCGGAAAACGGTACACCCCCCAAATGAAAAAGCCCGGCATTTGCCGGGCTTTTCGTATCAAACTGTCGATATCGTCAGGCTGCGCTGGAAATCCAGCTGGAAAGCGCCGTCTTCGGCTTTGCGCCGATGGAGATGTCGGCAACTTCGCCGCCCTTGAAGATTGCGAGCGTCGGGATCGAGCGAACGCCGAACTGAGCGGCCAGTTCCGGGTTTTCATCGATGTTAAGCTTGGCAACCTTGACCTTGCCAGCCAGTTCCGTGGCGATTTCCTCGAGGCTCGGAGCAATCATTTTGCAAGGACCGCACCATTCAGCCCAGAAATCGACGACGACGGGTTCTGCGGATTCCAGAACTTCCGACTGGAAATTGTTGATATCGACCTTAACGGTAGCCATAGGCTGCTCCTTTACCGGAATTTGGTGTTGAACAAGATGTGAGGGTGCGGTGCCGGAATTTCAATGTCCGATATTTCACTTTGTGTTGAGTCCCGCAAGTGCAGAAGCCAAAGCATGTTCACTCAGCGTATGGATGGTCGCATTTTCGGTGTAGATCAACATGCAATCGATTCGTTTGGCGGGATAGAGCGGCTTCAGGATTTCCCGGTAGATCGCAAGCTGCGCCTTGTGAGCAAAAGGGATTTTGTCTTCGCTTGCCGGTGGAACGCGATTTGTCTTGTAGTCCAGAATGACGACGCTGTCTGGCAGGACAGCGAGGCGGTCAATCCGGCCGGAGACGGCATACTCCCGGCCTTCCAGCGTTAAGGTCCCCATGATCGAGATTTCCGCCTGGGCATGAACGTTGAAGACGGCTTGAAGCCTTTCTTCTTGCAAAAGTTTCACAACCGAATCGACTAGAGCCTGCCGCTCTGTAGCCGGCCAGAATCGGGCCGCGCGTTCAGCATAACGCTTCGCTGCATCGGCCCGCTCCTCCACCGGAATATCGGGAAGAGCCTGAAGCATCCGATGGATAAGGCGGCCCTTTTCCAGAGAACGATCGCTGCCCTCTTCTTGCTGGCCGAAGAGCGGTGAGGTCAACAGCAGATCATCGGCTTCTTCATCAATGATCGTTCCGGCGCCGGAAGGGCTGAGTGGCCGCGGCAATTGTTTCTGCGGCGGGAGGGGCCGGAACAGGTCCGGGGGAACCGTTTCGACAATTGCCTGCTCCGGCGCACGATCCATTCGCTCGAAGCTGCGCTCGACCTGCGGCACACGCCAGTGCATCCCGCCCCACTCTCCATCCGGACCTGAGAACGTCGCCTTTTCGACATGCGGATGTTCCGCGTCGAGCGCAGTGGAAATCATCATATGCCAGGTGTCGTTGTTCAGCCGCACGCCGCGATATCCGCAAACGATCAGCCGGTCGGCGGCGCGGGTCATCGCCACATAGAGCAGGCGCCGGTATTCCTCTTCGGCAAGAAACTGGATGCGTGCCGCATCGGTCGACGTCAGTGAATTGCCGAGATCACTGACGGGAATCCACACCGGTATCGGCGGCTCGTCCGGCCCTGCATCAAGCAACCGGAGCTTTGGCAGGTGGGTGTGGGTAAAAGCCTTGGAACCGCCATCGACCAGAAAGACGATTGGCGCTTCCAGACCTTTGGATGCATGCACCGTCATGATGCGCACCTCGTTGCGACCCTTGTCCTGCTCGCGCTTCACTTCCGGCGCTTCAAGCTCAAGCGTCGAGATGAAGGACTGCAGGCCGGGTAGAGCAGATGTTTCGTGGTCGAGCGCAAAGGTCAGAAATTCATCGAGGATATCGCTGACTTCAGTGCCGAGGCGCGCCAGGAACTGCCGCCGGCCGCCATGGCTACCAAGGACGCGGGCATAGAAGTCATGGACCGAAAGGCTTCGAGATTGGTCAAGGAAGAGTTCCAGCCTCGCGACCACTACGCCAAGTCGCTCATTGCCATCGGCAGCATATTTGCGAAGATGGTCCCAGGCGCTTTCATTGTCGCCACGCAGCGCCGCAACCGCAAAAATATCCTCTTCCGAGAGATTGAAGAGAGGGCTTTTCAGGAGAGCGGCAAGCGAGAGATCATCTTCTGGCAGAAGAAGAAAGCGCCCAAGCGCCATCAGATCTTGTATGGCGATATGGCTCGTCAGCACTAGGCGATCCGCACCAGCAACGGGAATGTCACCGCGCCGTTTGAGTTCGCGTGTCAATGCATTGACAAAGGCGTCGCGCTTGCGGACGAGAATGAGGATATCGCCGGCTTCAATGAAGCGCTCCCTGCCCTTTTCGATGATCGTTTCGCGGCCAACGAGAGTGCCGATCGTATGAGCGATGCGCCGTGCCAAGACGGCGGCCGGCGCACTTTCTGGCGTCGCATCGAAGGGAGCGGTCCAATCCTCGTCCTTCACGACGACGTCAGGCACGATCATGTCCCAGAGATCGACGGCACCAGGATGGCCGATACGGCTGGAGCGATGCACGACGGGCTCGGTCCCGAGACCGCGCGCATTCTCGGGTGGCGTGAAGATATGATCGACGGCGAGTAGCACATCGGACGTGGAGCGGAAGGAGAGCGGCAGGCGGACGGTGGAGAAATTGAGGCCGCTGTTCTGCACCCGGCGCTGCGTCCGTTCCTTCTCTTCGGAGAACCGTTCGGGCCGTGCGCCCTGGAAAGAATAGATCGATTGTTTCTCGTCGCCGACGGCAAACAATGTCCGGGCCACCGGCCGCGAACTTTCGCCCGAAAAGAAATCTTCCGCCAGGGACTGGATGACACTCCACTGGATAGGGCTGGTATCTTGCGCCTCATCGACGAGAATATGGTCGATACCCTGATCGAGTTTGTAATGGATCCACGGGCCGACGCCGCTCTTCGTAAGCAGGTCTGCGGTACGTGTGATCAGGTCTTCGAAGTCGAGATGGCTGCGCTGCTTTTTCAGCTCCTCGTAATCCCGGTTCAGACGGTCCGCGAGCACGAGGGCGGCATGAGTTGCCGTATGCATTCGCATCATCTTCAGGCGGTCTCGGCACGCGACGACATGCGTCCGCGCGGAAGCGATCGCATCGGCAAGCTGTGGCGCTTCCGCGAGCATCGCCTTGACGAGGAATTGCCCGTCCGTCTTCGGCTCGCCCTTCGATGTCAGGAAAATCTTCTCCAGAATCTGCGAACGCGCGGTCACATCTCGTTCGCGTACGGCGCGGCGCAGGCCTTCGGCAACATCCTGCGCTTTAGCGCCACCCTTCGTTGTGGCAAGCGCCAGGTAAAGTTCCAGCGTTGCACCCGAGAGCCCAGGCAAGGGCCAATATCGTTCGGCCAGCCCCTCCTCCGTATCATCAGGTGAAAGGCTTAGCCTCTCGCGAAGCAGGCGATCGGCGCTGCCATGCTGTTCGGCAGCGGTCATGAAGCGGCGTATGGCGTTGCGGTTGGCTACGATCTCGCCGAGCAGATTTTCGAGCCCGGATTCATCGCCGAGATTAAGCACATAGGTGAAGGCACCGGCGAGATTCTGGTCGTTCTCCGGTCCAGTTGCCGTCAAAAGCGAGCGCCGTGCATCGGCAAGCAGCGTCTCTGCCGCCCGGTCATCGAGGACAGAGAAATGCCCGGCGACGTTTGCTTCCAGCGGAAACTGGTGCAGCAGCGCTTCACAGAAGGCGTGGATGGTCTGGATCTTCAGCCCACCCGGTGTTTCCAGTGCCTTGGCAAACAGCCGTCTTGCTTCCATAAGCTTCAGGGAATCCGGCTCACGACCTTCGATCTGGGTGATGCGTCTGGCCAATTCGTCATCCGGAAAAATCGCCCATTCCGCCAGCCGTTCGAACACGCGGTTCGACATTTCGGAGGCGGCAGCCTTCGTATAGGTGAGGCAAAGAATGGCGGAAGGCCGCGCACCGGCAAGCAGCAGTCGGATCACCCGCTGGGTCAGAACATGTGTCTTGCCGGAGCCGGCATTGGCCGAAACCCAGGCAGAGCGGGCCGGATCAGAAGCGATCGCCTGCTGGATCGTCGTCCAGCCGATCCAGGTACCGGGATCGTCACCCTCGGGAAGCGCGGTCGGATCATTCATCGCCTCCTCCTTCCGGGTCAGCGGTCGCCCATTCCGCAACGCGGGCAAGATGATCGTAATCGCCGCCGAAATCGAATTGTTGGGCGGGGATCAGCCGCGAAGTAAAACCTTTTTCGCCTGATTGCAGCAGGGTGACGAATTTCACTAGCTGGTCGATCGATTCCTCGGCAAGCTGCATTGCCGATTTTGTCTTGTCGCTGCTGGCCTCCTCGTTATTGACCTTGTCCACCAGGAAGCGGCTGCCCGGCCGCAAGCGGACATAAAGGAGGTCGTTCGGTACGAGGCTGCCGGCATCACGAAAAGCGCCGGCCTGAAGGGCCGCGGCTTCAAGCGCGAGCTGCGGGTCCAGCAGTGCTCGGGCCTGTGTCGGGGAAGGATTGTAGCCGGTCTTGTAATCGATGATATCGGCACTGTTCGGCCCTTTGATATCGATACGATCGGCAACGCCGGTGAGCCGGATATCGATTCCCTCGAGTTCGACGCCGCCTCTGACTTCCGTCAGCCTCTTCTGCACATCGGGCTGCCGCGCAGCCTCCCAGTTCAGGAAAGCGCGCGCGACTTCGCGGAAACGCGGCCGCCAGACGGCGTCGATATGCGGCGGCAGGCTCTCCATGTCGAAGAGTTCGGTCAGGATGACGTTCATCGCCGCTGCCGCTTCCGGCGTTCCCGCGATATGGCCTTCGCGAACAAAGCGATCGATGATCTTGTGGTAGAGCGTACCGCGTTCCGCCGCGCCCGGATCGCGATTGAACGGGTCGACGGGATCGAGCCGCAGCGTGCGCCGCGCATAAATCGCATAGGGGTCGCGGCGCAGCCGACCGACTTCGCTGAAGGAATAGGATTTTGGCTGCAGTTCCCGTGGCGGCTTTGGAGAGGGCCTCTGCGCCGGCGCCTGATTGTCACCGAGGTCTAGCTGGTTTGCCCAATGAACGAAACGCGCGCCCCGCTCGCGCAATTGCTCTTCGAAATCCTCGCCGCCGAGCGCCAGCAGCCGTTGCAGCCACCGGGAGGCGACCGTCGGCGTCGAACCCTGACGCAGGGCGCGCGAATAGATGAGATGGCGAGTACCGTTCGCCATCTCGAAATCATGCGCCAGCTGACCGATGCGCCGTTCCGGTGGCTCCAGCCCGATTTCCGTCTTCATCATGCGGGAGACGAAGGGATTATTGGCGGTCTGCCCCGGCCATGATCCTTCGTTGAGGCTGCCAAGGATCAGCGTGTCGACATTCTGCAGGCGCGCTTCCAGCGTACCGAAGATGAAGAGGCGAGGGTGACTGAGGGCGCCGGGCTTGACGGCATGGCCGGCCGACAGCGCCTGCATGATATCGATCCATTGCGGCCCCTCCGCTTCCATCTGGCCTTCGGTATCGATGACTTCGCCAAGCAGACTTGCCAGGGCATCACCAGCCTCACCGGACCAAAGGCTTGCCAGATTGCCGTGTTCGTCGGCAGCGATACTCTCCAGAGCGCGGCCCGTGCGTTCGGCCCATTGCGAGAGCGAGATGCCCGTTGTCAGGCCATCATGACCCCTACGATGTGGCACGAGTGCCGATACCAGCGGCTCCACGGCACGTTCAACTTTCTGGGCTAACCTGCGGGCGATGTCCGCCGCTTCTGATGGCAGCGATTTGCGCCATACCGGCGCGTGCCTGTCGAGCGCCTGCTCCGAAAGCTGATGGTCGAGCAACTGTTCGAGCGATCCGATATCCACTTCCGCCACGCCGCCGCGCAGCGCCAGCAACTCCAATGCCTCGACAGCCCCAGTCAGAAAGCTGCGCTCCAGCCCGAAGCGGGCAAGCGGATGTTTGAGCAGCGAAACGATGGCGACAGGATCACCGGGACGCAGTGTCGCTTCCAGGAGCAATTGCAGCAGCGTCCCCTGCGGCGTTGCCGAAAGTGGCGTGCCGGCTGAATCGTCGGCGAGAATGCCGAAGCGGGAAAGCTCCGCCATAACGCGGCGCGCCAGATTGCGGTCCGGCGTAATAAGTGCAGCCCTGCTTTCGCCATCTCTGCCTGGCTGTTCCAGTGCAAGCCGCAGAGCAACGGCAATCGCCGTCGCCTCCTCGCGCTCGTTGGCGGCTTCGATCATCGATACGTCCGCGAATGCCGCAGTAATGGTCCCTTCCGGCAGGTCTTTTTTCCAATCGCCCCAGCCGCTCGTGGCTTCCGATGGAGTAAGCGCCCGCGAGAGGACTTCCGCGCGCGAGCGCAGATCGGCTTCCGCTTCCTCGATCGGCTGAACATCCTCGCGGGTGAGCTTCAGCCGCTTCAGCAGGACCGAAAGACCATACTGCGGATGTGTGCGGCTTGCCGGATTGGCTCGTTGACCCGGCAGGAGATCAGGGGCGACCAGCCGCCAGTGTTCCTCCGGCATGGAAAGGTCGAGGCCGGGCAACACGATCACGCCTTCCGGAAGGTTCGCCACGGCGCCGATGAGGTCGGCCGTGGCAGGAAGCGACCCCGTCGAACCGGCAATGATGATCGGACCGGCAGGCCTCATCATCGAGAGCCGGCCGGCCTCGGCGCGCAGAATGGCATTGCGGTGACGGGCCGGCGAAGAGCGGCCAAGTTCGATCAAGCGTTCCGGCCAGAAGGCACTGGCGATCTGCAGGAATTCCGCCGTCAATTGCCACCAGGCCGCATAGTCACCCGTATCGAGCTTGCCGAGTTCAGACCATGCAAGATCCTCGGTTTCGATCGAATCGATCAGTTCCGCCAGATTGCGGGCAAGCCAGATG
Organism: Rhizobium viscosum; assembly: GCF_014873945.1. Classification (NCBI taxonomy): domain Bacteria; kingdom Pseudomonadati; phylum Pseudomonadota; class Alphaproteobacteria; order Hyphomicrobiales; family Rhizobiaceae; genus Rhizobium; species Rhizobium viscosum. The sequence goes on along the minus strand of NZ_JADBEC010000001.1, from coordinate 1,872,977 downwards.
GCATCCGCCGGGCTTGCCGGTGCGACGAGAGGCGATTCCGAATGGATGTGCCGAACGATCTCCGGCAGCTTGTTACGCCAGGCAAGGATCAGCCGCGCCAGTTCCAGAAGGCGTGCGGTGTTGGAAAGCGGTTGAGCGAGATCGATCGTCGCGGGCAGTGCCTCGTCAAAATAGCCGCTGTCGTCATCCGTCTCTCCCAGTGGCCGGATGACCGGCAGGATCGCCGAACGGCCGCCAAGCAGATCGACGAATTCCGAACGCAGCACGCGTACGGCGCGCCGGGTCGGCAGGTAGATCGTTACCTTGGCAAGAGACAGTGGGTCGGCGGGATCATGTCGGAAAAGCGGTGTCAGGCGTCCGTCGCAGAGTGAATTTGCCAGCGTCTTCAGGAAGGGAAGACCTGACGGAATCGTCAGAATGCGTGGCCGATGCCGCTCCGTCATGTGTCACGCAAACGTCCGGAACCGCCGGATCGTCTCCTCCGCGTCGTCAATTGCATCGGGCGTGCCGACCGTCAGCCAATGGCCTTCCATCATCATGCCGAAAAGCCGGCCACGGGCGATCGCCTTGTCGAAATAGATATTGAGGTTGAAGGGTTCTTCGGGTGCATCGTCCAGCAGCGCGGGGTGCATGATGATTGCACCGGCATAGACGACCGGATTGGAGGGATCGTCACGATAGCGCGTCAATCGACCGTCAGGTCCCAGGCTGAAATCGTTCTTGCCGTTATGGCCGGTCGTATCCTCGATGCGCACGCAGAGTAGCGCCATATCCATGCGTTCGGTATCGAAGAATCCGGCTAAGCGCCGCAGATTGCTGGGCCGGTCCGCTGGCTCGCCGATCCAGAAGAGATCGGCATTCATAACGAAAACTGGCTCTCGGGCGAGTAACTTCAGACCCTTCGCCAGCCCGCCGCCCGAATTCATCAGTGCATTGCGCTCGTCGGAAATCAGAATATCGAGCCCGCGATAGTTTTTCAGATGATCTTCCATCTGATCGGCAAAATGATGGACATTGATCGCGGCCCGCTCTACGCCGGCTTCGACAAGCGAATCCAGTGCATAGTCGATCATCGGCTTTCCGCCGATCGTCACCAGCGGTTTCGGAATCGTGTTGGTAATCGGGCGCATGCGGGTTCCGAGTCCCGCGGCCAGTACCATGGCTTGTCTGATGGTCATGCTGGTCCGGATTTATGATTCGACTGGCAGTATTCCAGCCCTTGTGCACCATTCGCGCAAGGGGGCAAGCATCTCGTGTTCCAGCGCAACCTTAAGATAGGAAAGCGTGCGCGGCATATGCTGCAGATAGCCGGGCTTGCCATCCCGCTGCAGGAGCCGCACCCAGAGGCCGGCAAGCTTGCAGTTTCGCTGCGCCGACATAATGGCCCATGCCTTCATGAATCCGGCTTCGTCGAAGCCGCCTTGGGCGCGCCGGAGCGAAAGGTAGTCATCCATCAGCTGGCGAAAAAGATCCGGCTCGATCGTGACGCGCGCATCCTGAACGATGGAGGCAAGGTCGTAAGCGGTTGGCCCGATCATCGCATCCTGGAAGTCGATGATGCCGATCTTGCGGATTCCGCTCTCCTGCTCGCGCCAGATGATGTTGGGCGAATGGAAGTCGCGCAACAGCAGGTTCTTTTCGGCCGATTGCAGCTCGTCGATCAGATTGTCCCAAATTGCCAGATACTCGTCTCGCTCCGCATCCGTCGGTGCCGTGCCACGCTTCCAGGCGATATGCCAATCGAGTATCAGCCGCACTTCCATCTTCATCGCTACGCGATCGAAGTCTGGAATGTGATGCGTATGCGCGGCAGAAACCGGGATGTCCTGTGGGACCTGCATCGAATGAAGATGGGCAAGGCAGGCAACGCTTTGCCGATAACGCTCGGTGATCGGTCGGCCGTCCTCATCCAGCACGCCTTCGGTACCGAGATCCTCGATCAGCAATATGCCCTGCTCGTAATCGACCTTGTAGATCTCCGGCGTTGCAAAGCCCCGCTCGCGCAACGCATCGGCGATCGCGACGAAAGGATAGGCGTCCTGTGCCAGATGCGCGACCTTGGGATAGGGCTTGCCGTCATAGACCGGCGGCCCCTCGGGATGCGGCGGCCAGTCCATGAGTATCTTCCGCGAAGCTTTGCTTGGATAGATGTATTCGTAGGCCCGAAGCGAGGCATCCCCGGTCAGGAATCGGCGCTTGGCTTCTCCGTAACCGGCATCGGCAAGGAAGCTGCGGATCGCGAGCACGCGATGGATACGGGCTGCAGTTTTCTCCGCCGCCGTGATTGTGGCGCGACGGCCGGTACCTTCATGTTCGAGCCGCAGGGAGATGCGCGATACCGGCAATTCACCTTCCGCCATCTCCGGCCATTCGACGATGCAGATGCCGTTTTCGAGCGCTTCGTCGAAACCGAGCTCCGTCAGTTCCGATGCATCGCCAAGCCGATAGAGATCGAAATGCGAGACGGGAATGCGCAGATCGTAAGATTGCACCAGCGTGAAAGTCGGGCTTGGGACTTCCAGCCCGTCATCATCAGCCATGGTACGCAGGAAAGCCCGCGCCAGCGAGGATTTTCCGGCGCCGAGATCGCCCGACAGTGCCAAGCAGTCACCGACCTTCAGCGCCAGCGCCAGATCATTGCCGAAGCGGAGAGTTGCCGCCTCGTCTTCCAGAAAAAGCGAGATGATGTCGCCCTGCGTCATTCGGCGGCGACGGAATGCGGCAGGTTGATGGAAGGGATGCGGCAGGTCACTGTCGTTCCCTTGCCGGGTTCGCTGTCGATGCTGACCTCGCCATTGTGCAGGCTGACGAAGCTATCGACGATCGAGAGGCCAAGCCCGGCACCGCCGCGCTTTCCGCTCTTCGCACCGGTTGCGAAGCGGTCGAAGACGGTAGCGATCATATCAGGCGAGATACCGGGGCCGCGATCCCTTACGGAGAACACAAAATCCGTGCCCTCGCGACGGCATTCCAGCGCGATCGACGCGCCCTCGGGCGAGAAATTGGCGGCATTGGCCAGAAGCTTCAGCAGAATCTGCTTCAGCCGCTGCGGATCGGCAACGATCGAGCCCAGATAAGCCGGCGCGGTGATCTCTAGCGATACGCCGCTCTCCTGCAGCCGATCGGCGATCTGCATGGAGACATCGTCGAGAAGATCGGCGAGATCGATTTCTGCATAGTTCAGCCGCATGATGCCGGCATCGACGGTCGCAAGATCGAGGATGTCGTTGACGAGCGTCAAGAGCACCGAGGACGAGGTGGCGATATGGTCGATATATTCGGCTTGCCGCTCGTTCAACGGGCCGACGCCAGGCGTGCGCAAGAGATCGGTAAAGCCGATGATGTTCGTCAGCGGCGAGCGCAGCTCATAGGAGACGTGCTGCACGAAGTCGTTCTTCAACTCGTCCGCCTTGCGCAACGCCTCGTTCTTTTCCGTCAGCGCCCGCTCGGCCCGTACGCTGTCGGTCATGTTGACGAAGGTCAGCATGGTCTGAGCATTCGGCAGCGGGATGACGGCGAAGTCGAGCACGAGGCCGGAGAGCAGTTCGAGCGTTCCCTGGCTTGAACGGCGCTCGTCGTCGAAGCTGGTGATCAGTTCTGCGAAGGTCTTCCAGCCATCGGGCTGGTCATAGGAGGGGGCACAAGCCTCGCCAATGCCGCGGATATGCGTGCCGGGCTTCGCCTCCGTCTCGGTAATACCCCAGAGCGCACGGAAAGCCGGGTTGGAGAGGCGGATACGGCCGTCAGGGCCGAAGACCGCGACGCCTTCCGAAAGGTGGTCGATCGTCTCGCCCTGTACCTTCACCAGCGTATTGTAGCGCGTTTCGAGATCGACCTGCTCGGTCAGATTCTCGAAGACCCATGTGGCGCCGCCCTGCGGATGCGCGGTCGCAAAGACACGCAGCGTTTGCCCGTTCGGCAGGTGCCAGAGGTCGGATTGCGTATCGAGCGAACGATAAACGGAAAGCGCCGTTTCCTTCCACGATTTCCAGTTCAGCTGATCCGGCAGTTTCTTGGCTGCACGAAGGCGTTCCAGAAGTTCGCTATTGTCGGGCTTGCTTTCGAGGAACGCGATATCGAGCTCCCAGAGCGAGACGAAGGCCTGATTGTAGAATTGCAGCCGGCGGTCGCCGTCGAAAATGGCGACGGGTGTCGCCAGATGATCGAGTGTTTCAGCATGGCTTTTAAGCGTCCGCTCCAGTTCAGCGCGAACCGCTTCGACATCAGAAACATCAACCGCAATACCGGCCGAGCCGCTGAGGACCTTGACGTCGACTACGTCGAAGAACGTGCGGTTGCCGCGCACGACTGTCGAAATCGTGTCGTGGAAAGGCGATTCCGGCGTTGCCGTAGCGTGGATGCGCTCACGGGCGACGGTCGTCAGGATTTCGCGGCCTTCATTGACAGCCTGCTGGGGCGATTGTGCTTCGACGGCATCGCCATAGGCATGATTCACCCAGGTCAGACGTCCGGCTGTATCACGCTGCCAGGCTGGCATATCGATGGCGTCGAGCATGGTTTGAAAGGCGGAGATCGATGTCATCAGCCGATCGCGCTCGATCTTCAGTTCAGCCAGTTCGGCGCGCAGATTGTTGAGCGCCACGAAGCGCACGAAGGCGCGACCGCCGGAAACCCGGCCTTGTGCTTCGATTACCTCGTCTCTGATCGTCTCGATCACCATGTCGAAACTCTCGGCCTGTTCACGCAGACGACCGACCGCCCGCTCCAGCTCGGAAGCCGACCGCGCCTTCAGCCAGAGACCGAAGGCAAGGAATTCATTGTCCTGTGGAGCGCCGGTTTCCGGCGGAAGCTGACCGAGGAGTTCCGGCCGGGCGACGCCATCCCAGATGACGATGCGTCGGTTCTTGTCGGCAATGAGCGCCTCATATTGGGAAATGCGCTGCTGCGCGTCCGAAAGCGCCGAGCGGATCTCGCGGCTTTCATTTTCCAGATTGCCGCGCTGGCGCACCAGCCAGAGCGTCGAAAGCAGGGCGGCCGAAATGACGCCAATGACGACGGAAAGGCCGACAACTTGCGAAGAGGTGAAAAGATGTGCCGACGCGCCAATACCCGGCTGCGCCTGCGCCAGAACCGGCCAAGCCGGTACGACGACTGCAGTGCTTGCAGCGCACAGCTTTGCAATACGTGCCAAAGACCAATGTTTTTGCCTTGCAGTCACAGGGACCGCGGCAAACTTATATTTTTGGCCTGCCTCAAGCGGGCGGTCGGCGGCGTAAGCGCCATCCTCCGCCTGGCCGAGCAGGCTGTGTTTCATTTTCGACATCCGAGGTATGTCTCCGTCCTTTAATGTGCCGCATCACGACAAGACATCCCATTTTCGTGGAAAACGGAGAGCTCCGCAGCCACGAATCAAGTCTTAAAACAATACTTCGTTAGGGAATCGTCGGAAAGAGCGCGCCCAAAAAATAAACCCCGGCATTTGTCAATGCCGGGGCCACCACATCTTGTGGATATTGGAGATGAAATCAGTATCTGTAGTGGTCAGACTTGAACGGGCCCTGTGGCTTCACACCGATATAGGCAGCCTGCTCTTCGCTGAGCTGGGTAAGCTTCACGCCGAGCTTGTCGAGGTGAAGACGGGCAACCTTTTCGTCGAGGTGCTTCGGTAGGATGTAGACCTTGCTTTCGTACTGGCCAGGCTTGGTGAAGAGCTCGATCTGCGCCAGCGTCTGGTTGGTGAACGAGGCCGACATGACGAAGGACGGATGGCCCGTTGCATTGCCGAGGTTCAAGAGGCGGCCTTCGGAAAGAAGGATGATGCGGTTGCCCTTCGGGAACTCGATCAGGTCGACCTGCGGCTTGACGTTGGTCCACTTCAGGTTACGCAACGCGGCAACTTCGATCTCGTTGTCGAAGTGGCCGATATTGCCGACGATCGCCATATCCTTCATCTGACGCATGTGGTCGATGCGGATAACATCCTTGTTGCCTGTCGTGGTGATGAAAATATCGGCCGAGGAAACAACATCCTCGAGCAGAACGACTTCGTAACCGTCCATCGCGGCCTGCAGGGCGCAGATCGGATCGGCTTCGGTTACCTTGACGCGGGCGCCGGCGCCGGAAAGCGAAGCGGCAGAACCCTTGCCGACGTCACCGTAACCGCAGACGACGGCAACCTTGCCGGCCATCATGACGTCGGTGCCGCGGCGAATGCCGTCAACCAGCGATTCCTTGCAGCCATACTTGTTGTCGAACTTCGACTTGGTGACAGAGTCGTTGACGTTGATCGCCGGGAACGGCAGCAGGCCCTTCTGGCTGAGCTGGTAGAGGCGATTGACGCCCGTCGTGGTTTCTTCGGTCACGCCCTTGATGGCATCACGCTGCTTGGTGAACCAGCCAGGCGAAGCGGCAAGGCGCTTCTTGATCTGGGCGAAGAGGATTTCCTCTTCTTCGGAATGCGGGTTGGAAAGAACGTCCTCACCGGCTTCGGCACGAGCGCCGAGCAGGATGTACATGGTGGCGTCGCCACCATCATCGAGGATCATGTTGGAGAAGCCGCCATCGGCCCACTGGAAGATCTTGTCGGTGTAAACCCAGTAATCCTCGAGAGACTCGCCCTTGATGGCGAAGACCGGAACGCCGGAAGCGGCGATCGCTGCAGCGGCATGGTCCTGCGTCGAGAAGATGTTGCACGAAGCCCAGCGGACTTCGGCGCCGAGCGCGACCAGCGTCTCGATGAGAACGGCCGTCTGGATCGTCATGTGCAGCGAGCCGGTGATACGCGCGCCCTTCAGCGGCTTGGATTCACCGAATTCGGCTCGGCAGGACATGAGGCCGGGCATTTCGGTTTCGGCGATGGTGATTTCCTTGCGGCCGAAATCTGCAAGACCGATATCGGCGACAACATAATCTTTTTCAGTGCTCATAGGGCTCTCCAGGCTGAAAACGTCTCAAAAACATCGCAAGGACGCGACGATGACCGCAACGGATCGAACACGTGCGGAATGCACGTCATGCTCGCCGTTTAGCAGGCTTCAGCCGGGAAGGCAACGGGGATATAAAGAAGTCTTTATATCTTTATATGGCGCTGAAGATCAGATCTCTTCGCCGAACTTGTTCTGGATGAGCTGATCGAGGGCATTCAGTGCTTCGGCAGCCTGATTGCCGGTCGCCGAGACGACGACGCTGGAGCCAGGACTTGCTGCAAGCATCATGAGGCCCATGATGGAGGTTCCTCCAACCGTCATGCCGTCTTTGGATACGGTGATCGTTGCATCGAAGGCATCGACCGTCTGGACGAACTTTGCCGAAGCACGCGCATGCAGGCCACGCTTGTTGATGATGAGGAGTTCCCGGGAGAGCGGTGTCATGGAGGCTTCTTACTTTCCGCTCAGGACCCGGCTCGCAACGTTGATGTATTTGCGGCCTGCCTCGGAGGCCTCGGCAAGCGCCTTTTCCATGTTGTTCTCGCCGCGTACGCCGGCGAGCTTGATCAGCATCGGCAGGTTAACGCCGGCGATGACTTCGGTGTGGCCGCTGCTCATCACCGAGATTGCGAGATTGGAAGGGGTACCGCCGAACATGTCGGTGAGAATAACGACGCCATGGCCGTCGTCTGCGCCGGAAACAGCTTCGAGAATGTCCTGTCGTCTCTGGTCCATATCGTCTTCCGGTCCGATGCAGACCGTTTCGATGAATTTCTGAGGACCGACGACGTGCTCTACGGCATGACGAAACTCTTCAGCCAGCTTGCCATGAGTGACAAGCACAAGTCCGATCATGATATTACTGCTCCCATGGCATACGCAAACCGTGGCCCCAATATCGCAACGCAGCAATTACGTCCACCGGTGGGGGCACATCTTGGCGATCAAAAGCCGAAGTGCAAGATAAAAATACAAATATATAGGCCGTACCAGGCCGTCCGGAAGGCCTCAACTTCCGATTTCCGGCGCTTTTGCCATCAACACGGCAAGAGGCAGCGGAAGATTGGGCAACAATCGCAATACAGGCAACTCGAAACCCTCGGCAAGAACGACGGTTTCTCCGTCCGCAGGGAGCCGGTTTTCTCCTGTGGGGCTGGCCGGCAGGATCGCAAAATGCATCTCTGCCTCAGCGATATGATCGTGCTTTACGATCCCGGTGCCGCGCAATTCGATGAGCCCGGCAATAGCGGGCGGACAGGCAGCAATGATTGCTCCATCCTGTTTCGAAAGAAATATTTGGTCATCGGCCACCAGAACAGAAAAAACGCCCTGCCGCCGCGCCTCCGCCATGCAGGTAAAAGCGGTCATCGACTTGCCCCAGCCTGAGGGGCCGGTGAACAGCAGGCCGGTCTTTCCGATGACGATTGCGGTGGCGTGGATGTTGATCATGCCGCGGCATCGGCCGGAAGGGCAAGGATGAAGCGGGCGCCGAGCAGCTTGCCGCTCTCGTCGTCGACGATGTTTTCGGCCCGCAATGAACCGCCATGCGCCTCGGCGATCTGCCGGCTGATGGAAAGCCCCAGGCCGGAATTCTGGCCGAAGCCTTCAGATTCCGGCCGGTCGGTATAAAAGCGTTCGAAGATGCGGTCGATATTCTCTGCCTGGATGCCCGGACCGTTATCTTCGATATAAACAACGCAGCGGGAACGGGTACGGACCAGACGCACCGTGATCCTGCCGTTCTGCTCCGGCACGAAGGAGCGGGCATTTTCAATCAGGTTGGTGATGATTTGGCCGATACGCAGGTCATGTCCTTTGACGACAAAGCGCGTCTTGACGTTCGGCTTGCGATCGACGGCATAGTCGATCTCGACCTTCTTCTTGGTGCTGCGGATCTGGCGCGATACGTCGATGAGGTCACGCAGAAATACTTCCAGATCGACAGATCCGGCATCGACACGCGCAAGCTCGGCATCGAGGCGGGATGCATCGGATATATCGCTGATCAGACGGTCGAGACGGCGGACATCGTGCTGGATGACATCCATCAGCCGTTTCTTGGAATCGTCGGACTTGGCGAGCGGCAGCGTCTCGACGGCACTGCGCAGCGAGGTCAGCGGGTTCTTCAGCTCATGGCTGACATCGGCCGCAAAGCTCTCGATCGCATCGATCCGGTCGTAAAGGGCCGTCGTCATTTCGCGCAGCGCAATGGAAAGGTTGCCGATTTCGTCCTGGCGCGCCGAAAAGTCCGGAATTTCCTCGCGTTCCTTGGCGCCGCGGCGCACCCGGATGGCCGCCGCCGAAAGCCGGCGCAGCGGATTGGCGATGGTCGAGGAAAGCACGAGCGCCATCAATACGTTGACGAGCGTCGCAACGCCGAACACGCGCATGATGGCGAGACGTTCGGCATGCACGATATTGTCGATATCGCCGGCCTGCGTCGACAGTAGCAGTACGCCGAGCACGGCCCGGAAGCGCTGGATCGGTACGGCAACTGAAACGATGAGCTCACCCTTTTCCGTCGTACGCACGACTGCGCCGCGTACGCCCGTCAGCGCGTTCATCACCTCGGGATAGATCGAGCCGTCGCCACCAGGCGCTTCCTTGTAGACCGGAAGGTTGCCCGGCTGCAGGGCCTTGTTGAAGAGGGCTGTGAACCATTCGCTCCAGGTCTGTTTTTCTTCTTCCACCGGCGGCAGGTCGAAACGCAGAACCTGGCCACGCGAATAGAGATGCCGGGAATCGAGCAGCAGATTGGCATCGGCATCGAAGATGCGGGCGCGGGTGCGGGTCGGCGAGATCAGGCGCCGAAGAACGGGTGCCACCTTTTCCGGATCGATCGGGAATTCGAGATCTTCGTCGTTCGGGACCGGCGTAATGCTCTGGCCGGCCTGCAGTTCGAGCAGCTTCTGCGGATCGATGGTAATCGAGTTCGTATCGACGGAGGCCGAGGCAGAAACCGCGCCGGCGATGATTTCACCCTGTGTCAGCAGGCTCTCGACACGCGCGTCGATCAGGCCTTCGCGGAACTGGTTGAGGTAGAGAATACCACCGACGAGGACGAGCAGGGCCGCAAGATTGAAGAAGACGATACGGCGCGTCAGGCTGGAAAAGACGGCATTGCCGAAGATGCGGCGGATCAGGGTGAAGGGATGCGACCAACGCCGACCTCTGACGCGTCGGGTGCTCACGCCCTCCGCATCATCCAGATCCCTTTCCTGCACCAACTGTGCCAATCACGGCCCTTTCGGAGGGTGGGGCCGGCTTAACCGGCCCGCCGCCCTCATTCGTCTCTCCCTGCGCTTTGAAGCGTCAGGCTGCTTCGCGGAAGCGGTAACCCACACCGTAAAGCGTTTCAATCATATCAAAGTCTGTATCGACCATCTTGAACTTCTTGCGCAGCCGCTTGATGTGGCTGTCGATGGTGCGGTCGTCAACATACACCTGTTCGTCATAGGCAGCATCCATCAGGGCGTCGCGACTTTTCACCACACCCGGGCGCTGGGCCAGCGAATGCAGGATCAGGAATTCAGTGACGGTGAGGGTGACGGCCTCACCCTTCCAGGTGCAGGTGTGGCGTTCCTGGTCCATGACCAGTTGGCCGCGTTCGAGCGAACGGGCCTGCTGAACCGCACCCGCCTTTGGCGTACCGACGGTGGCAACGCCGCCGGTTGCGGCTGCCTCACGGCTCGAAGCACGGCGCAAAACGGCGCGAACACGCTCGACCAGAAGACGCTGCGAGAAGGGTTTGGTGATGAAATCGTCGGCGCCCATCTTCAGGCCGAAGAGTTCGTCGATCTCTTCATCCTTGGAGGTGAGAAAGATGACGGGCATGTCCGATTTCTGGCGGAGGCGGCGCAGCAGCTCCATGCCGTCCATGCGTGGCATCTTGATATCGAAAATCGCCAACTGCGGCGGGCGGGCAAGTAGACCATCCAGCGCGGAAGCGCCGTCCGTGTAGGTCTCGACCTTATATCCTTCGGCTTCCAGTGCAATCGACACGGAAGTGAGGATGTTGCGGTCGTCATCAACGAGCGCGATTGTCGGCATGGTGTTGGTCTCCGTCATCAGTGCGCAATCTCCCGGATTGGTCGTCCCCAGGCGGTCTTCGTGACCGGTTGCGCTTATGGAGGATAAAGGTGGAACAAATTGTGGCAAAGATAAAGGGGTAGATTGCCAGTCCTGATGATCCACAATCGGAAGTGGTGCGACAAGTTGTTTCAACAGAAGGTCTTCAAACGATTTAAAATGGATTTCCGAAATTTAAATCGATTAATTATTTGATATCATTGTATTTTTTGTGATTAGGGCTATTGCCATTTAAAATTTCTCCTTTTACTTTCAGGCAGATTTTAATGGCCAAGGCGCCTCAGCGAAGGGAAAAGCTATGGAGACGTTCGGAGTTCATAACCAGGCAATCGAGCTGGCGACGATCGGTTTCAGCGACGTACGGAGCGTACGTTACAACCTCTCCGCCGCTCTTCTCTATGAGGAATCGATTCGCCGGGGAGAGGCCGAACTGACAGCCCAGGGCGCTCTTCGCGCGACCACCGGCCAGCATACGGGCCGCTCGCCACGCGACAAGTTCGTCGTCCGCGATGAAAACACCGATGGCCAGATCTGGTGGGACAACAACAAGCCGATGTCGCCGGAGCATTTCGCCCTGCTGCATAAGGACATGCTGGCCCACGCCGCCGGCAAAGACCTCTTCGTACAGGATCTCGTCGGCGGCGCCGATGCAGGCCACGCGCTGCCGACTCGCGTTGTGACCGAATTCGCCTGGCACTCGCTCTTCATCCGCAACCTGCTGATCCGTCCGAAGGCCGAGACGCTTGCAAGCTTCGCACCGAAGCTGACGATCATCGACCTGCCGAGCTTCAAGGCCGATCCGGAGCGTTATGGCTGCCGCACCGAAACGGTGATCGCCTGCGATCTCACGAACGGCATCGTGCTGATCGCCGGCACCTCCTATGCCGGCGAGATGAAGAAATCGGTCTTCACCGTGCTGAACTATCTGCTGCCCGCCAAGGGCGTCATGCCGATGCACTGCTCGGCCAATGTCGGCCCGGCAGGCGATGCCGCCGTCTTCTTCGGTCTCTCGGGCACCGGTAAGACGACGCTTTCGGCCGATCCGGCCCGCACATTGATCGGCGATGACGAGCATGGCTGGGGCGAAAACGGCATCTTCAATTTCGAAGGCGGCTGCTACGCCAAGACCATTCGCCTCTCGGCAGAGGCCGAGCCGGAAATCTACGCCACGACACAGCGTTTCGGCACCGTCCTTGAAAACGTTGTTCTCAACGAAAACCGCGAGCCGGATTTCGACGACGCATCGCTGACGGAAAACACGCGCTGCGCCTACCCGATGGATTTCATTCCGAATGCATCGGAAACCGGCCTTGCGCCTCATCCGAAGACGATCATCATGCTGACGGCCGACGCTTTCGGCGTCATGCCCCCGATCGCCAAGCTGACTCCCGATCAGGCCATGTACCACTTTCTTTCGGGCTACACCGCCAAGGTGGCAGGCACGGAAAAAGGTGTCACGGAGCCGGAAGCGACCTTCTCGACCTGCTTCGGAGCACCCTTCATGCCGCGCCATCCCGCAGAATACGGCAATCTGCTGAAGGAGCTGATCGGCCGACACGGCGTCGAGTGCTGGCTGGTCAACACAGGTTGGACCGGTGGCGCGTATGGCATCGGCAAGCGCATGCCCATCAAGGCAACCCGTGCATTGCTGACGGCCGCCCTTTCAGGCGAACTTGCCAAGGTCGAGCTTCGCGCCGATCCGAATTTCGGCTTTGCCGTTCCGGTCGCAGTCGAAGGCGTTGATACCGGCATCCTCGATCCGCGTTCGACCTGGGCCGACAAGCAGGCCTATGACGCGCAGGCTGAAAAGCTGATCTCCATGTTCATCGCCAACTTCGCCAAGTTCGAAAACCATGTCGACGGCGGCGTGCGTGATGCAGCGCCCGGCATCAAGGTCGCTGCCGAGTAATTCGGCATTGGAATCAGTCGATTCACGTGAAACCCGGTCGCTCCGGTCGGGTTTCACCCGCTTTCAATTCGCAGTCATTATGCGCTAGAAGGCGGTATGGCCAGCGACGCGCTTTATATCAACGACAGGATCACCATCGCCGGATGGGAGCTGACGGAACAGTTCGTTCTGGCGGGCGGTCCGGGCGGTCAGAACGTCAACAAGGTGTCGACCGCCGTTCAGCTCTTCTTCAACATCCCGAACTCGCCCTCACTCAACGAGCGGGTCAAGGCCAATGCGATCAAACTTGCCGGCAGGCGCATGTCGAAGGACGGCGTATTGATGATCGAGGCAAGCCGGTTCCGCAGCCAGGATCGCAACCGCGAGGATGCGCGCGAGCGGCTGAAGGAACTGGTCCTGGAGGCCGCCAAGCCACCGCCGCCGCCGCGTAAAAAGACAAAGCCGACCAAAGGCTCGGTCGAGCGGCGCCTGAAGGAAAAATCCGGCCGCTCCGAAGTCAAGAAGATGCGCGGCCGGCCGGGCGGCGGAGAGTGATATGCCGGCACTCCTGAGCGGCGTCCGCCATCTTCCCGAATATCTGGATCGCACCCGACAGGAAGCACTGGTCGGCATAATCAGAAATATCGTGGCGGAGGCACCGCTCTACGTGCCGGTCATGCCCGGCACCGGTAAGCCGATGTCGGTACGGATGACCAATTGCGGCTCGCTCGGCTGGGTCACGGATAAGGAGCGCGGCTATCGCTATCAACCGTTGCATCCGGCAACCGGCAAGTCATGGCCGGCAATCCCGCAGGAACTGCTTGATACTTGGAACGACGTTTCGGGCTATAACAAGCCGCCGGAGGCCTGCCTCATCAATTTCTATTCGGATGAGGCGCGCATGGGCCTGCATCAGGATAGGGATGAAAATGATCTGAAGGCGCCGGTTGTCTCGATTTCCCTTGGCAATGCCTGCCTGTTTCGCGTGGGTGGAGTGAATCGCAACAAGACCATGTCCTTCAAACTGTCGAGCGGTGATCTCGTCATTCTCGGCGGGGAGGGGCGGCTCTGCTTCCACGGCGTCGATCGCATCTATCCGGCCACCTCGACGCTTCTGAAGAACGGCGGCCGCATCAACCTGACGCTCCGCCGCGTCAATCCCTGATCCACGTTCTTCAGAGTTTGCGCAGCGCCACCTGCTCGATCAGATGATCCTTGCCCTTGCGCAGGATGAGATCGGCACGAGGCCGTGTCGGCAGAATGTTCTGGCGCAGGTTCTTGAGGTTGATGTTCGCCCAGAGGTCCTCTGCGATCGCAACCGCTTCCTCCTCGCTGATCGATACATATCGGTGGAAGTAGGAATTCGGATCCCGGAAGGCCGTTTCCCTGAGCCGCATGAAGCGTGTCACATACCAGTTATGGATCTGTGTTTCCTCGGCGTCGATATAGATCGAGAAGTCGAAGAAGTCGGAGACCATCGGCACGATCTTGCCGTCTGCCGGCAGGTCGCGCGATTGCAGGACATTGATGCCCTCGAAGATCAGGATGTCAGGCCGGTCGACGATCTTATATTCGTCCGGCAGCACGTCATAGACGAGGTGCGAATAGGAAGGCGCCTTCACATCCGGCAGGCCGGCCTTGATCGCCGACAGGAAACGCAGGATTGCGCCGGTGTCGTAACTTTCCGGAAAACCCTTGCGCTGCATCAGGTTCTCGCGCTTCAGCACGGCATTCGGATGGAGAAAGCCGTCGGTGGTGACGAGATCGACCTTTGGGCTGGAAGGCCACCGGCCAAGCAGCTCTTTCAGGATACGCGCCGTCGTGGATTTGCCGACGGCCACCGATCCGGCAATGCCGATCACGAACGGGGTCTTCGCCACGTCCGACAGGCTGAGGAACCGGTTGCGCTGCTCGAACAGCAGCTGCGAGGATTCCACATGCGCGGAAAGCAGGCGCGAGAGCGACAGGTAGATGCGCCTGACTTCGTCGAGGTCGATCGGGTCGCCCATGGAGCGGAGCCGTTTGACCTCGTCGGCCGTCAGGGTCATCGGCGTGTCGGCACGAAACTTCGCCCACTGTTTCGATGTGAAGAAGTGATAGGGGGAAAAGGATGCAGTCTGGAAGTGATCCAGCTTTTCCGCCACTCCGATAATCTGCGTCGCGATGCTCATGAACTCTGCCGGCTGGCCTTTTCCTTGAGGCCGGATTGCGCGGTCCTCCGCGCAAGTTCGGTCATGACATTCTCTAGCGGTATTTCAGCAATCTTCAATACGACCATTAGGTGATAGAGAACGTCGGCTGCTTCATAGGTGAGGTTATCGCGGTCGTTGGTGACGGCGGCCATGACCGCTTCGATCGCTTCCTCGCCAAGTTTCTTGGCCGCTTTCGGCTGACCGGCGGCCACCAGCTTGGCGGTCCAGGATTCCTCGGGTGAGGCCTTTGACCGCTCTTCGACGATCCGCTCGAGGTCGGAAAGGGAAAATCCGCTCATGGTGCTGCTTTCAAACTCAGTCGAGCCGCATCGCAATGCCGCGTTCAGACATATAGTGCTTCGCTTCGCCGACGGAATAGGTGCCGAAGTGGAAGATGGACGCGGCAAGCACCGCATTGGCATGGCCGTCCTTCACGCCGGCCACAAGGTCGTCGAGATCCCCGACACCACCAGAGGCGATGACGGGCACGCGGACAGAATCGGCAATCGCCCGGGTCAGTTCCAGATCGTAGCCGATCTTCGTGCCGTCGCGGTCCATGGAGGTGACGAGCAGTTCACCGGCGCCGCGGGCAACCATCTTCTGGGCGAATTCCACCGCGTCGATGCCGGTAGCGTTGCGGCCGCCATGCGTATAGATCTCCCAGGCGCTGAGATTGTCGCCGCCGACCTGCTGTGTCAGGCGGCGCTTGGCATCGATCGACACGACGATGCACTGGTCGCCGAACTTGTCGGCTGCCTCAGCCACGAAATCCGGATTGTTGACCGCGGCCGAATTGATCGAGACCTTGTCAGCCCCGCAAAGCAGCAGTTTGCGGATATCGGCTATGGTGCGAACGCCGCCGCCGACGGTAAGCGGCATGAAGCACTGCTCGGCGGTGCGCGCCACGACATCGAAGATCGTCTCGCGATTGTCCGAGGAGGCGGTGATGTCGAGGAAGCAGAGCTCGTCGGCACCGGCCGCATCATAGGCCTTGGCCGCTTCTACGGGATCGCCGGCATCGACCAGATTGAGGAAATTGACGCCCTTGACGACACGGCCGTCCTTGACGTCGAGGCAGGGGATCACGCGGGCTTTTAGGCTCATTATGCAGTCTCCTTCGCCCGAGCGGCCCTGATAAGATCGAGCGCCTCCTTGGGATCGATCCGGCCGTCGTAGAGGGCGCGGCCGGAAATGGCGCCTTCGAGCTTGCGCGCATCCGGCTGCAGCATGCGCTTGATGTCTTCGATCGAGGCGAGGCCGCCCGATGCGATAACGGGGATCGAAACAGCGTCCGCCAGCTCCAGTGTCGATGTCCAGTTGATGCCGGTCAGGATGCCATCACGATCGATATCCGTATAGATGATTGCGGCAACACCGGCGCCCTCGAATTTCTTTGCGAGTTCGATGATCCCGAGTTCGGAAGCCTCCGCCCAGCCTTCGACGGCCACCTTGCCGCCTTTGGCATCGATGCCGACGGCGACACGGCCCGGAAATGCCTTACAGGCTTCGACGACGAGCGCCGGGTCACGGACGGCGACGGTACCGAGAATGACGCGGCGCAGCCCGCGCGACAGCCAGTTTTCGATATGATCGAGCGTGCGGATGCCGCCGCCAAGCTGAACTGGGTTCTTCGTGGCCTTGAGGATCGCCTCAACCGCATCGCCATTGGCTGAATGTCCCGCAAAGGCGCCGTCGAGATCGACCACATGCAGCCATTCGAACCCCTGCTCTTCGAAGGATTTCGCCTGGGCGGCCGGATCGGTGTTATAGACCGTTGCCTGTTGCATGTCGCCGAGCTTCAGGCGAACGCATTGTCCGCCCTTCAGGTCGATCGCGGGAAAAAGGATCATTCGTCTCAAGTCCGTAGCGTCGTTGGCACCATCAGTGCATTCCACGCATCTACGATATCCGAGCGAAAAAAGACAGCGGCAATGGTGAGCGCGGCAAAAAGCACGATTAGCAGCAAGGTTATGGTGAAACCCACCCGTACCTGGCGCCAAAAGCCGGTGCGCTTCTTTACCGACTTTTCGATATCGCGTACCTGGCGCAATGCCTCGCTGTTGGTCGCGACGAGCTGAATCTGGGGCTCCATGGCTTCGACATAGGTTTCGGCATAGCTCGAAAGGATCTGCGAGGCACGGTCGCGCAGAGTATTGCGCAGGTCGGACGAGAGGTAGTTGCTGGTCACTGCTGCGATTTCTGCCTCATTGGGCGAGCGGCCGGCATTGCGCTTGCGATGGCTGACGATGAAGTCGCGCTTCTGACGCTCGTATAGCGCATAGGCAAGCAGGCCGATCAGGTCATCCTCGCCTTCGATATAGAATTCCAATACGGCTTCGGCGAGATCGCCGGCGCTTATCTCGCCCGATCGCAGCCGTGAATTTTCGTTTCCTGGAAAGCTTTCCTGCATCAGCCGCCGAGCCTTTCTTTCAGAGTCTTGGCAGCATTGGAGAGCGCTTTGCGGTGCAAGGCTTCATCAACTTGGCGGACGATCGTGCCGCCTGGCAGCCGGATATCGACGAAGGGCGGCTGGCCCTCCCTAGCAGGCCGGAGCCTGTAGAATATCTTGCCTGATTTCGGCGAAGCCGGCATGGAGCGTGCTCCTGTCTCTACCCCCTCAACTACAGGGGAAATAAGGCGCGCGTATTAAAAGACAGCCCTTACGGCGCCCAGCGAAGGAAATTCGCGATCAGCGCCAAGCCAAGCTTCTGGCTTTTTTCCGGGTGGAATTGAGAACCGGCCATATTGTCCCGCCCGACAAAGGCCGTCATCGGCCCGCCGTAGTCTGTGGTGGCAATGACGTCGCCGGCATTTTCGGCGGCGAGATGGTAGGAGTGCACGAAATAAGCGTGCAGACCATCTGGCCCGGTTGGGATGCCGTCGAAAAGCGGATGTTCATGTTTCAGGTCGAGCGTGTTCCAGCCGATCTGCGGGATCTTCAACTCCGGATCGGCAGGCGTCATCTCCACGACATCGCCCGGAATCCAGCCGAAGCCTTGGGTTGTCGTCTTCTCAAGACCGCGTGAGGACATGAGCTGCATGCCGACGCAAATGCCGAGGAAAGGGCGCGCCTTCCGCTCGACGCCTTCGAGCAGGGCTTCCGTCATGCCGGGCACGGCATCGAGCCCGCGGCGGCAATCGGCATAAGCGCCTACGCCCGGCAGCACGATACGGTCTGCCGCGGCAACGATCTCCGCCTTGTCGGTCAGATTGATCTCCGCCTCGATGCCGGCTTCACGGGCCGCGCGTTCGAAAGCCTTGGTGGCCGAGCGCAGATTGCCAGAGCCGTAGTCGATAATCGCGACGCGCATTATTTGCGCCCTCCGTCAAAACCGAAGAGACCGAGCGAAGTGGAATGACCCGGCCGCGTCTGCGGACTGGAAGTCTGGTTCCATTCGGGCACCTTAAAATCGGCACCGGTCTCGATGTTGGAAAAATAGATCTCTTCCGCGAGATCGATCGAGGAAGCGCCGATCGCGGCCTCCTCGCGCCAGCCGCGGGAGGCGAGACTGCGGATGCGGAAATTCTGTCCTTCGAACCCGACGAACAGGTTGACGCCAAAGGCGAGAGCCATTCCCGCCGGCCCGAAACCCGGTTCCTCCGTCAGCACGCCGCCGATCGCCTGCAGCGCGAACGCAATGATCGCATGAAGCCAGAGGCGATGCGCAAGCAGCCAGATCCAGGGAAAGAGGAAGGCAAGCCACGAGAAACCGTCACGGATCGTGCGCGTGTCCTCGCGCTGACCATCAGGCGGAACAAGAAAAACGTAGCTGGATGCCATCTGACGCTCCCTGATGGGGCTCAGGCGAGCGTGCCCTTGGTCGAGGGAACACGGCCCGCCTGCCGTGGATCAATCTCTGTCGCCGTGCGCAGGACGCGGGCGACGGCCTTGAAACATGTTTCTGCAATATGGTGGTTGTTGGCACCATAGTGATTGAGAATATGCAGGGTGATCCCGGCATTCTGGGCAAGCGCCTGGAAAAATTCGCGCACCAGTTCGGTATCGAACGTCCCGATCTTCGGCGCGCTGAAGGAAACGTTCCAGACGAGGAAGGGGCGGCCGGAGAGATCGACGGCAGCCTTCGTCATCGTCTCGTCCATGGCGAGATCGATCGAGGCATAGCGGGTAATGCCGCGGCGGTCACCGAGCGCCTTCGCGATCGCCTGGCCGATGGCGATGCCGGTATCCTCGACCGTATGATGGTCGTCGATATGCAGGTCGCCTTTGGACTCGATTTCCATATCGATCAGCGAATGTCGCGAAAGCTGATCCAGCATATGGTCGAAGAAGCCGACGCCCGTCGAAATCGTCGATTTACCGGTGCCGTCGAGATTGACGGAAACGGAAATGGAGGTCTCGTTGGTCTTGCGGGAAACACTGCCCGTGCGGCTTGCTGCGGTCTCGGCCATATGGCTTTCTCCTTGAAATCAAGGTGGTTCCTTATCAGGCGCATTGCGAAATATCCAGAAGTGGGAGGGCAGAAAAGGAAGGCCATTTGCAATCGCCGCGTACCCTCTTACATAGGGTTCAACAGGGCCGGTGTTCGGCCCGCTGGAACCGCCCGTGAGTTGGGGCAACAGGTGTTTGATGACGACAATTATTACAGTTCGAAAAGGCGGCAAGGTCGTGGTGGCCGGCGACGGCCAGGTCAGCCTCGGCCAGACCGTCATGAAAGGTAACGCCCGCAAGGTCCGCCGCATCGGCAAGGGCGAAGTTATCGCCGGTTTCGCTGGTGCGACCGCTGATGCCTTCACCCTTCTGGAGAGGCTTGAAAAGAAGCTGGAACAATATCCGGGCCAGCTGATGCGCGCCGCCGTCGAGCTTGCCAAGGACTGGCGCACTGACCGCTACCTTCGCAATCTCGAAGCCATGATGCTGGTCGCCGACAAGTCGGTGACGCTCGCCATTACCGGCAATGGCGATGTGCTGGAGCCCGAACATGGCGTTGCCGCTATCGGTTCGGGCGGTAATTTCGCGCTTGCCGCGGCTCTTGCGCTTACCGACACGGACAAGTCGGCAGAAGACATCGCCCGTCGTGCGCTCGATATCGCTGCCGACATCTGCGTCTATACAAACCACAATGTCATCGTGGAAACGCTGGACGCGGAATGACGGATTATGGCTTCCGTCCCGTCACGGCGGCTGATCTGACGCTCCTGGCCGAATGGCTTGAGCAGCCGCATGTCCGCCGCTGGTGGAGCGAGCCGGAGGAGGCGCTGGTCTCGATTGGGGAACATCTGCGTGATCCCTTAGTCGAACCCTACATCGTAATGTTGGACGGCAGGGATTTTGCTTTCATTCAGGTGGCGGATCTCGATGGTGAAGACGATGCTGCGCTGGACGGTCAGCCCCAGGGCACCTGTGGCATCGATCAGTTTATCGGCATCGAAACGCTTCTGGGAAAGGGCCACGGCCCGGCCTTCATGGCAGATTTCTGCCGGAAGCTTTTCAAGAAGGGCAAAAACCGGGTGCTGGTCGATCCGCACCCTGACAACATCTTCGCAATCAGAGCCTATACCAAGGCGGGCTTTCAAAGACTTGGCGAAACAAATACGAATTACGGCCGGGCGCTTCTTATGGCCCTGGACCGCCAGGAGAATGACAGACTATGACAACCTTTTCTCCCCGCGAGATCGTTTCCGAGCTCGATCGCTACATCATCGGCCAGCATGAGGCCAAGCGCGCCGTAGCGATTGCGTTGCGCAACCGCTGGCGCCGTCATCAGCTCGATCCGAGCCTGCGCGATGAAGTTATGCCGAAGAATATCCTGATGATTGGTCCGACCGGCGTCGGCAAGACGGAAATCTCCCGTCGCCTCGCCAAGCTCGCCGGCGCACCTTTCATCAAGGTCGAGGCTACGAAGTTCACCGAGGTCGGTTATGTCGGCCGTGATGTCGAGCAGATCATCCGCGATCTCGTCGAGGTCGGCATCGGCCTCATACGCGAAAAGAAGCGTACGGAGGTTCAGGCCAAGGCCCATATGAGCGCCGAAGAGCGTGTTCTCGATGCGCTGGTCGGTGCGACGGCCTCGCCTGCCACACGCGAAAGCTTCCGCAAGAAGCTGCGCAATGGCGAACTCGACGACAAGGAAATCGATATCGAAGTAGCCGATACCGGCTCCGGAATGGGCGGCTTCGATATTCCCGGCATGCCGGGCGCCAATATCGGCGTACTGAACCTGTCGGAAATGTTCGGCAAGGCGATGGGCGGCCGCACCAAGAAGGTGCGTACCACGGTGAAGGCCTCCTACACCGACCTGGTCCGCGACGAGTCCGACAAGCTGATCGATAATGAAGTCATTCAGCGCGAGGCTGTGCGCTCGGTTGAAAATGACGGCATCGTCTTCCTCGACGAAATCGACAAGATCGCGGCTCGTGACGGCGGCGCCGGTGCTGGCGTTTCCCGCGAAGGCGTCCAGCGTGACCTGCTGCCGCTCGTCGAAGGCACGACGGTTTCGACCAAATACGGCCCGGTGAAGACGGATCACATCCTCTTCATCGCCTCCGGCGCCTTCCATGTTTCCAAGCCGTCGGATCTGCTGCCGGAATTGCAGGGCCGCTTGCCGATCCGCGTCGAGCTTCGTCCGCTGAACAAGGAAGACTTCCGCCGCATCCTGACGGAAACAGAGGCAAGCCTCATTCGCCAGTACAAGGCGCTGATGGAAACCGAAAGCCTGACGCTCGATTTCACCGATGACGCGATCGATGCGCTCGCCGATGTCGCCGTCCATCTGAACTCCTCCGTCGAAAATATCGGCGCGCGCCGCTTGCAGACGGTCATGGAGCGGGTACTGGACGACATCTCCTATAACGCACCGGATCGCGCCGGTACGGATGTGAAGATCGACGCCGCTTACGTGCGCGAGCATGTCGGCGATCTTGCGCAGAATACCGACCTGTCGCGCTTCATCCTGTGATCGGGAAACATCGTTTCCTGTCTTTGCGCAGCTAACGCAGAAACTTTGACGATCTGAACTCTCGACAGCGGGCCTTTTACTTTTTAGTGAAAGGCCCGCTTTGTTTTTTGTACGGCTTTATTCGGACAAGATTCTGGTTCAGTCAGCCGCGACACGAAGACGACAGGGAAAGACGGGAAAGCAGATCGTGCGACGCCTTTTGACAAGCCTTGTGATTGCCATGACCATTGCGAGTTCGGTTCCTGCGCTTGCGGCGCAGGCTGTTCCGCCCGGCAACCGTCATGCCGAGCAGCCGGATATTCCAGGCGCTTCGGTCCGCCGCACCAAGGGCACCAAGACGACCTTCGATATCAAATATGAGAAGGTGTACGACCTCCTGTCGACCGACCATGAACTCATGGGCAAGATCAAGAAGGTTTCGAATGCCTATGGTATCAATCCCATTCATGTGATCGGCGCGATCGTCGGCGAACATACTTATAATGTCGATGCCTATGACCGCCTGCAGGCCTACTATGTGAAGGCCGCTTCCTATGCCGGTCAGAGCTTCCGTTTTGCCTATGATGGCGAGAGTGTCGACGATTTCGTCGACCGGCCGCAATTTGCCGCCTGCAACGGCAAGAGCGATTCCTACACGCTCTGGAGCTGCCGCGAGGATGTCTGGGAAAGCGATTTCCGCGGCAAGACGGTCGACGGCAAGAGCTTCCCCAACAATCGCTTCAGCGCCGTCTTCTTCCAGCCCTTCTATGCCGGCCAGACCTTCGGCCTCGGCCAGGTCAACCCACTGACAGCGTTGATGCTGTCCGATCTGGTGTCCCGTGTTTCCGGCTATCCGAAGCTCAACGAAAAGAATGCCGGCTCCGTCTACAAGGCGATCATGGACCCAGACATCTCGCTCGCCTTCGTCGCGGCCTCGATCCGCCGGTCGATCGACGACTACAAGGAGATCGCCGGCATGGATATCTCTAACAATCCGGGGGTTACGGCGACGCTTTATAATGTTGGCAATTCCCGCCAGCGCGCCGCAGCCCTTGCCGCTAAGAATCGCTCCTCCGGCACGATGGTCTGGCCGGAAGAGAATTATTACGGCTGGCTGATCAACGACAAACTGGACCAGCTCAAGGGCCTGCTCTAACTTCAGGCCTGCCGGGAAGACGATATCTCCCGGGAAAGGCTATGCTGATGGACATGCGTCCGGAACCCTTCGTACCGCCGGCACCGCTGCCGCGCACCGTGCCTCCGTCGCGGCTTGAGATCATCAGGACGATTTTCCGCAACCCGCTCGAGCTCTGGGGCGAACCGTCCTATACGCTGCCCTGGATCCGCACCAATTTCTTCGGCCAGAGAACGCTGATCGTCAACGATCCCGGCCTTATCAAACATGTGCTGGTCGATAACGCCAACAACTACCGCATGTCCGATGTCCGTCAACTCGTCCTGCGCCCGATCCTCCGCGATGGGCTTCTGACGGCGGAAGGCCCTGTCTGGAAGCGCTCGCGTAAGGCAGTCGCCCCTGTCTTCACGCCCCGGCATGCCAAGGGCTTTGCAAGCCAGATGCTGCGCCAGTCGGAAGACTACGCCCGCAAATATGCAGATGCCGGCGAGGCCGGCACGATTTTCGATATCAGCACCGACATGACGGAGCTGACCTTCGCCATTCTCGCCGACACGTTGTTTTCCGGTGAGATCGTCACATCGAGCGGCCACTTTGCCGATGATGTCAACGAGCTGCTGCACCGCATGGGCCGCGTCGATCCGATGGATCTGCTGCGGGCGCCGTCCTGGGTTCCACGTGTGACACGCATCGGCGGCCAGAAGGTCCTGGAGAAATTCCGCGCCATCGTCCGCAACACCATGGATATGCGGCTTGCCAAGATGAAGGCCGACCGTAGCACGGCACCAAACGATTTCCTGACCCTGCTGCTGGAGCAGGCCGGTCCCGATGGCCTGACGAAGGAGGAGATCGAGGATAATATCCTGACCTTCATCGGTGCCGGCCACGAGACAACTGCCCGCGCGCTCGCCTGGACGCTCTATTGTGTCTCCAACAGCCCGCATATCCGCGACGCGATGGAAGAGGAGATCGATAGGGTCCTTGCATCAGGCGCAGAGCCGGTCGAATGGCCGGATCTGATGCCGCAGACGCATGCCGCCTTCGAGGAGGCGCTCCGCCTTTATCCGCCAGCTCCTTCGATCAATCGCGCTGCCATCGCAGATGATTCCTGGACCAGCCCCAAGGGCGAGCGTGTCGAAATCGAAGCTGGCGTCACCGTGCTCGTCATGCCCTGGACGCTGCATCGCCATGAGCTCCATTGGGATCGGCCGCGCGCCTATATGCCGGAGCGATTTCTGCCGGAAAACCGTGCCTCCATCGGCCGTTTTCAATTCCTGCCTTTCGGCGCTGGTCCGCGCGTCTGCATCGGCGCCACCTTTGCGCTTCAGGAGGCGGTTATCGCACTGGCCGTCCTGATGCAGCACTATCGTTTCGATTCGACCGATCAGACGAATCCCTGGCCGGTGCAGAAGCTGACGACGCAGCCGCAAAACGGCCTTCCGATGCGCGTGACCCGCCGGACTGTTTCCAAGCCTGCATAAATCTTTCGAATTGTTGCTGAATTGACTGTGAATGAAAGCCGGGCAAAGTGGCAGCATGAAAAGCTGCCACTGCAAGGGAGACACCGCATGAGCCGCATTGAAAAGAATGGTCTCTTCATCGAAGCCGTCCTTCATGATTTCCTCGTGAAGGAGGCGTTGCCGGGCCTCGCCATCGATGCGGACAAGTTCTTCGCCGACTTCTCGGCGGTCGTGCATGATCTGGCGCCGAAGAACCGCTCGCTGCTTTTGAAGCGCGATCAGCTGCAGGCAAAGATCGACGACTGGTATCGCCGGAACGGCGCACCGACGGATATGGACGCCTATCAGTCCTTCCTGAAAGAGATCGGCTATCTCCTGCCTGAGGGCCCGGATTTTCAGGTTTCGACTGCCAATGTCGATGCCGAGATCGCCTCTCTTGCCGGCCCGCAGCTCGTCGTTCCCGTCATGAACGCCCGCTACGCGTTGAATGCCGCCAATGCCCGCTGGGGTTCGCTCTATGACGCACTCTATGGCACCGATGCCATCCCGGAAACGGATGGCGCCGAAAAGGGCAAGGGCTACAACCCCAAGCGCGGCGAAAGGGTCATCGCCTGGGTGCGCAATTTCCTCGATTCCGCCGTTCCCCTCAGCGGCAGCTCCTGGAAGAATGTCGGCTCCTTCGCCGTCAAGAATGGTGCTCTGGCGATTGTTGCCGTCGATGGCAAAGCACTGGCGCTGAAAGATGCCGGACACTTTGCCGGCTATCGCGGCGATGCGAATGCGCCGACCCATATTCTCTTGAAGAATAACGGCATCCATATCGAGGTCGTGCTTGATGCCTCGACCCCGATTGGCAAGACCGATCCGGCTCATATTTCCGACGTCTGGCTGGAATCGGCCATCACCACGATCATGGACTGCGAAGATTCCATTGCCGCTGTCGATGCCGAGGACAAGGTCGTCGTTTACCGCAATTGGCTCGGCCTGATGAAGGGCGACCTGCAGGAGGAGGTGGCCAAAGCCGGTTCGACATTCGTTCGCAAGCTCAATCCGGATATCGCCTACACGGCGCCCGACGGTGAGACCTTCGAACTGCATCGCCGCTCGTTGATGCTCGTGCGCAATGTCGGTCACCTCATGACCAATCCGGCGATCGTCGATCGCGACGGCAACGAGGTGCCGGAGGGCATCATGGATGCCGTGATCACCGGTCTCATCGCGCTTTATGATGTCGGCCCATCGGGACGCCGTAAGAATTCGCGCGTCGGCTCCATGTATGTCGTCAAGCCGAAGATGCATGGCCCCGAAGAGGTCGCCTTCGCAGTCGAGATATTCTCCCGCGTTGAAGATGCCCTCGGCATGGCACGTAACACCATCAAGATGGGCATCATGGACGAGGAGCGCCGCACGACGGTCAATCTCAAGGAATGCATCCGGGCTGCCCGCGAACGGGTCGTCTTCATCAACACGGGCTTCCTCGATCGCACCGGCGATGAAATCCACACTTCTATGGAAGCCGGCCCGATGATCCGCAAAGGCGACATGAAGCAGGCCGCCTGGATCGGCGCCTACGAAAACTGGAATGTCGATATCGGCCTCGAATGCGGCCTCTCCGGCCACGCGCAGATCGGCAAGGGGATGTGGGCCATGCCAGATCTGATGGCCGCGATGCTGGAGCAGAAGATCGCCCATCCGAAGGCCGGCGCCAATACCGCCTGGGTGCCGTCACCGACGGCCGCCACTCTGCATGCCACGCACTACCACCAGATCAATGTCGCCAAGGTGCAGGAGGGCCTGAAGGATCGCACCCGCGCCAAGCTCTCCGATATCCTCTCGGTGCCGGTCGTTGTACGGCCGAACTGGACGCCGGAAGAAATCCAGCGCGAACTCGACAACAATGCCCAGGGCATTCTGGGTTACGTCGTGCGTTGGGTCGACCAGGGCATCGGCTGCTCCAAGGTGCCTGACATCAACAATGTCGGCCTTATGGAAGATCGCGCGACACTGCGGATTTCCGCCCAGCACATGGCGAACTGGCTGCACCACAAGATCGTCACGAAGGAGCAGATCATCGAAACGATGAAGCGTATGGCCGCTGTCGTCGACCAGCAGAATGCCGGCGATTCGGCCTATATCCAGATGGCCGGACACTTCGATGATTCGATCGCCTTCCAGGCAGCACTCGATCTGGTCCTGAAGGGCAGGGAACAGCCGAACGGCTACACCGAGCCGGTCCTGCATCGCCGCCGCATCGAGCTCAAGGCGAAGCAGACCTCGCGAGCCTGAACCTGCAGATACAAAAAGGCCGCCGAACCTAAAGTCCGGCGGCCTTTTTTATACCGAATTCGGTTTTTAGCTTACTGGATAACGATGACCTTGGAGGTGGTCTTGCCCGGACGGACGCGGCTGTAGAGATCGATCACGTCCTGGTTCATCAGGCGGATGCAGCCCGACGAAGCGGCAGTGCCGATCGAGGCCCATTCCGGAGTGCCGTGCAGGCGGAAGAGCGTGTCCTTGCCCTCTTCGTTGAAGAGGTACATGGCACGTGCGCCGAGCGGGTTGGTGAGGCCTGGACCCATGCCGTCTTCGACATACTTAGCGATTTCAGGACGACGAACGGCCATTTCCTTCGGCGGGTGCCAGTTTGGCCATTCCTGCTTCCAGGCGACGTAAGCCGTGCCGGACCATGCGAAGCCCTGCTTGCCGACGCCGATGCCGTAGCGGACGGCCTTGCCGTTGGGCAGGATATAATAGAGGTGACGCTCACGCGTGTTGACGATGATCGTGCCGGGACGCTCGTCGCTCTGGTAGCTGACGATCTGGCGGCGGAATTCCGGCTTGACGCGGTTGATCGGTATTGCCGGCAGAGAGTATCCGGCATCCGAGGTTACGCCATAGGCGTCGTTGAAGATTTGTGCCGTCTGAACGGTCGGACCCGCGCCCTTGTCGTTGGACGCAGTCTCGGACGTCGTGGAGCAACCGGCCAGTGCCAGGGTCGCCAGCAGGCCAAATACAGGGAATGCATTGCGGATGCGCATGGATGACTCGTGAAGGTTTTGGGCAATTGGAGGATAGTCTTTCGACCATCGTTATTTATGGTTTATTTTCGATTAACTTTGCCTTTGCAAGGCTGGTGCGGTGCGACAAAATCCATCTGAGCCGCAAATTAAAAGCGCATGGCTTTTTTGCAACAACGGCCAACCCCACTTGATGGTTATCCATGACGATTTTGAGCGTTTACAATAACAATCCGTTAATCGATGGCCGGCAATCGGACAGGGCCATGATGGTGCGCCGTGGCATGCAGATTTTGCTCCACGATATGCGCCACGCGGTGCTGCCGGAACTGCCGCTGGCGAGCGGCCGCCGGGCCGATTTGATTACAATCTCTGAAAAAGGAGAGCTCTGGATCATCGAGATCAAGACGTCGATCGAGGACTTTAAGGTCGATCGCAAATGGCCGGATTACCGTCTGCATTGCGATCGGCTATTCTTCGCAACACACCAGGATGTGCCCCTGGATATCTTCCCGGAGGAGTGCGGCCTTTTTCTTTCAGATGGTTACGGGGCGCATATGCTGCGTGAAGCACCCGAACACCGCCTGCCGCCGGCGACCCGCAAGGCTGTTACGCTTAACTTCTCGCGTGCAGCAGCGCAGCGGCTGATGATGGCCGAATGGGCAAATGGCAAACCGTTCAACGTGGACGATGTCTAATTATTTCGGTGCGCGTTTGGCGAGGATGCGCTGTAGGGTACGGCGATGCATGTTGAGCCGGCGCGCCGTCTCAGACACGTTGCGCTCGCACATTTCATAGACACGTTGGATATGCTCCCAGCGTACGCGATCCGCCGACATGGGGTTCTCAGGCAGTTCCGCCTTTTCCCCTGGCCGTTGCGTCAGCGCCGCAAACACATCATCGGCGTCGGCGGGTTTTGCCAGGTAATCCACAGCCCCGAGCTTCACGGCGGTCACGGCGGTGGCGATATTGCCGTAGCCCGTCAGCACAATGATGCGTGTGTCGTCACGCCGCTGGCGAATCGCTTCGATAACATCGAGACCATTGCCGTCGCCGAGTCTTAGGTCGACCACCGCATATTTCGGCGGCCTGCCCTTGGACTTGGCCACACCTTCCGCCACCGATTCGGCCGTTTCCACATGAAAGCCGCGTGCCTCCATAGCCCGTGCCAGGCGACGGAGAAAGGGGCCGTCGTCGTCGACGATCAGCAGGCTCGGGTCAGGCCCGATATGCTCCTCGTTGGAGCCGGCGGAAATCTCGTGGTTCTGATCTGTCATTGCTACGGTCCCGGCAGTTGAGCGTCGGAAATGCGTCAACCGCTTATATCCTGTTTATGCCCACAAAGTCATTTTGTCGAATTTGCGTCTATCAATACGCGCGGCCATTCGATTCGAATGCGAGCACCGGCATTTTCCGGATCGCGGTTTTCGAAAACCAGAGATGCGCCGGAGCGCTCCAGCAGCGTTTTGGCGATGAAAAGCCCCAGTCCCAGGCCTCCAGCCGTATCTTCCTTCTGCCGTTTGGTGACGTAGGGTTCTCCGATCCGCGTCAGAATATCGGGCGCGTAGCCGTTGCCGTCGTCCTCGATGACGATGAGCACCTTTTCGTGATCGTGCTCGACCGTGACCGTCACTTTCTCCCGCGCATAGTCGACGGCATTCTCGATCAGGTTGCCGAGCCCGTACATGATGCCGGCATTGCGGTCGGTAACAGGCTCGCCCCTGCGTGGGCTCTTCTCCACCAGCTCCAGTTTGATGCCGAATTCGCGATGCGGCGCGACGATCTCTTCCATCATCGAGGAGAGGGGCAGCCGGCGCATATGCGCCTCGCCCTCGGCAGAGAGCGTCGTCAGCCGGCGAAGGATATCGCGGCAGCGTTCGCTCTGACTGCGTAGAAGCTGCACATCCTCGCGGAACCGGTCGTCGTTTTTGAGTTCGCGCTCCATCTCCTTGGCAACGACGCTGATCGTGGCAAGCGGCGTGCCGAGCTCATGGGCTGCAGCGGCCGCAAGCCCGTCGAGTTGGGAAAGATGTTTCTCCCGCTGCAGCACCAGCTCGGTTGCCGCCAGCGCGTCGGCAAGCTGGCTCGCCTCCATCGACACCCGGTAGGCATAGAAGGCGGCGAAGGCCATCGTCGAGGCGATCGAGCACCAGACGCCGAACTGCATGACATTGTGCACATTGATTTCCATCCCGTCGAACCACGGAAGCGGGAAGGGCGAAAAGGCAAGCACGGTAATGCAGACCATCGCAAAGCCGATCAATGCCGTGCTGTAGCGGATCGGCTGTGAGGCGAATGAAATGATGACGGGAACGCAGACCAATGCCGCGAAGGGATTGGCAAGGCCGCCGGTAATGAACAGCAGCGCGCAGAGCTGCAGAAGATCGAAACCCAAAAGCGCGAAAGCGGCAGGCGGCTCAAGTCGGTGGGTCGGCGGATAGCGGATCATCAGATAGAAATTCACCCAGGCGAGTGCCGCAATCAGC
Organism: Rhizobium viscosum; assembly: GCF_014873945.1. NCBI lineage: Bacteria > Pseudomonadati > Pseudomonadota > Alphaproteobacteria > Hyphomicrobiales > Rhizobiaceae > Rhizobium > Rhizobium viscosum. The sequence goes on along the minus strand of NZ_JADBEC010000001.1, from coordinate 1,842,927 downwards.
GAGCAGCTGGCAACCAGCGGCAGGGGGAATTTCAACAGGAAGGCGACGATAAAGACCGTTACGGCCTGACCGGTGACCGCCAGCCATCGCAATCGCACCAAAGTCTGCAAGCGCAGCCGGCGGCTGCTCAGCCTGTCTTCCTGTGTCTGGGTTTCAGTCTTCTCAGTCACGCCATACTCCTACAGCCCATACTCTTACAGCATCGACGCACAGCGCTCCAAGGACGGCAGATTATGTACCACGAGGCTTTGCCCTTGTCGTCGGCGCCGCTTCGTCGGGCTTCTCCGGCCAGGGATGCCTTGGATAACGCCCCCGCATGTCAGCGCGCACATCCCTCCACGAGCCAGCCCAGAAACCGGGCAGGTCGCGGGTCGTCTGGATTGGCCTGTGGGCCGGCGAAGTGAGCTCCAGCAGCAGGGGCAATCGTCCACCAGCGACCGCCGGATGCTGCTTGAGACCGAAAAGCTCCTGTACCCGGATCGTCAGCGTCGGTTCTTCGCCGTCATACTGGATCGGATGGCGCTGCCCCGTCGGTGCCTCGAAATGCGTCGGTGCAAGCCGTGCGAGATCGCGCTGCAGGTCGTGCGGCACGAGTGCCATCAGCCCGTTGGAGAGGCCGGAGGCGGAAATATCCGAAAGCCCTCGCGCGTCCGTCTGGAAAGGGGTGAACCAGTCTTCCATGCGGTCAAGCAGTGCTTCGTCGCTCATATCGGGCCATGGTTCACCGATCGTCCGGTGCAGGAAGCCGATCCGCTCCCGAAGCTGCAGAGCCTCCTTGGAAAAGGGAAGCTGATCGAGCCCCAACTCCTGCAATCCCTGCGCAAGCGCCCGCACCACCGCCTCGCCCGAGGGGCGCGGAAGCGGCGCTTCCTCGAAAACGATCGCGCCGAGCCTTGTGGCTCGACGTGCCCGCACCTGCCGGCTCTGCCTATCGAAAAAGGTCTGGTCGTCCGTCCGTATTTCACCCGGCAGCTCAACTTCTATGTCGGCACGGGAGACGTCCGCCGCCGCCAGAATTCTCCCCTGCGCGGCCCGGCCCGTCAGATCGGCAATGACGAGCATTTGGCTGCCGGCCAGCCGCTCGGTCTCCGCCAGCTCCGCGCCGCGGCCATTCGCCATGACATATCGCCCGCGCGCGCCACGCTGAAGTGCGACCCGATCCGGGAAAGCGTGCAGCAGAAGCCTTCCTGCATGCGCAGATTCAGCACTCGAAACCTTGTTGAAGCCTTCCGAGAGCCTTCCCGCGAGCCGTCTCGAAGCCTCGGCCCTTTCGCCCTTTTCGCCTTTGAACCGTCGGAGGCGCTCTTCCAGATCGATACTGGCGCCGCCGAGCCCTTGCTCGGTCAAAAGCACGGAGATCAGCGCCGCATCCTTGGCATGACCCGATTCACCAGCCGAAACCACCATGGCAGCCAGCCGCGGCGGCAGGGCGAGGTCGCGCATCACCTTTCCGCGCGCCGTCAACGCGCCGTCCTTGTCCAGCGCCCCGAGCTGCACCAGCAGCGCGCGCGCTTCCTTGATCGTCGTCTCCGGCGGTTGATCGACAAAGGCCAGCGATTTTGTGTCCTGAACGCCCCAATGGGCAAGATCGAGCACGAGACCGGAAAGATCGCTCGAAAGAATCTGTGGTGGGGTGAACGCCGGAAGCGCCGCCGTCTGCCCCTGATGCCAGAGGCGGAGGGCGATGCCCGGCTCTGTTCTTCCGGCGCGGCCGGCACGCTGATCGGCCGACGCACGAGACACCCGCACGGTTTCCAGCCGCGTGATGCCCGTCGATGCCTCGAAGACCGGCAGTCGCTGCAGCCCGCTGTCGATCACGATCCGCACGCCGTCGATGGTGATCGAAGTTTCGGCAATCGAGGTCGCAAGCACGATTTTGCGCGTGCCCGGTGCCGAAGGGCGGATCGCCGCATCCTGCTCCTTCTGGCTGAGATTGCCGTAGAGCGGTGCAATCAGCGTCTCGGCGCCGAACCGCCCCTCGAGCCGCTCTGCCGTCCGGGTGATCTCCGCCTGACCAGGAAGGAAAGCGAGAATCGATCCGGATTCGCTTGCATGAAAACCGACGATCGCCCGCACCATCGCGTCTTCAATACGCTCGCCGCCTGGTCGGTCCTGATAGCGAATATCAATCGGAAAGCTTCGCCCCGTACTTTCGATGATAGGCGGATGATCAAGCAATGCAGCCACCCGCTCGACATCGAGCGTGGCCGACATCACAAGGATTCGAAGATCCTCGCGAAGCGCCGATTGAACGTCGAGCGCCAGCGCAAGGCCGAAATCGGCGTCCAGCGACCGCTCATGGAATTCATCGAAGATGACGGTGGAGACTTCAGAGAGTTCGGGATCATCGAGAATCATGCGGGCAAAGACGCCCTCGGTAACAACCTCGATCCGCGTCCTCGCCGATATTCTGTTGTCCAGGCGCATGCGGTAACCGACCGTTTCGCCCACCTGCTCGCCCAGCAGAGACGCCATGCGGCTTGCCGCGGCGCGTGCCGCCAGCCGGCGGGGTTCCAGCAGGATTATCTTCCCATCGCCGCGCCAGGCCTGGCCAAGCAGATGAAGCGGTACGAGCGTCGTTTTCCCGGCGCCCGGAGGAGCCGAAAGTACCGCGCGCTTCTTCTTGCCAAGCGCCGCGCTGATATCGGGCAGCACATGCGAAACCGGAAGCTCCGGCAAAGAAGGCATGGTCTTCACTTTTGGCTCGTCACCATTTCATAGGCAAGGATGGCGGCGGCCAGATCCTCGAGCGCTGCACCAACGGATTTGAAGAGAGTGATCTCTTGTGCATCTTTCCGCCCGTCACGGGCGCCCGATATCAGCTCTGCCAACTCACCACGTATATCACTCTCTTTCAGCAGCCCGCTCCTTAAGAGTTGGACGATGTCGCCACCTTCGCTCAGTGCACCCGCTCTCGTATCAACATA